>JBMOKS010000494.1:0-7382 GCA_049324355.1 Bacteroidota bacterium
TGGCTGATCGGGATCTCCTTTCAACCACTTGGCAACGTCGTAGTAAAAGAATTGTTTGCTCCAGAACATACCCGCAAAAGCCTGTCGTTGTATGGACTTCTCGTCGTCGTCGAGTTCGCCATGAATCCTGTTATAGAAGTCATCGGCTTCGGCGATCCTGGATTTGAGCACGGTGTTGAATGTCTTGAAGGGCTCCGTTTGAAATGCGGAAGACAATCGTAACCGGATTACGCTTGATTTTCCCGCAGGTACGGAAAGGGTATAGTTGAGCGCAGCCTTAGTACCTTTTGGAATGTGGTTGATCGCATCCTTTTTGCCGTGAACGAGGTAATCGTTAATGCCGTCTTTAAAAGTGCCGTCTTTGTGGAAGTTGTAAAGACGAATGGTGTTGGTGTCGTTTTCGCAAAAAAGGGCCTCGGGCCTTCCTTCCGCAAAAAGATAATAGTTGCCGAGCTTTTTATGGGTGACCTTGATAATGCCATCGTCGTCAAGGTACATTTCCGGCTTGGCATTTTGGTCGCCCCACGACCATGTGTTCCGGAACCAAACGGTAGGGAGGATGTTCACGTCCGCCGCCTCGGTACTGCGATTGTAGACGGTTATCTTAACCAGGATATCGCTGTCATCGCACTTGGCGTACTCGACGAAAACGTCGAAATATTTGTTGTCGTCAAATATCCCGGTGTCGATCAATTCGAATTCCGGTTCGTGCTTGCCCCTGCGGCGGTTTTCTTCAACCAACTGGGCATAAGGGAATTCGCGCTGAGGATATTTGTATAGCATCTTCATGTACGAATGCGTTGGCGTGCTATCGAGATAATAATAGTGCTCTTTGCAATCCTCGGCGTGGTTGCCTTCGTTGCCGGTCAATCCGAAAATCCGCTCTTTGATGATCGGATCTCTCTTGTTCCACAAAGCAAGCGCGAAGCACAGCAGCTGCTGGTCGTCGCTGATGCCGGCGATGCCTTCTTCTCCCCAGCGAAACGCTTTGCTTCTGGCGGCGTCGTGCGAGACGAACTCCCATGCGTTGCCTTGTGGGCTATAATCTTCGCGAACGGTACCCCATTGCCTTTCTGTGAGGTAAGGGCCGAACTTACGCCAGTTCTTTTTCTGGTCGCGATCTTCTTTCAGACGATGTTTTTCCTGTGACATGCTGAGGTGTTGTTGTGAAAAGGGTTTGGAAAGGAGGGAAACTTGTACTTATACTTTATCCGTTGTCCTCAAAACCAGGATAGAGCAACATACCGCCGTCCACGAACAGGGTAATGCCATTTACATATTCCGAGTCGTCGGACGACAACCATACCGCGGCACCACCGATATCGTCAGATTCGCCGATGCGTTTTGCCGGGATCAGTTTCAATAGCTGGTTGTACGCTTCCGGCGTTTGCCATGCCGCGTGATTGATCGGTGTTCGGATCGCACCAGGCCCGATGCTGTTCACGCGGATCTTCGCGGGCGCATATTCCTGGGCGATGGTTTTCATCAACATCATAACGCCTCCTTTTGATGCGGAATAATTGGCGTGGCCCGCCCAGGGGATTACCTCGTGAACGGAGCTCATGCAGATGATCTTCCCTGCCGACTTCGAGCGCTCAGGTACAACGCCGCGCTTCAGAAATTCTTTAATGGCTTCTCGCGCGCAAAGGAATTGACCGGTGAGGTTGATGTTCAATACGTAATTCCATTGGTCGAGCGTCATGTTGTGAAAAGCTGCGTCCTTTTGGAGGCCTGCGTTATTGACCAGGATGTCGACCGTACCGTATTTCTTGATAGTGGTCTGGAACATGTCGACAACATCCTTTTCATTGCCGACATCGGCTTTAATAGTATTACCTTCGCCGCCCGTTTGCTTGATCTCATCCAGGACCTTTTCAGCCTTCTCAGGACTGCTGGAATAGTTGATGACTACAGTAGCACCTTCAGCGGCGAGGGCTTTGGCAACCCCCGCTCCAATTCCGGAACTGGCGCCCGTGACAATAGCGACTTGCCCTTGCAGTTTTTTTGTTTTCCCTATCATGAATGGTTGTTTTTTGAATCAAAGCTGCTCAACGCGCAGTTGGGAAATTGTCGGGAAGCTTACCAAGACTTCAATTCCCCAGCATTATGGATGGAAAATTCTCTCTCCCACGGTTGTAAGTAATGACGTACGCTTCCTTTGTTGTGGATCACCGTCAAGGTTTGTCATGAGGTCGAGATCAGGTTGGCAAGGTCGTTGTGCGTGAGGTAGTTCTTGACATGATGCGATCTCCAGGTTTCTTCATTTTTTTCATCGCCCATTCGTTGAAATAGGAGAGTAGCAACTATTTCACGTCACGGTGCGATCATGTTCAGGTACCGATTCCCGAGACTCTTAAAGTTTCCAGTCACCTTTGGCAATTAGTTCATCGTTGCTTCGCATCATCAACGATGAATTAACTATTCCCCAGGCCAAATTCTTCTCCGGAACTGTTACTCCAATACGGCAGGTAGGTCGGAGGACAAGCGAGCAACAAAAATTGCCGATCATCGCTAAAAAAAGTAAATATTCCGAAAGAGAATTTAGATGCTTTTGTGCAAAACAAAAGGTGGTTTAAGTCGAGCAGTTGCTCAGTACTTAAAGACTCAAACCATGGAAAACTTAGACCTGTATTCTATGGGCGTTAATCCTGTCTCTGATTTAAATACTTTGTGAAAGGAACTTATATCATTGTATCCCACTCTCCAGGTAATTTCATTAAACGCTACTTTTTTTGACTCAAGCATGCGTTTTGCATTTTCAACTCTTAGTTTTTGGAGATATGACATTGGCGAGTCTCCTGTTACCTTTTTAAACCTTCTCGTCAAGGTTTTTTTGGTAAGGTTGCAAACCTGAGTCATTTTTTCGAGAGTAACAGCCTTGGTGTAATTTGCTTCGAGCCATTCCTGCACTTGAACGACCTCGTCATCGCCATGATTTTTCGTTACATTAAACATCTGGTAGGGCGTTTGAATTTTTCGCCCGGAGTCAACAAGGAAGACCTTTGCACTTGCGAGGGCCAAGTCTTTCGATCCATATCGTTCTACCAAAAAAATCGCTAGATTAAAATAAGCCGTCACGCCGGCAGCCGAGAGCACCGGACCATTGTCGATCACGATCTTCTCAGGTTCAACCGTGATCTTTTTATAGCGTTGCCTGAACGTGTTGATCAAGCTCCAATGTGTGGTAGCTTTTCGCTTATCGAGCGCTCCCGTTTCGGCAAGCAGGAAATTGCCATTGCAGGCTGCAGCCAGCGTTGCTCCTTTTTGATATTGCTTTTTTACCCAGCCAATCAATTTCTTTTGTTGGAATAATATGTTGTCCAACTCGCCAACGAATCCGGGAATATAAATGAGATCCCATGCAGATTTAGTTTTAATACTTCGTTGCGCTTGGATAGGGAACTTGCTGAAGCCATTGGCTGGTTGTCCGGTTTCAGTAACAACGGAGATATCAAACAAATCGCGCTTTTTGTCAGCTTGATAGCGATCGTTCGCAAAGGATAATATATCGAGTACCCCAGCGATCATTGAGGGTGTACATCCATCATAAGCCAAAAGTGCGACTTTCATGCTGCATTATATTATGTACACGATAGCCTCGCAACAGGTAGTTGGCAGGCCATCGTGTATTGAGTTTGAAATTATTACTTGCTCATCTCTGATTCAACAGTCACGCTTCGAAACACATTTTGAAATGTTTCCACAAAGTCATGCTTGACATCACCTGTAATTCCTCTCTCATCCATTGCCTGCATCAGAATCTTCATAAAGGTGTCCCATTCCGATGTGGTAATATTTAACCCTTTGTGTACGGCGTCAAGAGGTCTGCCAAGGTATATCGTAGGACCTTGAAGAGTATTGGCTAATTTATCAATAATTAATTGCCTTTGACGGTATTTGCTATTGTCGGCGTGCCCAACAAAATATTTTTGAAGCTGAGGGTGCGCCGCTACTCGTGGGAATGCCAGGTCTACAAATCCCGCAATGGCATCATAACCACCAATTCGCTTGTAGAGCGATGCTTTGAAAAAGCCATTTTCGTGAGCCATCTTTTCCGGTATACCGTTCTCTATGCGGAACAGATCAAAGAATGCGGTGTGCTTGCCCCCGAATTTTCCTTCGGAGCAAACCAACGCAAAATTCCCTTCACCCAGTACTTTAAAGATCTTTTTAATTTCGATTGAGATACCTTTCTTTTGTAGTTCTTCGACTCCCTTTAATAAACCATGCACCGTGTTTTCGATGAATGGATTGTGCTGGATAATATCCGGATGATAAAATTCCGATAGTTTATCAAATTGGCCATTGATCAATACCGTTTGCACAAAGGATGCTGCAAATTCCTTATTCTTTTGAGTAAGATTCTTATCGGTAACGTCGGTTGGACCATCGACCATTGAATGTCCATTCACTGTTGTTTCAGGATGGTCCGCGATGCCACTCCAGTGTTCTGCGGCCAGTCCATTTTCAAATCTAAAAATTTCAAACATGGCTTTCCGGTTTGGCCAACTAACGTCGTGGTGGAGTATTACAAATTCACCATCCTCGAAGATTCTTACATTTTTGATCTTCGGTGCGGGAATTTCTCTGTTCTTGACCTTTGTTACCAGCATTCGTAATCCACCTTTTCCATCAGGCACATTCGGGGTATGTTGAATATAATTCTCTGTTACCAAAGCCGCTGCGCTTTCCGCATCACCGCTTTGAACTGCCATATTGATAGCAATTGCTTTTTCCTTGTTTGTTTTCATTTTGCGTGGTTTAAAATCATTTTTAAAGTGGGCACTTTTGGTTTCGTGGCTGATAATGAGTAGCATCAGCAACGTGTATGTTGCAATTGATTTCATATAAGATCATTTACTAAGCAAAGTTATCCTCCTGTGGGTTGTGCCTCACTTGGCTAAATGGACAATAGAGTGGGTGTAAAGGACATTCGCAGGTATTTCTGCAAAGATCGGTCTTGATGCCTGCTAATCTGCCGCCGGTCTATGAGTTCCTTTTTTAAGCCAATTTCTTTTTAACGTATTTCAACTGTAACACTCGTGTTTCGGCGGTGTCTAACTGAAAAACAGAACAATTATGAATTCAAAACTCGTGCTCTTAACGGCCGGCTTTCTAATGGCGGTCTTAATCACTAACGCTCAATCAAAAAACACTATGGAAAAAGCAAAAACATTCACCCCTGAACAAAATGAAGTCATGAAAGTCATCCTGGATATGACCGAAGCGTTTCACAAGAAAGATATGGAAGGTGTACTGGCCAGCTATGAGCCAAATGCCGTAATTGTTTTTGAGCCGGAAAAACCTTCTTCTGGAGTGGACGCTATCAGGGAGGGTTTTAAAGGGTTCTTCGCCGTAAACCCCAAATTCGAGTACTCCGGCCATGAGGTATTTTTGAATGGAAACCTGGCTATGCACTTTGCTCCCTGGACGATGACCGGTAAGACACCAGACGGAATAGAGATCAAACAATCTGGGCTCTCCGTAGTCGTGCTGAGGAAACAGGCGAGTGGAAAATGGTTGATGGTTTTCGATAATCCGTTCGGACAACACTTGTTGCATCAACGTTAATTCATCAGCGACTTCTGTCAGTCTTGCAATCTGGCAGAAGTTTCTTAACTATAGGTTTATGGAGGATAGCAAATTGATTAATCAAGCCCTAGCAGGCGATAGAAAAGCGCTTGAAAACCTTCTTGAGCGATATCGGGACTGGATATTTAACGTGGCATTGTCCTTTATTGCACACCGGGAGGATGCTGCGGATATCACGCAGGAGGTGCTGGTGAAGATCATGACCAAGCTCAGTACCTTCAGGCAAGAAAGTGACTTTAAGACGTGGGTTTACCGGATCGTTAAAAATCATTTTCTTAACATGAAACGACGTCGCTATGAAATGTATTCAATGACATTCGATTCATTTGCCCGAGATCTTGATGAAATACCAGATGAAGAATTTCCGAAGCATAAATATGAGGTGGAAGAAAAACTTTTAGTTCAGGAAGCGAAACTCAGCTGTATGAAAGCCATGCTGCTTTGCCTTGACAGAGAGCAAAGACTGGTCTTCATTTTAGGCGAGTTGTTTGAGTTCCCTGATTCTGTCGCCAGCGAGGTCATGGAGATCTCCAAAGAAAACTTCAGGATTAAACTACATCGCGCGAAGCAGCAGCTTTATAACTTTATGAACGACAAATGCGGACTGATCAACAAAAAGAATCCATGTCGGTGTGCTCGCAAAACGGTGAGTTATATTAAACTTGGTTTTGTCGATCCCGTCAGCTTGCATTTTCAGAGAGATGCCATTGCCACCATTGACAGCGTGGTTCCTGATAAGGTTGAAACCTATTCAAACGACGTTCTGTCTGAATACAAGGCCCTTTTTGGTCAACACCTGTTTCTTAAAGCGAAGGAAGTGCAGGAAGCTATTCAAACTCTGCTGTCTTCGGAGACAATTCGGAAGACGTTTAATCTTGACTGAATAATTCTATTAGCCGGACTACCTGAGGTTATCCCACATTTTTATCCGTAGTTTCTATTCATGTGATAATCAAATAATTGAATCAACCGTTCCCAACCACTCTAATAAATAGAGTAGGGGATCGTCAAAGCGGTAATTAAGCGAAAGCGAACCATGTTGCTCCTGGCTGTTCTGCTTTTACAAACCTGCGTCGCCATGGATGACTGCTCCGGCGAAAAGCGGAAAGCCTGATGAACGGATGAAGTAATACGGGCCTGATGCCGATACATCATGAGGGCTGTACAGCAGGGTTCTGGGTCGAATAATATTTGGTAAGACTCCTGTGCAACTTCAGCTGCCACGGTTTTTATGGATAATAAAATAAATGTTAAATGGATACTTAATATTTTAATAAGTGTATATTTGACATTAATAATTTGATACGTATGGCAACGGAGGCATTTGTTATTGGACTTGACTACGGTACTGACTCCGTCCGTGCGATCATTGTGAATGCGAATACGGGTGACGAAATTGCTTCGTCGGTCTATCACTATCCCCGCTGGCGCGATGGGCTTTTTTGTGACCCTTCTAAAAATCAATTCCGCCAGCATCCCTTAGATTATATCGAAGGACTGGAACAGACGATAAAAAAGTGTTTACGGGACGCCGGTGAGGCCGTTCGGTCCAACATTAAAGGTATCAGTGTCGATACCACGGGGTCGACGCCCGTCGCGGTAGACCAGGCAGGAACTCCTTTAGCCCTGACACCAGGCTTCGAGAATAATCCGAATGCGATGTTCGTGTTGTGGAAAGATCATTCTGCGATCCGCGAAGCAGCGGAGATCAACGCGCATGCGGCACATTTCGACGTTAACTATCTGCAATATGTCGGGGGCATCTATTCGTCGGAATGGTTCTGGGCAAA
>JBMOKS010000494.1:7392-9754 GCA_049324355.1 Bacteroidota bacterium
GCATGTGTTCCGGGAAGATGAATCTATTCACAGCGGCTGCTATTCGTGGGTGGAACATTGCGACTGGATCCCATTTTTACTGACCGGGGGAAAGCATGTCCGGCAGCTCAAGCGGGGTGTTTGCGCAGCTGGTCACAAAGCGCTTTGGTCGAAAGACTTTGGAGGTCTTCCACCGGAAGATTTTTTTGCGTCGCTCGATCCGTTATTGAAGGGCTTCACGTCACGATTGTTCAAAGATACCTATACCTCCGACCAGGCAGCGGGCACGCTCGGCAAAACTTGGGCCGAACGACTTGGCCTGTCGACCGATGTTGTGGTTGGTATTGGCGCGTTTGATTGCCACATGGGAGCAGTAGGAGGGCAGATCGAACCCTATCACCTGAGCAAGGTAATGGGCACTTCTACCTGCGACATGATGGTTATTCCCCCTCAAGAAATGGGCGAAAAACTTGTCAGTGGAATTTGTGGACAAGTGGATGGTTCTATTATTCCCGGTATGATCGGGCTTGAAGCAGGCCAATCTGCATTTGGCGATACCTATGCATGGTACAAAAATTTGTTAGCATGGCCGCTGCAAATGCTGAGCTCTTCCCATCACATTCGCGCAACGCTTGCGTCAAAAATAAAAGACGAAATATCTGAGAAACTGATATCGTCGCTGGCAGCTGAAGCGTCGAGATTGCCGGTGTTGCTAGAAGATGAGCTTGCGGTGGATTGGTTGAATGGCCGCAGAACACCCGATGCGGACCAAAGCCTTAAGGGTGTGATCTCCGGATTAAGTTTAGGAACCGATGCGCCAAGAATGTTCAAAGCCTGGGTTGAGGCAACCTGTTTCGGAGCAAAAGCAATCGTGGAACGATTTCATGATGAAGGAGTGCCGGTGCTTGGCCTCATTGGTTTGGGCGGCGTGGCCAGGAAATCGCCTTATATCATGCAGGTCATGGCAAACGTGATGAATAAGCCGATCCGCATCCACAAGTCGGAACAGACTTGTGCATTAGGAGCTGCCATGTTTGCTGCGACAGCAGCAGGCATATATTCGCGCGTCGAAGAGGCGATGAATGCCATGGGTCAGGGCTTTGACCTTACCTATAGCCCTGAACCAGCCAACGTCGTGATCCATCAACGACGTTACGATAAATACAAACAGCTCGGTTCGGTGATCGTACAACACGTTGTAGACAACCCTGTTGAAAGTTTAGAGGCGCGATAACACCCATGAAAACAGCAGAAGTCATCGATTCCCCCACAAGCAAGTACGACGGTATCCGGCATGTTGCTTATCTGGCGAACATGCAACTGCCCAAACTAGGCCTTGTTTTGTTTACGTTTGGCAACGTTAGCGCGGCAGATCACAGTGAGGGCGTGTTTGCCATAAAACCAAGCGGAGTGCCTTATGAAGAATTGTCTCCCGAAAAAATGGTGATCGTGGATTTTGATGGTAACACGGTGGAGGGAAATTTACGGCCGTCGTCCGATACGCGGACGCATGCTGTATTGTACAAGCACTGGCCAAAGATCGGTGGCATTGTTCATACACACTCTACTTACGCCACGGCCTGGGCGCAGACCCAGCTTGATATCCCGATATTCGGAACTACCCACGCCGATCACAACACGGTAGACATTCCCTGCGCTCCGCCTATGGATGATAAAATGATCAGGGGTGATTATGAATATGAAACTGGTTTTCAGATCATGAACTGTCTCCGGGATAAAAAACTAAGTTACGAAGAAGTTGAAATGATCCTGGTGGGCAATCATGCTCCATTTACCTGGGGAAAAACATGTGAGAAAGCTGTGTACAATAGCGCGGTGCTCGAGTGCATTGCTGAGATGGCATTTCTCACCCGCCAGATCCGGCCTGATTCCCCGCGGCTGAAGGACTCACTGATCAAAAAACATTTCGAACGGAAGCATGGTCCTAATTCTTATTACGGACAATAAACATTAAATGAAAAGATGAAGCAGATCGCCTACATTCTCACCCCCACTTTTATTCTTTGTGCAAGTCTTTTCGCTTCTGCTCAGGCAGATTACCCGATTTCGGCCGTGCCATTCACCAAAGTGAAACTGACCGACCACTTCTGGCTTCCACGCATCAAAACCAATCATGATGTAACGATTCCCGCGTCGTTTGACCGCTGCGAGAAGACAGGGCGTGTCAAAAATTTCGAGATGGCCGCCGCCAGAAGCGGCAAGTTCTGCACTGTATATCCGTTTGACGACACTGACATTTACAAGACCATCGAAGGCGCTTCATACTCATTGAGCCTGAATCCCGATCCAAAACTTGAAACCTACATCGACTCTTTGATTGTCAAGATCGCCAATGCGCAGGAGCCCGACGGTTATTTGTACA
>JBMOKS010000495.1:0-9727 GCA_049324355.1 Bacteroidota bacterium
GGTGTAGCCTGGCGTGTAAGTTCTGCGCCACCGCGCGGTTAAAGCGCCAGCGAAATCTAACTCCCGACGAAATTTATGATCAGGTGGTAGCGATCAAAGAACAGGCCGAGTTGTTCTTCAATCGCCCGCTCACCAACATCGTTTTTATGGGCATGGGCGAACCGTTGCTCAATTACCAAAATGTAATCACCGCCATCGACAAGATCACTTCGCAGAAAGGCCTTGGTATGGCCACGAAGCGAATCACAGTTTCGACAGTCGGCGTCGCCAAGATGATACAGAAAATGGCCGACGATGGTGTGAAGTTTAACCTCGCTGTGTCGTTACACGCAGCGACCAATGCAACTCGTTCTTCGATTATGCCAATCAACAACACCAATTCGCTCGAAGAATTGGCAGAAGCACTGAAGTACTGGTACCAGAAAACCAAACGGAAAGTGACGTACGAGTATGTGGTATGGAAAGGCATCAACGACAGTGAAGAACACGCGAAGGCGCTTTTGAAATTCGCGAAAGTCGTTCCATCGAAAGTGAATCTCATCGAATACAATCCCATCGACGACGGAGAATTTCAGCAAGCGTCGGAGAAATCACTGAACATGTACATGCACTTACTGGAAAGTCACGGCATAACTACCCGGATTCGCAAGAGCCGCGGTAAGGATATCGACGCTGCCTGTGGTCAATTGGCAAATAAATCGTAGGCCCTAGTAAACAATATACCCCTTCCATTTCGTTTAGGTAGTGAGTATCTTTTGTGCTCTTAAGCACTAGCAATTTTTTGAGCCGACGAAATTTATATCTGATCGTAGTACTAGGCGTACTGTCATCCACAGCGTATTGTCAGACCGTATACATATCGGGCACGGTGCGCGATTCGGCAACCTACCAGTTTTTGAGTTACGTCAACATTCAACACAACCGCGGTCAAATCATCGCATCGTCCGATCAAAACGGATTCTTTTCATTCAGTACGCAGGCAGGTGACACAATCGTGTTCACGCGGCTCGGATACGAACCACAATTACTTATTCCAAAAGAGAACGAATGGGATTTGAACATACGCATGAATGAGGTGGCTCGGATGCTGCAGAACATTACGGTGTACGACAAATTTGAAATTCATGGTAGTGACCAAATCCAGAAGTCGATTAAGGAAGGAGCGTTAAACGATTCCAGCCCATTTCAAAACCCCACGCAGAAACCTGGCAACGACTACGCCGTGCAAACATTCGGACCCGGCTATACCTTCACAGGTGCATTCTCCAAATACACGAAAGATGAAATTGAAAGACGAAAGTTGCAGCAGGTGCTGCTTGAGCAACGGCGTACCAGCGTTTATCGCGATGTGATACACAGTGAGCAGGTGAAAGAGTACCTGATGAAAACTTTTACGATCACAGAAGCCGACTACTACAAAAAGTTGGAAGCGTTCGCCATTAAATATCCCGGTGCCGAAAACCTTCGCACACGCACAGAGATAGTAGACATGCTGGTGGTGTTCTTTTCCGAAAAGAAACCCTGATTCATTCCCTTTCGTTTTCTGATGTGTTATCTTTAAGCAGGCATCTGCAAAAAGTATGACACACGTATATACCGAAGAACATTTTCAGTCGTCAGAAAAAGTACGCGACTTCGTGATTGGCATGAGTGACGGGCTTACCGTTCCTTTTGCGCTCGCCGCAGGTTTAAGCGGTGCGGTTGATTCGACTGCGGTGGTGATCACGGCGGGGCTCGCCGAAATTGCTGCAGGATCGATCGCAATGGGTTTGGGTGGATACCTGGCAGGGCGTACAGAGATCGAGCACTATGAGGCGGAAGAAAAAAGGGAGTACGACGAGGTGGAGCACAAACATGAAATAGAGATAAAAGAGACCAAAGATATTTTTGCCGAGTACGGCCTAAGCGAAGAGCTGCAGGAAAAGATTGCCCGCGAGATGGCAAAGAATCCGAAAAAGTGGGTTGACTTTATGATGCGTTTTGAACTTGGTTTGGAACGGCCTGACAAAAACCGCGCGTTACAAAGTGCGGTAGTAATTGGTTTAAGTTACGTAGTCGGTGGACTCATTCCGCTGAGCGCTTATTTCTTCACGGCTACCTCAAAAGAGGGATTGATTTACTCATCTATAATTACACTTATCTGTCTCGCCATCTTCGGCGTTGTAAAAAGTAAACTTACCGGGCAGCCTTTGTTTAAGGGAGCACTTCGGGTTACGTTGGTTGGCACCTTAGCTGCCGCCGCCGCCTTTGGCCTTGCCCGTTTACTAGCCTGAGGTGGGATATTTTCTAAATTAGAAAAATCGCATTCGATTCTAAAATAGAAACTTGCATCCCAAAAGGTTGATTTTTTGCATGAAAACGCAGATTTACAACGTGAAGCCCTAAATTAGAATACCGCTTAGGCTTTCTGTTTAACAGAAAACAACGGCTGTACTTTTATCAACTGGGCGATTTCCCTAATTTAAGTCTTACATAAACTGCTACCCATTCATCACCCCATCCGGGGAGAAGGATGGGTAGTTGCTTTTTGTGGCAGTTCATTGGCTTTAACCTAACAAAGTTTACTTATGAAAAACCCCTCAAACTTTCAAACTCGATCAGCGGTTTCATTAATCGCGATCATCTTTTTCATGACGTCGCATCAATCGCGCGCACAAGATCAGCGTTCTATCCGGTTGTACGCCCATCCAGGGTTCGACTACTTCAGTAACAAACAATTGAACTCGTCGTCGCCATACTTTCGAGGTGGGCCGTTGGTTTTGTTTGTCACGAATCAGATAACCGAAAAAGTTTCTGTAGCGGGTGAAATGAATTTGCACTATATGGCCGCTACCGGCGCCGAAATGGAACTTGAGCGCATGTACCTGAAATACGATTGGAAGCCAGCCCTCGCGTTCCGTGTGGGGAGAATGTACAGTCCTATCGGATACTGGAACTCCAGTTACAACTTCGGCCTCGTGTTGCAACCGAACATCTCGCGCCCACGCATTCTCAATCCAACTCACGATGGCGGGTTTATCCAAACACGCGAAACGGGATTGCAACTCGAAGGTGAGAACCTCGGTGCGGCACGGTTTTTCTACCGCATGTTGTTTGCCAATGGCATCGGTAAGAATGGTGGCCTCCAAGGCGTGCCTTATGCGCTTGGCAAAAACCTTTCATACACCATGCAATTGGGAATTGAGCCGGCGGATGGCTTGCAGATTTCGGCATCTGCATCTATCAATCAACAGGACGCGGGCTCGTCAACACAGTATACAGATCAACTCGTCCCTGAAAAAATGAAAACGTTGTTGATCGCGGCAAGCCTATCGTATATGAACATCGAGAAAAAGGGAGAGTTCATTGCCGAGTATTTTTATAATCAACACGACTACAGCACACTCGCCGACAAGGCACTTTCAGGCGCCATTGTATATGCCGGTTACAAAGCAACGTCGAAGATCGTTCCTTATGTGTTTGTAGAACTACTTCAGTTTCCTGACGACGATCCGTACTACCCCGCCGTGAATGAATACACCGGCCAAAAATACATGGACACAGACGAATACAATCTAGGCATAAGATATAAGGCTTCCGCCAACCTCGTGCTAAAACTGGAAGGTGCTGCGCTCTATCAGAAAGACTTTGATTGGAGCTACGGCTTTAAAACACAAGTAGCTGTTGGCTTCTAACCGAAATTGGAAAATCAACCAAACATTCGATACAATTATGAAAACCTTGATTCTATTAGTTGCTTTTGTCGGTTTATCGTCATGGAAACCGGCTGCCTCGGAACTTGCCATCATCGTTAATCCCCAAAACAACGTTGAAAAGCTCACGTTGACGCAAGTAAAAAGTTACTGGATGCGCAAAGGCGCACAAAAAACATGGCCACAGCTTAACATCGTAACCGACCCAGTGGACCGCAAAGACAAATCGGAAGAGAAGGCCTTATTCTATACAAAGGTGATTGGGCTTGGCGAAGCGGATGTGGAAGCTTACTTTTCCGCTAAACAATATCAGAGTGGCGAGAAACCGCCCGTTCGACTGTCGTCGGATGAAGAAATCATCAACTACGTAACAGAGCACAAAGGTGCCATCGCGTTTGTAAAAGCTGCGTCACTCGTTGGCGATAAGACATCGAAGGTGAAAGTGGTCTTCACGCTAGCGCCTTAGAATCAATTCTCAACCCAACCAGAAAGGTTTCGGCATAAGTCGAAACCTTTTTTTATTTGATTCAAATGTTAAAAAAGTTAACCTTTGTATATGAATGAACGTTCATATACAAAAATATGCCCAAAGCAACGAATCAAAAAGAGCTAATCGTACGCACTGCCCTGAGGCTGTTTGCCAAGAATGGGTATGCCTCTACACCGATTAGCCTGATTGCAAAAACCGCCAACGTGTCGCAGGGGTTGATGTACAACTTCTTTAGCAGCAAGGAAGCCTTATTGAAGGAGATCATGGCTATTGGCTTTCGCGACATCAGCCAGTCGATGATTCCCTATCAAAAAGGCGCTGATCCAAGTGAAGCAATCGCTGCTCACATCCGCCAAACCATTGCCATTGTGAAAAAGAACAAAGAGGTATGGACGCTACTTCACACCATCCGCCTCCAGGAGAAAGTCGCCCTTGCCATGCGTCGGCAATTTCAGTCGGTGGTGAATGGCGTGACTTCCACATTTCACCAAGTGTTCAAAAAAATGAAATACCCTAAGCCTGAAATGGAGGCACTCCTATTTCTGGCACAGGTAGACGGGCTGGTGATACTCTATTTGCAAGACAGTGAAACGCCCATTGATCAACTGGGCGAACAACTCATTAAACGATACACATCATGAGAACTACTCCCAATTGGGTTGACAAAACACTTTTTCCATTTGAATCGAAATGGGTAACCATCGATGGCAATGACCTGCATTACATCGACGAAGGTCAAGGTCCTGTTATGCTCTTCGTACATGGCACACCAGAATGGTCTTTTGGCTTTCGCGATCTGGTCAAAAATTTACGAAACCAATTTCGATGTGTGGCGGTTGATCACCTTGGCTTTGGTTTATCCGACAAGCCCGCGAATGGCAACTATAGCTGCCAGGCACACAGCAATCGACTTGAAAAATTCATTCAACAGCTTTCGTTGAAGAACATCACCTTTGTAGCAAACGATTTTGGTGGAGGAATCGCGATGGGTTACGCGATCAGATATGCTGAAAATGTTCAACGCATTTGTCTATTCAATACATGGCTGTGGTCGTTGAAGAAAGACCCTCACTATTCCGGCCCCGCACGAATGATGAACACCTGGTTCGGACGACAAATGTATCTCCGATTTAACTTCCCGGTAAACATTGTGATGCCCGCTGCTTTTGGCGACAAGAAAAAACTCACACCACTCGTGCATCGGCACTACAAGTATGCACTGTCCACTTCCCGTGAGCGCGTGGGAGCATACGCATTTGCCGGTGAGTTAATGAGTGCATCGGATTGGTGGGAATCGCTTTGGGAGCAACTGGGTGTGCTAAACAGCAAACCGTTTCTGATCTTTTGGGGGATGAAAGACAAATTCATTCCACCCTACGAACTCGAAAAGTGGACCGCCAGAATTCCGCATGCAAGCGTTGTAACCTACGATGATGCCGGGCATTTTGTGCAAGAGGAGAAACCCGCGAAGATGACGGCAGCACTGATCGAGTTTATGAAACGTTAGTCGTTAACAAACTGAATCTCCGTTCGGCGATTGAATTTGCGACCCGCTTTGGTGGCGTTGCTCGTTAGCGGCTTCGACTCGCCGAAGCTGGTGACGCGAACACGCGCTGGATCGATACCTGCATTAATCAGATACTTCTTCGCCTGCTCGGCACGCTGTTGCCCCAGATTTCTGTTGTACTCGTCGGCACCATTGCTGTCGGTGTGGCCCTCGATGTTCACCTTGGCGTCAGGGTTTTCCTTTAGTAACGCAACGGCAAGCTCTAACACGGACTCGTTTTGGGGTTTCTGCTGATCGGTGTCGTAAAAAAGATCGAGCTTCGACAGCGGTGATTTACCAACGGGTTGCAGAAAAATGGTTTCCTCTACCACGCTATTCTCCGCTGCGCCTTCTACATAAACTGCCATTACAAAGGGATTGAAACCCTCGGCGTTAACTTTCAATCTGTATTGCGACCTACCGTTGTTAGGAAGTTGCACCTGATAATCGCCACTACCAACAGAAGTTAATGCGATCTCCTTTTTGTCGTTGCCGATAAGAGTTACACTTGCGTTGACCGGCTTATCTGCATTTTCTTCGCGCACACGAATTCGCCAATCGGTAACTGCCGTTTTCTTTTTCGTGAGCGTATTTTCCGGAAGCGCCGCCAACACTTCCTGATGAACGGGTGCAGCTGCCTTTGCTGCTAGCAATTCGCGCGACACCGGTTGCCAATTCGTGAGGTCGAGTCGGTAAATATCTTGTTCGCCACGACTGTCTGCGCGTAGCGATGAGATGTAAGCCACTTTCTCGTCGCCCGTCATTACAAAATAGAAATCACTTTCTACCGAGTTGATGGGATACCCGAGGTTTAGTGGTTCGCTCCAAGTCATCGTGGTAGAGTCGAACGTAGAGCGATAAATGTCGAGATCGCCCATGCCCGCATGGCCGTTAGAGCTAAAATAAATGTGCAATCCATTCGCCGCTACGAAAACATCTTCTTCGTCGCGGGGTGTGTTAATTACCGGCCCGAGGTTTAGTACTTGCGTGAACTCGCCACGCTTATTTTTCAGTGCCATGTAAATGTCTGTACCTCCATAGCCGTCAGGGCGATCGCTCACAAAAAAAAGTTTCTTGTTGTCGGCTGATATTGCCGCAGAAATTTCGAGATAAGGGCTATTGATAAAACCATTCAGCCTTTTGGGATTCGACCAGGTGCCATCGGGCTGCAAATCCGTTTCATAGATATCGCCACCGTTTTCATCGCCATACACAAACATCTCGGTGCCATCGGGCGAGAGGCTTACGCTGGCATCATGAAAGTCAGAGTTTAGTTCGTTCACCTTCTTCGCAGGTTGCCATTCTCCATTTACGCGTTTCGATATAAAAATCTCCTCGTAGTATTCGAGGTCTTCGGCTAGTGAGGGATTGTTGTTGTTCTCCGGGCGACGGGTTGTAAAAATCATCGTCGACTCATCGGCCGATATAGTCGGTGCATAATCGGGCCATTCTGAATTTATGTTCGGGCCAAGGCTAGCGATCGTTACATTGACCGGATTCGCCTTAAAAGTCTGGGCATTTCTGCATTCAAAAATCTTCCAGTTCACCTCATTCATTTTCGTAACGCGGCTAAACTGCAAAGACCGCATCAGCACGCTGTTGAATTTCTCGTAGTACCATAAGGCGCTGTCGAATTGCTCATTGTAGTGATACGCCTGACCGATCAAAAAAAGAATATCCTCGTCCGCTTCGTTGTCAAGGCGGTACGCGCGCATAAAGTGTGGAAGTGATTTTTCCTTGTGAATGGTGAGCATGGTGGCCTTGCCAGCCATGAGGTGTGCTTTCACACTTTTGGGATCCGTCTTGGCGGCCAGGGTAAACAGTTCTGCTGCCTGCTTGCGGTGCGAAAAGTTGTAGGCTTCCATGCCTTCGCGAAAATACTTTTCTGAAAGTTTCACGGAATCGGTTTGGGCCAAGCTGGCGGTATACGCAAAAAGGAAGACAACAATAATCAATGGCCTCATAGACTGGAAGGGGATTATCATAAAGTTACTAAGAAAAACCAAGTACAGGTGAGCAGCCGAGTTACAGTTTTTCGGCCAGGAGTAAGAGTCGCGCCGTTATTTTTTGCTCGCGTTGAAGAGTTTCTCCTTCTCCTCTTTCGTAAGGCTTTCGTATCCCTTGTCTGAAATTTTATCGAGGATGGCATCGATTTCTTCCTGCGAAGCTTTGGCGAAGGCACCACTGCCGGGCTTTTTCCGTGCCTCTTCGTTTCGGTACGTTACTTTCACTTTTGAGCGAGGCTGAAACAGTGTTCTAAACCAATCGATAACCGAGGTAATCCATTGGCCCCAGTTTACGCCTACTTGCAACTGACGTGTGTAGACGTAACCCATCAATGCACCACCTAAGTGCGCAAGGTTACCGCCAGCGTTTGGTCCTACGGAACCGATGAAAGAAATAACTATGTAAAAAGCGGCGATGTACTTGATGCGTACCGGACCAAGAAACAACAAGAAGAAAGTGTAGTTAGGGAGAAGCGTTGCTGTTGCAACCATCACGGCGAACACAGCTGCCGATGCACCGACCATTCCAGAAAATTCAGATCGCTGAACGAAGAATGGAATCGTGTTGAACATCAACAAATACACAAGACCACCTGCCAAACCACCCAACACATACACCGCAATGAGTTTGTCACCACCGAGATATTCAATAAACAGCTTGCCAAACCAGTAAAGGGCAAGCATGTTGAAAAGAATATGAAAGATATCGGTTAGGCTGTGTGCAAATGCATATGTAATGATTGTCCAGGGGCGAAGGATAAAGTCGCCGAGTTTAGGCGGAATCGAAAACTGATCGTGAACGGCAAGAAAAACCTTCTCGAACCCGCCTACAGTAGAGAAGACATAGACCGTAGCGAGGGCCAGAAACACAACCACGTTGATGATGATCAACTGGGCGTGACTGTTGTTGGGTCGGTTGAAAGCGCTTTTAAATTCTTCGAACACAAATCCTGCTGTTGGTTCTACCTAAGTTAAGAACTATAACATGAATCTACCGCCCCTGGTTTCGCCAGGCGCTAATAATTATGAATGCAACCAAGGCACCACCAAAGTGCGCCAGGTGTGCAACTGACCCACTCGAATCCAGCGCGTAGGTGATGAAGCCCATGATGAACACCATGTACTTAGCCTTAATAGGTATCGGCGGGAAGAGCAACATCAATTGCATGTTGGGGAATATCATACCGAAGGCCATCAAAATTCCATAGATGGCTCCCGATGCACCCAGCATGGAGCCGCCGGCGCCGGGGCCGAGAAAATAATTTGATACGCCGTAGATAATACCCGCGCCAATGCCGGTAGCGAGGTAGAACGTAAGAAATTTCTTTTCGCCCCAATAGCTTTCCAGAATGGGAGCAAAGGAGGCCAACGCGAGCATGTTAAAAAAGATATGGCCAAGCCCGCCATGCGCAAACATGTAGGTAAAAAACTGATACGGTCTGAATAAGCCCGAGTGAAGATCCCACAAGGATAGGTAGGACGTGAGATGCATGTTCCGGAACAGGTTTTGCGCCAGAAAGACGGCCACATTAATGATAATGATATTCCGGACCAGGGGGGTGAGGCTAAACATCAGAACTGTGTTTTCGATTATTTAATTGAGAGACGAACAATCACCTAAAATAGCTTTCCATCTTAGACGTTTCAAAAATAAAAAATGTTGGGGTGCCGTCGGGTGAAAAATTCGGGTTGGAACAGGCAAACAGGCCGCCAATGATCGATTCTACCTCTTCTTTGGCGAGTTTTTGGCCAGAAGACACGGCCATTCGCTTGGCCAGCGATCGGGCCAGATTCTCCTGAATGGTGATTTTTAGTTCTGTTTGATTTCGTTTGAATTGGTCGAGCAGCCCCTCGAAAATCTCTTTCTCCTTGGCCATCAGTCCAGTGGGCACACCATTTATCAGCACCGCATTTTTTCCAAACACCTCGATCTGGAAACCCAGCGCCGCCATTTCGCGCTCCATCTCCATAATCATGGTGAAATCAGCCGGAC
>JBMOKS010000496.1:0-9714 GCA_049324355.1 Bacteroidota bacterium
TGGAATGATATCAACAATGTACAGGTAAGTAATCCTGACACGGATATTCCGCGAGCAACCTATCAGGATCCAAACCAGAACGCGCGGGTTTCGGATCGATACATCGAAGACGGTTCTTACGTGCGCGTGCGAACAATTTCGCTAGCTTACAATTTCCCCACGTCGGTCACGAGTAAAATCAAGATCAGCAACCTGAGAGTATACGCGAAAGTTCAGAATGCTTTCACGTTCACCAAGTACTCCGGCTACGATCCAGAAGTAGGGCAGGATACCTGGGATCCACTCATCTATGGACTCGACAATGGTCGTTACCCTTCACCCAAAGTGTACACCCTCGGCCTTAGTGCGAATTTTTAAATCATCTATAATGATCATAGACATGAAAAGATATTTTAACATTTCAAGGCTTGTCGCCCTGCTGGGGTTGATGACGCTGGCGTGCTCCGACGATTTTTTGAATCGCCCGCCGCAGGATAGTTATGTTGTGGACGCCTGGTATGAAACCGATCAGCAATTGGAACTGGCGGTGAATCCGCTGTACGGCGGCGTGTGGTTCGACTATCAGCGGTCGTGGCTGAACATCGGCGACGTAATGGCAGGAAATTTTCACAAGGGTGATGAAGATGCATTCTACACCTTCAGTGTAAATCAGGCCACCACTGGTGTTCGCGATGCCTACGCTTCATTGTGGATGGCGGTAGCGTATGCGAACAGCGTAGTTGAAAATATTATCGAAAAAACCGGACCAAAGGTCACCGAGACCGCGAAGAACACCGCGCTGGGAGAAGCACTGGTTTGGAAGTCGATGGCGTACTTCTACCTCGTGCGCGGGTGGGGCGCCATGCCGATCATCGAAAGTAATTCGGCATTGATAACATCCGGGCAAGCCAATACGGTCTACAGAAATCGTACAGAAGATGTGTATGAGTACATCGTGCGCATGCTTACAAAAGCGGGTGAGTTGTTGCCTGCGGTGAATAAACCTGGAAGGATCAACAAGTACAGTGCCTACGGATTGCTCGCAAAAGTTTATCTCACCCGTTCGGGTTATGGACAAACCGGATCACGAAAACAAGAAGACCTCGACAATGCTAAAGTTTTTGCCGGCAAAGTTATCAATGAAAGTGGCTTAGTGCTCGAACCTGAGTACGGAAATCTTTTCAACATCAATCCCAATAAAGGCAATCGCAATCCTGAAAACCTCATCTCATGGCACTGGCAGGCGTCTAAAGACTGGGGCACGCAAAATGCCATTCAGGCAGATCTTGCCGTGCAACAACTTACAGGCTTCGGCGACGGTTGGGGCACATGGTCTGGTCCATCGATTTTCCTTCAGTCGTTGTTTGGCGAGGATGCTACAAAAATCGGCGCAGCCAATCGCGTCACTACCGACAAGCGCAGGAAGACCACACTGATGATGGATGGCGACTATTATGCGGAGTTGAAAAGAGATGCTGGCGGGCTTTCAGTGAAGTGGGACGGAGGCGCCATCTACGCCTCTCCATCAGGCGCCTGGGCGAGAAAACATATTGTGGGCAACAAGGCCGACAATGATGCGGAAGGCGGCGGGTTCATCGACTTTATGAAGACAAGTTTGTCGACGCACATCCTCCGACTTTCGGATGTTTATCTGGTATATGCTGAGGCCGTCTTGGGTAACAGCTCCTCTACGAGCGATGCAGAAGCGCTGAAGGCTTACAATACCGTACGCAAGCGAGCTATCCCTACACACGTTGATGTAGCTTCCGTTTCGTTCGATGACATCTTTAAGGAACGTATCAGGGAATTGGCCTTTGAGGGCGACAACTGGTTTGATTATGTCCGTTTGTATTATTACAAACCGGCCGATGCCATTGGCTTATTGTCCGATCAACAGCGCGGATGGTACAGTGGCAACGCGAGCGCCGGACCCGTTGTGTTGAACTCAAAAAAATATACACCGGCAGCATCGGACTTTTTCCTGCCGATCCCCGAGGTCGACATCATCAAGAATCCCAACCTCTTGAAAGATCCGGTTGCCTTCGATTTCAGCCTGTTAAAATATTGATGGACGTAAATCAGAAAACATGAAAAAGATACAAACATATTTAAGCCCGTTATTATTTCTGATGTTGGTGGCGCCGTCGTGGCTGATCACATCGTGTACGGAAGATGAAGGTGGACAGCCTGTGATCAACAATGTGCGGATCACGGAGAAAGACAGCACCATTGCCGGAGGTAAGTTCAACCTGGTGGTGGCCGTTCAGGGTAGTAACCTGAGAAGTGTGAACAAAGTATTGTTCAACGACATCGAAGCGGACATCAATCCGGTGTATATTACCAATACCAACATCATCGTAACGATTCCCGATGACGCACCTGGCGCGATCACAAACACCATAACGGTATTCACAAAATCAGGAGCATCTGCCACGTTCAATTTTCAGGTCGTGCTTCCGGAACCTGTAGTCAGCGGCGTGTACAATGAGTTTGCGCCCGCTGGAAGCCAGAATAAAGTATTGGGTGACTATTTCTTCCTCGTCGAAAAAGTTTTGGTAGGCGATACCGAAGTTGAGATTGTAAAATCGACAGATCAGGAGATCACGTTTGTCATGCCGTCTGCGGTGGGCACCGATAAAGTTACGGTTGTGGCAGCGGGCGGTACGACTACCTCAACTTTTCGACTGAACGAAACCGTCGGCAGAATGATCAATTTTGACATTCCTGCAACCGGCTGGGGCTCTGACGTCTGCTGGGGCGACTCCGAGCGCGTGAAGCCCGAAGACTCGGACATCCCGGTGATCAGCGGAAAATTTGCGCGTATCAAACAAAAAAATCTGGCGGCCACTGGCTACCAGGGCGACTGGGTATTCTCAACCTGCTGGTTTGATTTCGGACTCACCGCAGGATCGCACGATCAGAAGATGTTCAAGTTTGAAGCCAACGTAGTGGAGACATGGAAAGCCGGCCAATACACCATTCGAATCGGTACAGATGACGGCGGACTATTTATATATCAGTTCAGACCCTGGGATACCAACGAGTTTCGCTCCACCGGCTTCAAGACAAATGGATGGAAAACATTTTACATCCCCTTGAGTGATTTCCGCAAATACATCAACGACGGCACCACGCTGGTGGAGCCCGTGGTTCGCATTGCCGACGTTTCCAAGATTAGAGATCTGCGCGTGGATTTCAACAATGCAGGTGAAGGAGCAAAAACCATTGCATCACATTATGTAGCCATCGATAATCTGCGGATAGTCGACAAGTAACAAACCACATAACGAGGCGCGAACCACTGCTTAAAACAGAAGGACGCTCAAATCAGAGCGTCCCTTCTTTCACTTTACCATAATACCAGTGAATAAGTTATCTTTTACATTACTCTTTAGCCTTGGCATCTATACTGCCAGCACGCAGGATCTGCAAGGTTTCTTTTTGAATGATTTTCAGCCCAAGCCGCTAACGAAACCAGCGTTTGAGTCGGTAAGCAAAACTTCCAAAGTAAAAACCACTACTGTGACAGTGGATGTAGAAAATGTGATCACACCGGTGTGTAAATATTTGTTTGGCAACAATGCTAACGTTTACATGTCACAGGTCGTAGATCAACCGGCGTTAGTTGAACACATTAAGACATTATCGCCAAACGTGATTCGCTTCCCCGGTGGAAATATCAGTAGTGTCTACTTCTGGAATGCTGAAAAAAATCAGCCGCCGACTGATGCGCCCGCGCAAATACCGGATGCGAACGGAGCCTTGCAGAACCCCGGATACTGGTATGGAAAAAATACTGAAGGTTGGACAATGTCTGTCGATAACTATTACGGGATGTTACAACAAACTAGTAGCACAGGCATCATCACCGTTAATTATGCCTATGCACGATATGGTACCGCTGCAGACCCGGTTGCGTCGGCCGCTCACCTTGCTGCAGATTGGGTACGGTACGACCAGGGTCGAACAAAATTCTGGGAGATCGGCAACGAGAGCGGAGGCGTATGGCAAGCGGGATACAGGATCAAAACAGCAGATAACCGCGACGGCCAGCCCGAGATCATAACGGGTGAATTGTATGGAAAACATTTCAAAGTATTTGCAGACTCCATGCGCAAGGCTGCGTCTGAAACCGGCGCGACGATTTACATTGGTGCGCAATTGTTGGCTGAAGAGCCTGCAAATTGGTGGACCGACACAGACAAGAACTGGAATGCCGGCGTATTTCAACAAGCCGCGAACGTGCCGGACTATTATATCATTCACAGTTATTATACTCCCTACAAAGTCAATTCTAAAGCCGCCGATATTTTGAACTCGGCTTCTCCGGTGACACGAAGCATGATGGAATATGTGAAGAAAAGTCAGCAGGAAGCCGGTGTCACCATTAAACCGTTGGCATTGACCGAGTGGAATATTTTTGCCGAAGGATCGAAACAAATGGCATCCTACATCAATGGCATACATGCGGTGTTGGTATTGGGCGAGCTGATCC
Organism: Bacteroidota bacterium; assembly: GCA_049324355.1. GTDB lineage: Bacteria > Bacteroidota > Bacteroidia > Cytophagales > Cyclobacteriaceae > Chryseosolibacter. The sequence continues at coordinate 4,475 of JBMOKS010000496.1, forward strand.
AAAACAAGTATGGCCTCGCCAGTCGGTGGGATTTGGCCAACAGCTGGGACAACGGTAATGATCATGGCATGTTCAATCAGGGCGACGAACCCGGTGGTACACCGAAATGGAATCCGCGGGCAGTGTATTATTACATGTACTATTTCCAGAAATACTTTGGCGACCATATGGTCAATGCCTCGGTGTCGGGCAGCAATGATATTGTTGCTTATGCTTCTACCTTTGAGTCTGGAGAAGCAGGAGTGGTGATCGTTAACAAAGGAACGACGGAACAAATTGTTTCGATTGATTTGCAAAACTACGGTTATGGAGAACGCTTCTACTGGTACAACCTTACCGGTGGAAATGACAATGGTGAGTTTTCCCTTAAAGTATCGGTCAACGGACTGGGTACAAATTTTCCGTCGGGAGGCCCCGCGAATGTGAAAGATATTAAGGCGAGGTCGGCGCTGGTGGGTGGCGGAGTGAAGATCACATCATCTCCACGATCGGTGCAATATGTCGTGGTAGATCATGGTGATGGTATTATCATGGATGTGAAGGATAAAGATCCATCGGGGCTAAAAATTTATCCGAATCCCGGTCACCGGAAATTTAAGATCGAACTTCCTGCTCCCGGATTTTCGAAATGTGAGATCATCGATTCAAAAGGCAAATTGGCTTATCGCCGTGATATTGACGGAGATGAAACTTCTTTCGATATAGACGCTTCTTTGACTTCCGGCGTATACGTGGTCAGGTTATTCAAACATCAGCGCGTGATTCAAAAAAAGATCGTCGTCGATACCATGTTTGATCGTTAAAGGGAGCATTAAAAAGAACAAGTGAAAAGATCTTATACAACTTTGGTGATGATCGTACTGTTGCGAATGATGGCGACAGGGCAGGAGAGGTTTTCTGAGAACATTCGTCTAAATCAAATCGGGTTTTATCCTCAGGCACCCAAGCTCGCCGTCGTTGCCGGCACCGGGGGTGGTGACTTTTATGTTGTGGATCGCATGACAAGGCAAAAGGTTTACGTTGGAAAGTTGTTGCGATCTGAAAGGCCGGCATTCTCTGGAAAAACAACTTGTACCGCCGACTTCACGGCACTTACGGCCACAGGCGAATATGAATTGGTTGTACCCGGCGAGGGAAGATCGTATGGGTTTGTGGTCAGGCCCAATATTCACGATGAGATTACTAAGGCAGCCATTAAGGGTTTTTATTATCAACGCATGTCTGTTGATCTTCCTGAAAGATACGCGGGGAAATGGCATCGCGCCATGGGGCACCCGGATACTCAGGTCATCATCCATGCGTCAGCTGCTACGCCTAAGAAAAGGGCAGGCACGGTTGTGTCGTCGCCGCGTGGTTGGTACGACGCCGGAGATTATAACAAATATGTTGTGAACAGTGGCATTACCATGGGAACACTACTGTCAGCCTACGAAGATTTTTCACCATACTTTGATCAGCTCAAGCTCAATATTCCGGAAAGTTCCAACGACATTCCTGATTTTTTAGATGAAATCCTATGGAACCTGAGGTGGATGTTGACGATGCAAGATGACGACGACGGCGGTGTGTATCATAAGTGCACCAATGCTGAGTTTGATAAGATGATCATGCCTGCACAAGCCGTTGCGCCAAGATTCATGGTGCAAAAGAGCACCCCCGCAACGCTTGATTTTGCCGCTGTCATGGCGCAAGCTTCGCGCGTGTTCAGAAAATTCCCGCAACTTCCTGGTCTTGCTGATTCATGTTTGACCGCCTCACGACTCGCGTGGGAGTGGGCAGTGCTTCATCCTGCGGTTGCCTATGATCAGTCAGCGATCAATGCTCGGTACGAACCAAAAATCGTAACCGGCGAGTATGGTGATCGCAACTTCCAGGATGAATGGATCTGGGCGGCGTCAGAACTTTTTGCGACAACACATGAAGAGCAATATATCGAGCACACCAACATTGTACCCGACGATAAAATGCCCTTGCCATCGTGGAGTCAGGTGAGGTTGTTAGGCTATTACACGTTGTCAAAACTGAGTGACCAGCTCCCAAAAACATTTTCGCAAAGTGCTGCTGTAGTAAAATTGTTGATTCATTTTGGTGATGAGTTAATGGTTGCTTTGAATCAAAAACCATTTCGAACAGTGATGGGCAGCACGGCAAAAGATTTTATCTGGGGCAGCAATGCCGTGGCAGCGAATCAAGGTATTGCTTTATTGCAGGCCTACAGGTTGACGAAAGACAAAAAATATGTGGATGCAGCGTTGACCAATCTTGATTACCTGTTGGGAAGAAATGCCACCGGATTTTCATATCTCACAGGCTTTGGAGACAAACGCACTATGGACCCCCATCACCGGCCTTCGATTGCTGACAACATAGTGGAGCCCGTTCCCGGACTGCTGGCGGGTGGACCTAACCCCGGCATGCAGGACAAATGTGCCGGTTATCCATCGGCTATTCCGGACGAAGCATATCTCGATCAAAGCTGCTCTTATGCATCGAATGAAATCGCCATTAACTGGAATGCTGCGCTGGTGTATCTGGCGGCAGCCATGGAGGCATTGCAGGTCGAGATCGGGTATGATAAGCCTTGAAAAACCTAAAACTGGAAGGTCAAAAATTCACGCCTTCCTGTCAATTTGACCATATCATTACCAAAAATTTTGATTTTCAGGCCAAAATGGCTTTGAAATGATGCTCAAAATCATTCGGCATATTTTTTCATGATAGGGATGTGGACTTCGAAGCCGACATGTATAACCCAAAAATTTTAAAATATTATGAGTATCGTTCGTTATAACTCCGCATTGAATGACTTTGTGCCAACGTCATTCAGCAATCTGATCGACCGTTTCTTTAACGAGTCCGTTTCGCGCGCCGGTGGTTCAGCTTATTCATTTGTGCCCAAAGTAGACATCATTGAAAATGAAAAAGCATTTGAGATTCAGCTTGCGGCACCGGGAATGAATAAGGATGATTTTAAACTCGATCTGAATGATAACTTCCTCACCATAAGCGGAGAGCGCAAGTTTTCTAAGGAACTAAATGAAAACAACTTCCGCTCGATCGAAACCGCGTATGGTACTTTCAGCCGTTCGTTTTCGTTGCCTGATAGTGTAGATGCTGCGAAAATTTCCGCCAAATACAACAACGGTATTCTGGAGATCACGCTGCCGAAAGACGAAAAGAAAACTTTGAAAACAAGCATCAAGGTGAACTAAACAGAGGGGTTTAGGTTAGGTGGTTGGGCGCTTTCCGAATCTTCGGAAGCGCCTTTTTGTTTTACAGCCGGATCATTTTTGAAAAATTAACGTTAACTTTCATATATCCATGTGCATCGTTATTTCCTGGAGAAGTTGGTGAGGCATAGGTAATTCACAATAAAGGGGTTGTTATGAAGCGTTCTATTTTTATTCTCGTTGTTATCATCGTGGCGTGTATTGGTGGCGTGTTAGGTTCCATTTTTACGATCCGGTATCTTGATGTTTCTTCCGCTCCGTATGCTTCAATCGACGAACGTCAAAAACTGGTTCTTGCCGGCAATACCTTTGATACCTCTTATCGTGTACCTCAGGAATTGGATTTTCTCTCTACGGCGAAACAGATCACCTCGGGCGTGGTGCACATCCGTACTGCTTACAGTCCTGGTGAGTTCAGCCTCAATCCACTTCAACTTAACTATGAGCGTCCCGTCCATTCTTCCGGCTCGGGCGTGATCATTTCAGACGACGGATATATTGTTACCAACAACCACGTTATCGAAGATGCCAGCAGCATTGAAGTGGTCATGAACAACAATCAACGCTTTTATGCCAAACTGATCGGCAGCGATCCCAGCACCGATCTGGCCTTACTCAAGGTAAAAGCGAAAAATCTTCCCTTCGTGCGCTATGGAAACTCGGATCACATCAGTCCTGGTGAATGGGTGCTGGCCGTCGGAAACCCCTTTGATCTTAACTCGACCGTAACAGCCGGGATCGTGAGTGCCAAGGCAAGAAACATTGGCATCTTGCGCGATAAGAACAATCTTCAGGTAGAAGCTTTCATCCAGACCGATGCCGCAGTAAACCCGGGTAACAGCGGTGGCGCCCTGGTTAATTTGCAAGGTGAATTGATTGGCGTGAATACGGCGATCGCCACATCTTCCGGAAGTTATCAAGGATATTCATTTGCTATTCCCGTAAGCCTTGTTAAAAAAGTAGTGGATGACCTGTTGGAGTTTGGCAGGGTGCAACGCGGCCTGCTGGGTATTCAGATAGCCGACGTCAATGCAGCTGTTGCAGAGGAATTGAAATTGACGGTAAACCAAGGTGTATTGGTCAATCGTGTTAACGAAGGCAGCGCGGCAGAGCAATCGGGTATGCAGCCCGGCGATGTGATCGTTGCTATCGACGATCATGCTGTCAACTCTGTTTCAGAACTGCAGGAATGGGTAGCACGCAACAGACCCGGCAAAGAGATCAAGGTTGCTTACCTTCGAGAAGGACAACGCCAGGAAGTCAAGGCTCGCCTGAAGAATAGCGACGGAGATGAGACAATCGACAAAAAAGAAGTACGGTTTACGTTCGACGGCGCAACGCTGGAAGACGTTCCGTATCGCGAACTGGCCAAGCTTATGCTCGAGGGTGGCGTAAAGATCAAAAAACTGGAAGGTGGCAAGTGGAAAGAGTCCGGCGTCAAGGAGGGCTTTATCATTGCCTATGTTGATAAATTACCGGTTGATAATGTCGAAGACCTTAACCGCATCCTGGATTTCAAAAAGGGCGGTATTCTGATCGAAGGATTTTATCGCGATGGAAAGAAGGGCACCTACGGTGTTGAGTGGTAATTTTTGCTGATTTCCTGTCATTTTTGGCCCCTATTATCCGGTAAAATTTCTTCGCCGGCACTTTCATACATTTTATTAGCTTTGTGCCCTCACACACCATTTGTATGAAAAACTTCGGCATAAAAGACGCCCTTTCAACCCTGGGCATCAAGAAAAAAAATCTTGGATCATCCACCGGCAAAAAATGGTATAGATCCAAAGGAGAACTTATAGACTCTTACTCACCCGTAGATGGCAAACTGATAGGGTCGGTTTACGCGGCCGATGAAAAGACTTTTGACGAAGTAGTGAAGGCGTCAGCGGCGGGTTTTGCAGAATGGAGAAAATGGCCTGCGCCGAAACGTGGAGAGATTGTGCGCCAGATAGGCGAATCGCTGAGGAAATACAAAGAACCGCTCGGCAAGCTTGTTTCTTACGAAAT
>JBMOKS010000497.1:0-9705 GCA_049324355.1 Bacteroidota bacterium
GCAAGTACGTCTACCGCGTCGGCCGGGGCTGTAATGATCCGCCACGACGGAATGTTTCCCTCGTTTCCAGCGCTGCATACCACTACGATGCCGCGTTCGGCACTCCATTGCGCGGCTTTCGTGACTACCGCAGTTTGGCCATCCATCTGCGCCGTGGTGTAGTTCATACTGGCGTCGTCGAAATCGTAGTAGCCCAAAGAAGAATTGATGATATCGGCGCCGGCGCTGTCGGCACGTTCGGCAGCGAAAGCCCAGTTGTATTCTTCTACACGATATTCTGAGCTGGCATCTTCCGTGACATAAAGTTGAAAGTTGGCCTCATAGGCTCCTCCGGTATAATCGTCGGGAATTTTGGCGGCGATCACCGAGAGCACTTCGGTGCCATGCCCGTCATATTGAAACACATCGGTAGTGTTGTACACGAAGTCGTAAGAAGCAGCTGCGTTAAATCTGTTTTCGGCGAATATCTCGCTGAAGGGTGCCGTGGCATCCACGCCCGGGAATCCCGCATCAAAAACGGCAATGGTAATATTCTGGCCGATCACATTGGCCTGATGCATTTCATGAACGCCTATCATCTCCAACTGGCTCTTAGTCTCAATACCAACCGTGCCGTTCTTCTTTCGGAGACTAGTTTTTTTTCTGCCTCCGTTAGACAATTTTACGCCCGGTGCCACAAACTCAACCCGATCGACAAAACTCAGATTTTGAATAGACGGCACCAGCGCCGCGTCGCACTGCACAAGCACCCCGTTAAACCAGCGCGTTCTGAAAAACACATCAGCTCCCGCCCCTGCCACACCTTGTACATAGCTTGGGTTCACGGGCAGATCCTGCTCAGTAACAACGATGCCTTGTTTAATCCGGCGCTCGATAGCTTGGGGCGATAAAAATGCGGCGGGATCAGAGATCGTGAAGGGCGTGCCTTGCTTGTCTTTAAAAAAAATCACATAGCGGTTCACCTGGGCCCAACAGGGTAACTGCACCAGCAATATCAATACGACCAAGATCCGTTTATCGCCTGCCATATTCCTTAATGGATTGTTTATAGATCACACCACTGTCTACAATTTGTTTGCCCAGGCAACTTGGTGTCGTACAATAATTCAATTGCACAGATTCTTTAAATATCAGACCCACATCGCGGGCATATGTTTCGGAACGTTTATCCTGAAATACGATGAGGTCTCCGTTATCGTTCTGGTTGATCGTAAGACTTTGAGAAAATGTTATGTCGTTTACCGTGAAGGGCTCACCTACACTTGTCATTTCGTATTCGTCTTCTTCCTGCGTATTAAACTTGTTTCCGTCCCAGGTGTTCCCGGCCTTCACGGGAAAAACCATTTTTACAAACGACACATTTCCTTCGGCGATAACCAATTCACGGGATTCGGCTCGAACGGACCACGTGTCTAAAAATTGCCATGGCGCTCCGCTATTAGCGCGCGTGCTTCTGTGAACAATGTAGGTATATCCGCCTTGCTGCGGAAAAGAATCTACCACCTCGGTCATCAGCTCATAGGCCAGCGTTTCGGGCGCAGCCACTTCTGAATAGCGAATCTCGTCTATGGTATAGATCTGATAGTGGCCTTTTTGGAGCGGAAAGTAATCCTTGCCCACGTCTGCCGGTACCTCACCCTCCTTATCGCATGCTGCCAGGGCTACGATCAGCAAACCGATGAAATATTTACTAAAGTTCTTCAATGATTAACTTGTTTTTGGTAAATCCGCACCCGAATTGAAACGTAATCTTCTCAAAGTTATTTTTTCTTTTTGGATTAACTATGCCACTGAAGACGTTAGTAAAAGTAGGAAATGTCACCAATTTGAGTGATGCCCGGTACTGCTCCGGAATGGGTGTGGATATGCTGGGCTTCCGGGTGACCGAAGGACAACCCGATTATATCAGCAGAACTTTGTTCCAGGAGATCAGGGGATGGATCTCGGGCCCAAAAGTTGTAGCTGAATTGTATGGCATGAAAGATAGCCAGGCCCTGACCACGATCCTCGCGGACTATGCGCCCGATTATTTCGAACTCAGCTTCGACGAATACCAGAAATATGCGGCATCACTGACACTGCCCGTCATTGTTCGCGCCAAGGAGAATGAACTCGCCAATCCTGTGTTACAACAGCCGGGTGTTCTCTATGTGCTTATTGACAGCGATATACCAGCCAATGCTCTTCAACAATACAGTCGTCAGCTTTCCGTCTTGCTCGATGTACATTCGCGCGAGGGTCTGCAGGACAAATTGAAAGATTATCCACTCAAAGGCATTTCGCTGAGCGGATCGGCCGAGATCAGGCCCGGCTACAAAAACTACGAACATCTGGCTGATGTGTTGGAAGAACTCGATGAGTATTGAAAAATGATTTCTCCGGGATTTTTGGATGTCGAACCCTTTGCCGGCAAGCTTTCAAGGTTTAAAAGCTTGTGTAAGGTGAAGCATAAAAACTTCGAAATTCCTTGTTGGGGGTTGCTTGTTCGCTATTCAAAAGGCTATAGCCCACTACGATCGTAGCAGCTGAAGCTTATACCGGCTATCTCCTGTTTTGTGAATGAGGTCCAGCCCCAGTTTTTTTCTCAAACTTTGCATGTAGACTTCTATGGAAGTATCAAACAGATAGATTTCGGAACCCCAGATGTTGCAAAGTAAATTTTCGAGGGTGATGGTCTTGGTGGGATTTTGGGCGAAAAAAAATAATAACTCAAACTCAGGCTTACTTAATACAACTTCTTCGTTGCCCACACGCACCGAACTCGATTTACGATTGATCTTGATGTCGCCGATGTATACCTCGGTCACACTTTTACGAATAACAAATCTGCGTTTCAGCACGGTGTTAACCTTATAAGTCAGCGCCCGCAAGCCAATTACCTTTTCGATATAATCGTCTCCGCCGGTGTCGAGCGCCGCTTGTTGGTAGTAGCTCTCTGACTTTGCTGTCAGAAAGAAGATGTAGGTATCCTCAAACCGTTTCATACCCCGGAGTGTGCGGCAAACTTCAATGCCGTTGGGATGTGGCATCATGATGTCGAGTATGATGAGATCGGGAGAGAAATCCTTGACTTCGGCAATGGCATCGCTGCTGTCGTAAATGGTTTTGACGTGGAAGCCCTCTTTGGCTAAGTTGTATTCCAGAAGATCCAGAATATCTCTGTCGTCGTCGATTACCATTACCCGGAAAGCCTTCTTCATAAAATTTTGCCTGCACTAAAAATAAAGAACAGGGATTACGAAAGTTTTACACTTCCGTTACACTGGCATTAACAAATTGGCGGCAATGTTTACACTTTCTTACCGAGGCGAACCGCATGAGCTACGGCCTGTTCGGTAATGTCCTGGTATTCTACGGAAACCCGGGCATCGGTTTCGAGCCAACTGACGAGCTTCTTCAAATGTTTCTTCTTCATTTTTTTGATCACTGGCACACCGAGTTTTTTCAGGGAAGCCGCGTTGTAATGCTGTTCCAGTTGCGACTTCATGGGCACTACGAGCAACTTCTTTTGCAGGTACAATGCCTCTGCGGGAGTTTCGAACCCGGCCCCGCACAACACACCTTTCGCTGAGGTCACACTCGCCGCAAACTCGTCTTTATCTACCGGATACACTGAGAGCTTTCCGAGGTGATAGGCCTTCTTGGCATGCTTGGAAAATATGTGCCACCTGATGTTCGGAATGGAGGCCAGCAATGGCACCAGTTTTTTATCGTGATACGATGGCAAATAAACCGTATAATGATCTTTGGATTGTGGCTGAATGCTACGCACTTCGGATCGAATCACGGGCGTATAGATGAATTTATCATACCGATCGAAATGGAAGCCCACATGCTCGCGCGCCGGAGCGTAATTTTTCAATATCCACTCCCCCACAGGGTCGAAGTTTTTCGGCTTGGGCGTCTTCGACGATAACAGCGCCGACTGATGACTTAACGACACACAGGGAATCTCCTTGCGCTTGCACGCCCACGCGGAGATGGGCTCGAAATCGTTGATCACAAGATCGTATTTTTCTACAGGGAACTTTTTGATCTCCTTAAATACGTCTTTAGAGCTGTTCCGCTTGAACGTGCGGAGCAGGTCGACGCCTCCGTTTTTTCCAAAATAGAAACTTAGTCCCTTGGATTTGTATTTTACCGGATAGCTGAGCTTGATGTCGGCCTGCGCACCACTGACAAACAGATCAAGATCACCATATTCTTTAAGGACGGGGATTATATCCCCGGCACGGGCAAGATGTCCATTACCTGTGCCTTGAATAGCATACAATATTTTCACTTCTTCACAGTTAGAAATTCGTTGACCAGATCGCGGAATATCTCGTCATTGTCAAGTTTGTAACGGAGGTGTTTGGGGAGTTTCACCGCTTGTGCCAGCTTATCTTCAGCATAACGGTATATTTTCCAATCCGTTCCGTCAAATTCCAATGCGGTAAGATTCTCGATCCAATCCCCCGAATTTAAATAAATTACTTCACCTTTCTCCGTGTGTATTTTTCTGTACTCCGGCTGATGAATATGGCCACAGATAACGTAATCGTAGCCATTTTCAATGGCGATACCCGCAGCCGTCTTTTCAAAGTCATTGATGAACTTCACGGCCGACTTCACGCTATCTTTTACCCGTTTTGATAGGGAAATTTTTTCACGGCCGAACTGGGTCAGTATCCAATTGACGAAGGTGTTGATCACGATGAGTGTGTCGTAGCCGAAGGCCCCGAGTTTGGCCAGCCATTTTGAATACTTCATGGTAACGTCAAACACGTCGCCATGGAAGATCCATGCCCGCTTACCGTTAAGTCGCAGCACAAGCTTATTGTCGATTTGAAAAGAACCCAGTTTAAAACCAGCGAACTTTCTCAGCATCTCGTCGTGGTTGCCGGTGAGATAAATGATCTTGGTGTTTTTTGCGAGCAGGGTTGTGATGTGCTTTACCACCTGCATGTGCGACTTGGGCCAATAACGCTTACTGAATTGCCACATGTCGATAATGTCGCCGTTCAGGATTAGCTTTTTGGGCCTGATGGTCTTGAGATAACGAAGCAGTTCCTCGGCATGACAACCATACGTGCCCAGGTGAATGTCTGACAGGATGACCAGTTCAAGATCGCGCTTCGCTTTTTTACTCATGGTTGCAAATAGTGAATTCCCCAAGGCTCAAGCCTCCAGGGAATTCCCCCAAACCTATGAAGATGTTTATGGCTTCAAAGGTAGGTCCATCGTATTAAATGGTGTTCTCTGAGAGGTTATATAATTGTTAAGCACCTCCTAGTAACTCTTTCTTACGTTCGCATCGCCTGATCGATTCGGCAGCGGTTTCGATACCCTTGCCATCAAACGAATTTTGTATGTGTAGCTTATAATAATGAATGGCATCATCGAGCTTATTCTGCATCTCTCGCATGAGCGCATATTCATTGTAGATCGTTGCATAATTTATGCCCGCTACTTTAATGGCGCTTTCCAGCAAAGCTTCCAACTCGTCGTACTTGCGAAGAGAAGAAAGCAGGTAACAATAGTTGTAATAGGCTGCGGTGTAGTCTGGTGAAAATTTCAATGCCAATTTATAATGTTGATCAGCCTTCTGAACATTCTTAAATTTAGTTTCATACAGCCAGCCCAGGTGATTGTGTGCTTTTCCAAAGTCCGGCGCTTCCGCCAGTATGTCTTCCAGCATTTTGGCCGCCTCACTTAAGCGATTTTCACCGATGAGTCTGTCGGCAGTAAGAAATTTTTCTTCGAGGTCGAAATTGGTATGCTCTTCCATGTTGACTATTTGACGTTAAAACATAGTCAAACTTAAAACTTAAATCTCACATATTTAATGGTTTCTCCCTTACCGGCAAACTCTTCCTCGTACCGTGTTTTGATATCGAAGCACTCGGGCCGAAGTTCTGACTGATATATATCGGGCGTGAATTTGAAGTCGCTGATGTCGTTACGACCCTGTATTTCTTCCACGGTGTACTCATATAGTTTCGTGTTGTCCGTTTTGAGGCGTACGTAACTGCCGGGTTTCACGAGCTTCTTGAACATCTCGATAAAACGAGGACTTGTAAGTCGTCGCTTGATGTCTCTTTTCTTTGGGCGGGGGTCTGGGAACGTGAGCCAGATCTCGTCGATCTCGCCAGGTTCGAAGAAGTTCTCGATCATGAGAATCTGGGTTCGAAGAAAGGCTACATTCGAAAGACCTTGTTCAACAGCCCAGGTGCTTCCCTTCCAGATGCGTTCACCTTTAATATCCACACCGATAAAATTCCTTTCCGGAAAGAGCTTAGCCAAGCCCACCGAATATTCGCCCCTTCCACAAGCCAATTCTACCGTAATAGGGTTACTATTCTTAAAGTGCTCTGTACGCCATTTACCTTTGATGGTTTGGTATTCGGGCTTGCTGGGCTCAATGACGTTCGACCGTTGTTCGATGATCTTAAATCGTTCCTGCTTTCGTTTCACGCGATTCTTATAATTCTTCTATTTCCGCCACCACGAAGGTGCTGCCACCAATAAAAATCAGATCTCTGCGATCTGCATTTTCCATGGCCTTACGCTTGGCTTCGTTTACATCCGGGATAATATGGCCGGAAAGGCCATGCGAAAGGGCTTTTCCGGCCAATACCGACGCTTCCATAGCCCGGGGTATTTTGGCCTGGCAAAAATAGTAGGTTGCCTCTTTCGGCAAAAGGGCCAGAATATTATTGACGTCTTTATCCTTCACCATGCCCCAAACCATGTGCAGCTTTTGATAGGATTGTGATTGGATTTGCCGGAGAACTTCCCGTACGCCGTCTACATTGTGACCTGTATCGCAAACCATCAGGGGATGGCTAGTCAATGTTTGCCACCGACCTTTTAATCCGGTTTGTACAACCACCTGCTCTAGTCCGTGGAGCACGGCTTGCCGATCGATCACAAATTGGCGCTCCATTAATTTTTCCACCGCCTGCACAACCCCAGACAGATTCTTCTCCTGGTAGAACCCTTGCAATGGCAGTGAAAGATCAGAAATAAAGGGCTGACCATCCTTCAGCACGTCAAAGACTACACGGTCTCCCTGCTCCTTCCGTTTTGCCTTAAAGCTATCAGAAGCAAAGCTTAATGAAGATTGCATCTCCTGCGATTTCCGGATAAAAACATGTTCAATGTCGGGTTGGCGTTCACTGACCACTACTGGAATGCCCTGCTTGATGATCCCAGCTTTCTCGCTGGCTATCTTTTCGAGCGTATCGCCCAGTATGTCCATATGATCCCATCCTATGTTAGTGATCACCGAAAGTTCAGGTGTGATAACGTTGGTAGAATCTAATCGCCCCCCCAGGCCCACCTCAATCACGGCGACATCCACTTTTTCGTGGGCGAAATAATCAAGCGCCATGGCTACGGTCAGCTCGAAGAATGATGGATTGACCTCGCTGATCTGACGCATGATCTTGTTTACAAACCGAACTACAAAAAGCTCTTCTATTTCTTTCCCGTTGATCTTAATCCGTTCGGTAAATTCCTTCAGATGCGGGGATGTGTACAACCCCGTTTTGTAACCTGCCGATTGAAGTATAGAGGCCAGCATATGGGAAGTACTTCCCTTGCCGTTCGTGCCGGCAACATGCACCGTCTTGAATTTATACTGAGGATCGCCTAGCGACTTACAGAGTTTCAACGTGTTGGTAAGGTCCTTTTTAAAAGCTACGGCCCCTACACGCTGGAACATGGGTAGATTATTGTAAAGATATTGTAAAGCCTGGCGATAGTCGTGAATCATGTTACGGTGCTGAATCCAAGAGCAATTAAAAACAATTTCTGAACCCTTAGAACCAGGCGGTCTACTTTTTACAGTCCTATCTCTTCTTTAGGCAGGTTAAACTGGCCGGCGCTCTCGCGCATGATGGCCAGCATTTCGTGGTAAGCAATAATCTTGGCTTCGATGTGCGGGAGTTCTGCAGGGTCGGCGAAATTCTTACGGTCTTTCAGCTCACGAAGGTTTTCGTGAATGGAGATAAGTACATCCTGAATGAATTCAATATACTGCTTCTCCTGGGCGATAGTCATCGAGCGCGGATAACGAACGTGATGCGACCTTTGGATACCGGAGGTACTTTTGCTCCCGACTTTTTGGTAAAAGTCAGTTTTTGAAGTGACTCTATACAGGCTCTCTCAGCAGCTGCGCTCACTGATCCGGACTCTTTGCGGTAGTGAGTCAACTCACCATTTTCATCCACTTCGATGAGAAATACAATTCTGCCGGATGTTTCGTTGTCGGGTGTATTGGGTTTTGGAATGTTATCCCATTCCCAACCATAAAGATCGAGTGAAGGTCCTCCATTTCCTCCGCCAGGTGTTCCCTTATATACTGCCGCGCCCTCGGTACCTCCCGGCACGCCCTTATTACCCGTTTTGCCTTCGTCATCACCCTGATTACCGGTAGTACCATTCTTTCCATCGCCGGTACCACTTGTAGTGGCGCTCGCCGTGGTCTTTCCCTGATACACAGCTTTGGTGTCGACCACCCTGGGCTTTTCTTCAACTTTTTTCTCTACAGGCTTCTCTGTTTTCTCAATGGGTTTGGTCTCCGTTTTCTTTTCAACGGGCTTAACTTCTTTCTTTACTTCTTTGATCTCCACGTCGCTGTTGGGGTCGGTCACCGTGGTGGGTTCCACTACTTTGGTAGGGGCCTCTTCCTGCACAGGAGCTGTTTGGGTTACTTCTTCTTCCTGAGGAGTTTCTTCTTCTATTGGGGTAGGAGGATTTTCGTCGTCTTTAGCTTCTTCTGTTCCAATGGGCGTACGAGGTTCGATATCACCGCTACCCTGATCGTCGAAGCCTAAATTCACTTCGATGCCGGGATATTCGCCCGGACCAGAACCAGGTGTCTGCCAGGCGCCGGCGAAGATCATGACCAGCAGGATCAATACATTCACTACGATGGTTGTCAGCGCAGCCTTCAGGTTCTTTTCGCGTTCTTGTTGCCGGGTCATGATTAACTTGGTTTTTTGGTAGCTAACACAACTTTAGCGCCAAGCTTATTGGCGATCTCCATGACGTCTACGATATACTCTACTGGCACCGACTTTTCGGCGTTGATCACAATAGTGGGTTCCAATTTTTCATTGCTCAACGCCGGTACCAGGGTATCTTTGAGTCGTTCAAACGGCACTTGCCTGGTGCCCACATAAAACTCATGTTTTTCATTGATGCTCACGACCACCGTTTGCCGCGCCTTGGTGTTGCTCGTTGCTTTTGGCAGCGTCATCTTGATCACATTGGGATTGGCCAACGTGGAGACGATCAGGAAGAAAAGGAGCAGGATGAACAGAATATCGTTCAGCGCTGAGTTGTGGAATTCCGCCTGCCTTTTGTGTCTTTTGCTTCGTAAATCCATGTCGTCTTTTTGATCTTACTTCACGGGTGCGTGCAGCACGTCGATGAATTCTGCGCTGGCCGCCTCCATCCTATTAACGACTTTATCGATCTGGGCGTTCAGATAACTATAGCCGATATAGGCCATAATACCGATAATTAAGCCGGCTGCTGATGTAATCATCTTCACATATATACCGCCGGCGATAGTTCCCAGGGTAATGTCGGATGTGATCGAGATATTAAAGAATGTCTGGATCATCCCTGCGATGGTTCCCAAAAAGCCGAACATCGGGGCTATGCCTGCGATGATGGTCAGGATTACCAGGTTTTTTTCCATTTTATAGATCT
>JBMOKS010000498.1:0-9677 GCA_049324355.1 Bacteroidota bacterium
ACCTTAGAGGCCGGTGGTGGATTGTGCAAGGAAGAGGTCGTCAGGTTTGTGGTTGAACAGGCCCAAGACCGTCTCGGGGATCTTATCAGTTATGGCGTTGAATTTGATCGTGATAAAAACGGGCGATTCTCTCTTGGAAAAGAGGGAGGTCATCGACATAAAAGGATTGTGCATTGCAAAGATGCAACGGGCGCGGGCGTCTCAGCGGCATTGCTCTCCAATGTCGCGTCGCTTCCTAACATCACGCTGTTGACAAATCATGCAGTCTTAGATTTGATCACCTCACCATCTGCGACCTTGGACAACAACGGCGCGAACTGTTGCCGGGGTGCCATTGTTTTGAACCTGATCAATGGCACGGTGAGCAATTTTTTTGCACGGGTTACGATTTTAGCCACTGGCGGCGTAGGTCAACTTTACAGTGTCACTACCAACCCATGTGTTGCTACCGGAGATGGGATCGCGATCGCAAGGAGAGCCGGGGCTAAGGTGAGTAACATGGAGTTTATCCAATTCCATCCAACTGCACTTGCTTCATTTGATACAGACCCGTGTTTTTTAATTTCAGAAGCCGTAAGAGGGCAGGGTGCTCATTTAGTCACTGAATCTGGCGAACGTTTTATGTTCAAATATCATCAGGATGGCGAACTTGCATGTCGCGATATTGTAGCTCGCGCAATTGCTACTGAAATAAGTGCCAGCAATGGAACGGGGGTCTTTCTGGACTGCGCGCCTATAGCCACCGATTTCCAGGACAAATTTCCAGCTATTTTCGAAAAGTGTATGAGTGTTGGAATAGATGTTTATTTCAATCCAATACCCGTGCTACCCGCAGCTCATTATTTATGCGGAGGAATTGACGCGGATATAAATTCCAGAACAACAATTGAAAACTTATATGCTTGTGGCGAGTGCGCGAATACGGGGTTGCACGGAGCAAACCGCCTCGCATCAAACTCACTACTCGAGGCAATGGTCTTTGCCCACGCCTGCTATTTGGATATCGCCATGCGCCTTGATCACATCCCTCTCAGGGTTGAGGCGCTGGAAGTAAAAACCTCACAGCCGTTGCAGGATGAAGAAAGGGCTTTGGTGTCGGAGACCAGGGCCAGCCTCAGAAAACTGATGACAGAGCAGGTCGGCATCATCCGTAGCAAGAAGGGACTCAACTTAACGAAGAATTGTTTGGCGGATTTAGGCAAACTTGTTGACAACCTCACCATGACCATCGTTAACGCTGATCTTCAAGAGCTGAAAAATATCATAGAGGTTGCTCAGCTTATTGTAGATCACTCTTTACAACGAAAGGAGAATTGTGGCGCCTACTTCAATATTGATCTTGCGATCAACCATCGTTTTCCCTTAAAGCGGGCACTTCAGGACTGATATTTCGCAAGTGTGGCAATATCTTTTCGTTAAAAAATGCCTCAATATTAAAATCTAGGTTGCTTTTATCGGGTGCGACGTCAATATAAATGAATTCGCTGGCGTGGAGTCCGTTGGTCAGAAGCTTTACGCACCCTGAGTTGCAGTCATTCAGAAATATCATTTTCCTTCGCTGGCCGGGAGCGAGTGAAAGTTGCTCACCCAGCAGTTGCACATCGCCGATTTCCGCGATGCCCATGGTTTCAAGATACATCGCGATGCGATGCGACAATCTTTTTTCAGTTAGGGACGGGCCGCGGGTACAGATAAATATCAATAGTTTCACATTTCCTGGTTCTCACCGCGAGACTAGCAAGAAATCAACAAATAAAACATGACAAAAATCAGCCTAATATTTAATGGTCATGACAAAGCTTCTCCAACTTAAGAATAAACGCCTTTATTTCGTCTTCACATGATGCAAGTTGCTCCTCAAACCGCGTTGTGTCTGTTGGAATTGACGACGACAGGTCTCGATAATAACTGATTCCCTTGAGCAAATTCTTGCTAAAGTCAAGCAAATCCTTCGCTGTCTTCACGTCTGTCTCGGTCAGGTCAAGGATCCGTTCCTCAAGATACTTGATATTCAGGATCAGCTCTTTGATGAACATGTGTGGGCGATTTTTACGGGTGATCAGGTTCGTGCGTCCATAAATGTGGTCAGTCATATCCTTTAACGTTACAATCCGATTGAAATAAGCCAGGTTGGGCCCGGGGCAGATGGTAACAGCTTCCAGCTTCTTTATCGGAGGCAATTGATAGTGCAAGATGGCAGCGTTACTCAAACCTATGCACAGACATTCCTTGCTAACTATATCATCGAAACGTTTCACGTATTGATCTTGTGGCAAACGCAAGAGTTGTAGCTCCTCGATCTTTCTTTTTTGGTATGCGTGTGATGCTGTGCAAATCGGGTCTTTGGTGAACTCAGTGTTCGATACAAGATGTTTTTCGGTGCAAGGACTCCCAGGTTTTCCTTTTTTGACGCGTGCGAGCCGCTCGCGCTCTGCCGTTGTGCCTTTCAGATAGTTGAACGCTATGCCCAAAGGAGAAACTTTGCTTAGCACTATATCCTTTTCATCGGCCTCCGCCAACCGTCGTAACGTTTGAATATCAACGGTCGTTGCTTCCGGGCATAACAGGAATGGTGATCCCCAACCGGTGCTGTGAAGATTATAATGAGTATTTAAGAACGAGGCTTCTTCAGAGGTGCCAATGCCACCTTGAGCAGTTATTCTGACAGGGTGAGGATCGTCAAAAGTTGGAATGCTTTTTAACTTGGCGGCAGACTGATACAAGGAATGCTGCGATTCAATTAACTCTTTCTTTTTTGTTTTAAATTCTTCCAGAATAGGACCCAACAACGTGCCGTCTGTTGCGAAAGCATGACCTCCGCAATTCAGACCAGATTCGACCCTGAATTCGCTGACCCATATACCTTTTTTGGCAAGGTACTTACCTTGGATAAGAGCCGACCGGTAGTCGCTTACTTTTATAACAATCTCTTTGTCAAAGATGCCGTGGCCTTTGGCGTGAAAGACGGCAAGTTTTTCGACATAATTAAAGAGTCGTGGGTTGAGGCCTGCGGAAAAGATGATCGACGAATTTGTAAGGTTGCTATTGGCGTACCCGCGAAGGGCGGCAAGCGCGTCTGAAGAATCAGGAATAAGGTTACCGGCCTTGTCGTAGTTATTTTTATCGACTTTGGTCATGATATTCACATCGATCCTTCCGGGTTGGATCTGGCCTCGCAGATACTTCATCATCGCCTCTTTTTCTAAGGGACTTTCCGCAGCCAGCATGCCTTCATAAGCCAACCGAAGCACATTTTTTCCAGGGAGCATCTCGAAATATTTCACTATTTCCGATCCCTTTTCGAATGCAGCGTGACGTAGTTTTTCGACTTGTTCATTTACAAGGGTATGGACGAGATTTAGGTAATCGGTAATTCTCTTTGCCCGATAGTCAGGTTCGTTCGGTCGAATTTCATGATAAGGTCTTTTCGACTCCTGGTAATAGTGCTTGCGCATCAATTCAATGAGCTTGTCCTCAATAATCGAGATCACCGAATCGATGCCAAATCTGGCAACTTTGATGGGTGTGTCAATGGTGTAAGCCAGGCCCATTACCGGAATATGAAAGGTGTGCATTTGAGTCGTTTGCATGAAAAGTCTTAATCGAACTTAAAGCAACTGCTTATTCCTTCATTTTCTTATGATCTGAGTCATACTCCAGACAAACTCGTTGTTATTTTTAAAGACCTTGCGACCAGAAAAAATATCAAATGACACACATTGCGCTTTATTAAAATTATTCTGCAGGTAAAGGGATCGACATGGTATTGCCGAATTTTTACATTAAGAAAATTTAGAAAGCACCCTGAACTAAATATTCCTGGCATGACGGAATTTCACTTTTCTGCGAATGCGATATTGACCTGTTGCGTTAAAAATATTGCAAAGATCGAGGTAGCGGATATCCGAAAACCGATGCCGGATGCGGAATTCTCGATGCGAATTGTAGCTGACCCCTGGGGCCGTTATACTTCGGCCGTGACCTCCATGTCTTTTTCCGTCACACTCAAATTCGCAGAGATCGGCTTCAAGTTCCGCGAAACTTTGATCATGATTGAAACAAGAGGAAAAACTCCGCCGAGCACAAAAATCGCTCCCCCGATAATTCTTAGCCAGGTCAGCGTTTGAAAGTTTTCCTGTTCAAGGAACTGTGCGGATCTGGCGAACCACAATCCTTGGTCCACAACAGCCTTAAATTGTAGGATTCCAGCGGGAAACAGATCGAGCATCACCATTAACATGAGGCCAAGATTGATCGACCAAAACGAAATTTTTACCTGCACTGGATTCCATGAGACAGGGTTGCATAGTAGCTTACAACAAAATAAAACTGCTGCAATTGAAAGATTCCCGTAAACTCCCATCAGCGCTGCATGTCCGTGATTAACCGTCAGGTAGGTTCCATGCTCATAGTAGTTGGCTAGAGGCAGGTTAATGATAAATCCCATGACGCCGGCTCCGAAGAAGTTCCAGAAATTTACGCCAATAAGGAATAAGAACACATCACTCATTCCGAAGATGGTGCCCATCCCGTTTCGATTTCCGTTCCCGTTCGAACTGACTTCCTCAGCCAGCCTCGGCAGTTTATGAAATCGCCAAGCTTCAAGCGTCAACAGGATCAACGGTATCACTTGTAAGGTCGAAAATACGGAGCCCAACGCCATGGTTGCTACAGGTTTTGCGTTCCAATAAAAATTATGTGAAATACCGAGCAGTCCGGAACCCAGAAATAAAAGCGTGGCAAGATAAATCACCCTTATGGCGGACTCCCTGCTGACAAGTCCCATTAACACCATGAAATACCCAACGAGTACAGTCGTAAACACTTCGAAGAATGCCTCGGCCCACATATGAATGACACACCAACGCCAAAAATCTGCAATGACGAAATTCGTTTCCGGTGTCGCGATAAACCCCGAAAGTAAAAGGACTACGATGCTCATCGTTGCATACACAAGCCAGTTTGGCAAAGCCCATGGTTCCTTGAACTTGAGCGCTGGTTTAAGTGCTTTGTACAGTGTATTAGCCCAGAGTACAAAAATTATAAACAGTAACACTTGCCATACTTTTCCCGGCTGCACGTACTCCCAGCCCTGGTTACCCAGCCAATACCAATATTTTGTTAACCCCATTGGCCCGATATAGATACCAATGATTGAGCCAACAACTAATAGTGCCACCAACCAAAAAAGCATATTCACTTTTCTATGGTAATTTTCTGGCTCTTTTGCGATGAATGGTGTTATAAATAATGACGCGCCGATCCAGCAAGCTGAAATCCATAGTAATGATAACTGCACATGCCAGCCACGGCTAACCGTGATCGGGAAGGAGTCTCTAAAATCGAACCCAAAAAACTCGGTAAAGTTTACAAAATCGTGAACGGTGAGAATGCCGGCAATCACTTGTAGAAGGAGTACAAAAATTGCTGCATAGAAGAACTTGTACGTGGCACGCTGAGCGCGACTGGGCGAAAACTTGTTCACACCCTTTTGCGTCATTAGCGGGCTTGAGTTGTCGAGAAAGGTGCGGTCACTCAGCTTCTCCAATCTGCCGTGATAGAAGAGTACGATTCCCAATCCTATCACAAGCCCCAGGGACCCGATAATCGTCCATATGATAACAGGGGTCTCCGGCACATTGCCAGCTTCGGCGTCGTACGGCCAGTTGTGCGTGTAGCTGTAACTTTCGCCTGGCCTTTTCACACTACAAACCCATGCACCCCAGTAAAAGAATGCGGTCAGCTTCTCGATGGACTCCTGATCTGATATATAGCCCGCTTTCAACGACTTTTGACCGGATGCACCATGAAAGAACTCTTTATAGTATTCAACTAACTGCTTGCATGCGTATTCCTGTGCGCGTGTGAGCTGGACACTGTTCGAGCTTTTTTCGTAACGATTGTCCTTCAATTCTCTTTTGACTTGCTCCTTCACCCCGAGAAATTCGAGCTTGCTCAAGCCGGGTTGGTTCTGGTAATACTCATCAAGAGATAGTGTAATCTGATGAAGACTTTGTGCCGTAAAATCCGGTCCTCTGTTTGCACCATCGCCAAACATGCTACCGAAGTCCATCAGCGCGAGGCGCTGAAAAGTCGCCTGACCTTCGAGGATATCATCCTTCGAAAAAACTTCCTGTCCGGATTCGTTCCAGAACGTGGGAATTGGTGGCGCCTCGTAGTAGGTTTCATAGCCAATGATGGCTACACCAGTGAAACTTACAAGGAAGATGAAGGCCAGCGGTATCCACCATTTTTTGGGGTTCATTAGAAAGTAAATAAATCCTTTCTTAGGGTCCATGGCTTTGGGGTTATGAAATGGCAAAATTTATTCTCTTTCATATGCCGCTCCTATGACTCCAATCATACGGAAGCATCAAAAGCTTTTTTATTGAAGACGATTGCTTTGTTGTTTTGCCAGGCTTGCTCAAATAACATCTGTTTTCCGCCGGCGGATTTCCTTTCTTATCAATGTTAACTCGCGACTGCTTTGTCCGGCTACGGAAGTGTTTTCGGAAGCTCTTCTTAATAGGTACGGGATCACGGCTTTAATTGGGCCATAAGGAAGGTACTTGGCGACATTGTAGCCCGATCTGGCAAGTGAGAATGAGATGTTGTCACTCATTCCATACAACTGAGAGAACCATACGCGCGGGTCATTGTTCTTAATTCGTTTGTCGCACATCAAAGCTACCATGTATCGGTTACTATACTCATTGTGCGAGCCACACATTACCGAAATGTATTGCAGATTTTGAATACAGTATTCAATAGCGGCATTGAATGCGATATCCGTGGAGTCACGATCGGCATGTATAGGGCTATGGTATCGAAGTCTCCTGGCTCGGCCTCTCTCTTTTTCCATATAGGCTCCACGCACCAGTTTTACGCCAAAAAAATATCCGCCTTTCCGGGCGTTCTGAAAAGCTTGTATCATGGTAGCCAAGGCATCGGTCCTGTATAGTTGATAGGTATTGAACACTATTGGTTTTCCTTTGTTATACCTTGCCATCATTTCGTTGACGATTGAATCAATGGCGCCCTGAATCCAACTTTCCTCTGCGTCGATCAGCAAGCGGATATTGTTTTCGTAAGCGGTCTTGCAGATCGTGTCGATTCGTTCCCTGAATTTTTGAACAGACAAGTTTTCCTCTGGTGTCAGTATTTGTTGCTGTTGTACCTTTTCCAGCAGACTGGCAGAAGCCACGCCCGTTATTTTAAACACAGCGAAAGCGATGTCGTTCTTGTGCGCCGCATTCTGAATCGTTAGAAGGATCTCGTTCGCTGTGAGGTCAAAATCCTCGTCCTTATCTGCACCTTCAACTGAATAGTCAAGTATCGTCTTTACCGCTGATGAGCTCAGCTTTCCAATAACCTGGCCGACTCCCTGTATTGTGTTGCCGCCACAAAAATGAGCATACACGGTTCGCCTGATGATACCCTCGATTGGAACACGCAACTTCAGGCACCATTTTACTGCCGTTGTCGCAACCATGCATAGTAAAGGACTGTCGATGACAGAAAAAATGAAGTTCGCATTCCTGAGTTCTGAATTGGACTTGTGTGCGTAAGCAATGCGGGTATCGTCAAAAGTAACTGGCATGGGTTTCTCGCTAAGGCTCAAATATGAATGCTCATATCCCTAATATTTATGATGCAGATCATATTTTGGTGTAACATCTTCAATACGGGCGCAAGGGAAATATTTTTTTGGAAATGATGATTTTCATCATGGCCTGTTAACATAACTTGCGCGATATTTTTGCAAAAATTGGAATGTGATACCCGTACATCTGTTGGAGAAATATAAGGCTCGTCTCGTTAGTGCCCAGAAAGGCCAGATTTTGTTTGATGAGGGTGATCCGGCAAATGATTTTTGCCAGGTCGCGTCGGGTCAAATCAGAATGTATATACTTAATCCAGACGGTCAGGAATTCACGCAGGGAATTTTTAATTCTGGTGAAAGCTTTGGCGAGCCTGCATTGTTAGGTGCTTTCCCTTATCCAAGTAGTGCGCAAGCGACTGAGGATAGTAAAATCTGGCGATTAGCCAAGCCTGAGTTCCTGGAACTCCTTAAGGAAAATTTTGAAGTACACCTTAAGTTGAACCAGGTACTATGCAAGAGGTTGCAATATAAATCCATGATTCTAACGGAAGTCTCATCGTATGATCCGGAGCACCGTCTCACTACTATTTTAAATTATTTCAAAAATAAGATCAAAAAGAAGGATGGAGATGAAAGGCTGGTCATCCCGTTTACCCGACAACAACTTGCGGACATGACGGGTTTACGTGTAGAGACGGTTATCCGTGCCGTAAAAAAAATGGAAAAAGATGGAAAGCTGAAACTCTCGGGGCACAAGATCACAGTTTAACCTCAGGTCGAGCGATTCCCATCTTGTGTTGAAATATCCTGGCAATATTTCGGGCGCGATCCTTTATCTCATTCGCCTTTTGTCCCTTAAAATTCTGATCGACCGTTTCTATAAATAACAAAATCCATTGGCTAAAATGCTCTTGCTTAAGCGGAAGGTTTGCATGTTTTTGAAACGGATTTCCCTGGTAGCTGTATTCTCCCAGGACCATCGATGCCCAAAAGTTATGCATAAGAGGAAGATGTTTAGTCCAATCAACATGACCGAATAGAGGTGCAAGCAGAGGATCTGCCTGCACCTTTTTATAAAACTGGTTTACCAGTTTTTCAATGTCTTCACGCTCTTTTATATCCATCACGTTCTGTCCAAAATTATTTTATTTCCCTGGTGGCAACAGTACTTGATCGATTACATAAATTATTCCGTTTGAAGTTGGAACTGTTGCCAGGATGTTCACATCATTTACGGAGAGCTTGTCTCCATTTTTCCCCAACTTTACATTCTGACCATTGACCTGGTTCAGAGTCATGCCATCGCTGATCATGTTTTCACGAATGGTTCCGACATAAACATGGTATTCAAGAATGTTTCTTAGCTTATCTTGATTTTCTGGTTTCACCAGGTCTTCCACGGTTCCTGCAGGTAGCTTTGAAAATGCTTCATCGCTCGGCGCAAAAACTGTGAATGGACCGGCATTGGAGAGGGCATCAACATAAGAAGCGGCTTTCAATGCCGCAACCAATGTCTTGTGATCGGGTGAACTGACTGCAGTTTGTACAATGTTTCTTTGTGACTCGTCATCCTGAACCGCGGATTGACCTGCCTGCGCAGTTTCTACTAACACTGCTGATTCGGTAGAAGCAGGCTGATTGCAGGCTAAAGGAATTAACATCATGACAAAGTGGGGAATGAATCGTGTTTTCATATTTTAAAGATTTAATACCATTAAAATTCTTAATAGACATCCGTGTGTGGTATGACGTTAGTCACTCATGTTGAAGATGTTTGTCGGGTTTTCTTGCTATGGGTCTACGTGCACAACGCCAGGGATCGAAGGGGTACCTCCAACTCTCACATCTGTCGCCAAGGTAGGTGGGGATGACAGGCCGGGTTATGATTTAGATCATAAGTAATAAAATGATTTACGAACAACTTTTCGTCCTCGTTGTCGAAATCGGCGGATAAAGATTGAATACGATTCAGCCATCGCCGAAATAAAATATTTGCAGGATCATTGACAAAACTCTGTCTCGGCTTCCTTCGGGTTCTTCCGGGCAGGAGAGAACCCTGGAAGACTTTCCTGAC
>JBMOKS010000499.1:0-9632 GCA_049324355.1 Bacteroidota bacterium
CGCCGACGCCTTCGTTGATAACTTGTGAGAGTAGACTTCGGCTTAAGCCAAGGTCTTTAGCGAGGCTGCTCAACGTGAGCTCCGCATCGAGATACGGTTTCCTTTCCGCCATGTATTGAACCAGCCGATTGACTAACTGTTGTTGATCTGTATTTTTTGCCATGTTGTTTTCGGAGGGCTTGGAAACAACCTCAGTTAACCGACTCTGGCTAAAAATCTCTTTTTGCAAAATGCCTCTATAGCCCAACGCAAAAACGGAGAGCGAAAAAATAACCGGTACGCTCTTATACAACTGGAACATGTTACTCATGTGGATCAGTACAAACAGCGTGACCAGAAAAAAAAGGTTGATGAACAGAAATATACCCATAAAGAACCTCACCCACGAGATATTGACATTTTCAGTGTTAGATACCTCCTGTTCGATCATCGACTGGTATGTTTGCCACCGCCTGTGAACAAAATACAGGTAGCACGAAAACTGTATGATGACGAAGATCCAGAAAAATATAAATATCAGTCGCTGGTGATGAGCGAGATAATTGATCACAGGGTGGTCCAGCGGAAATCTATTGAGGTAAAGGGAAGCGAAGATGATGATGAGAAAGGGACTAAAATGCAGCCACAATTTGAATGACCAATTTACTCGTCTGCCCGTTAATTCCTGGGTATAAAACCACAACATGGGTGCGATGAGAAAAAATGTTGGGTCGCCCACATGATAGACCCTGACAGAAAAGTGACTGAGCACCTGACCGGCATACATCATGTGCATGATGCTGAACGAAATGGCCAGAAGTAAAATAGACAAGAATAGGTTGGCGCGGCTTCGCCTTACACTTTTGTTATTGAGCAGCAGGGTTACAAAAAATCCCTGCGCAATGCCCGCGTAAGTCAAAACTTCAAAAAGCCGCTCGATGAATTGTTTCAATGAGAAAAAAGATGGTTGTGTTGAACTTATCGATAATTCCGGAGGCAAAAAAACCAGGTGTAAAGCTTATAAGCGTCCATCAGGATGCTATTGGACGTGGGAATTGCACATTTTCTGAACATTTTCACGCCTTTTTAGATTGACGGTCGATCGAGCGGTACATGCCGCAGGCTTGTATGAAACCAAACTGCCGGTAGAAGGGAGCCAGATGCTCGCCTGTAAACAGTCCGACGGTGGATTTGTCAGGCGCGTTGGCTTCAATCCAGTGTGTTAAATGCTGCATGAGCGCTGTTCCAATGCCTTGTCCTTGCCACAACGGATGTACCATCACATCTTTAACATAGTAAAACCCAATCTGGTCGCCAAAAAGTAAAGCACATCCAACTGCTTCGCGCGTTAGACTGTCTTCTGCTGTCACTGCATACACGACAGATGAAAGCAACGTCTGTGGATCAGCATGGTTGGTAGGATCCGACCACCCAACAGACACCATTAAATTTTTGTACTCCGTTGTTGTGGGCGTTCGGCCGGTAATGTTGAACGAGCGACCAGGTTCTTCTGTTTGCGTTTTTCTGTTTGAAGCCGGCATCGAGAAATGAACATAATGGCCGTTGATGTCTTGCACAGTATACTCCGCAAAACCCCATGGTTTATTTTCAATGGGCATGACGATCATAGCCCCATTTTTCTGATGAAGTGAAAAGAGCGCATCCAGGTTTTTTACACGGATCCAGATGCTATGACCTTCTGATATGGCGGCAAGTTTTGGGTTTAGCGAAAACTGAATGAAAGCGGCGCCATTCCACGAAACACCACCGTGATTAGGCGGCTCGCCCCACGTCCAGTGATCGGGGAAGCCCAACACCTCGTGCCAGTAAGTGACAGACTTTAATATGTCGCTAACAGCAAGAACCGGTTCCACATGTTGGAGCGCTGGTTGTTGATCAACATCGTTTTGCGTTGCCATGGTCAATGTGTTTATGCTGACACTACAACAAGATAATGTTTCTGGCGCAAAAGATCCATGAGCCTATGACGCAAGGGCCACCTTTCATTGTCGCTTTTACACCGCGTCTGATGAGGTGGACAACCGTAGTTTTGTAGTAACGGAAAATAAAAATGAAAAAATATTGCGTAAGTAATTACTTACATATATACTTGTAAGCAAATACTTACATAATTATGGCGTACCAAGCTAGAAGAGACGTTTTTCAGGCCATAGCCGACCCCACCCGCAGAGAGATCTTAAATCTCATTGCCTACCAAACGCTTAACCTGAACGCCATTGCCGAAAAATTTGACATGAGCCGACCCGCCATTTCGCAGCATATCAAGATCCTGACAGAGTGTGGCCTGATCATGATCAAAGATCAGGGGAGAGAGCGGTATTGCGAAGTGCAGGCGCAAAAGCTGATGGAGGTGCAAGACTGGCTCGAACCATTCCGGAAGTTGATGGAACATCGCTTTGAGAAGCTGGATAACCTGTTGTTAAAAATGCAATCCACCAAAAAGTCGAAAAAGAGATGATCACCAAAAACCAGCTCAAGATAGTTGCCGAACCTGGCAGGCAAGAGCTTTATATTTTCCGCGAGTTTGATGCGCCGCGTGAACTGGTATTCAAAGCATTTACCGACCCCGATTTGCTTGTTCAATGGCTGGGTCCGAAGAACATGAAAATGACCATCAACAAGTTTAACATGCGAACAGGCGGTCATTTTCGGTACACTCACACCGACGAAAAAGGAAATGCTTACGGATTCCGGGGAGTGGTGCACGAAGTGTCGGCACCGGAGAGGGTTATACAAACTTTCGAGTTCGAAGGGCATCCTGAAAGGGGACACGTGAGCCTTGACACATCGACGTTCCAAACGTTACTCAACAACAGAACCAAAATGATTATCCATTCTGTGTTTCGGTCGGTGGCAGCCAGAGACAGCATGGTGATGTCGGGAATGGAAAAAGGATTTGGCGAAGGGCTGAGGCGTCTTGATGAACTGCTGGCAAATGGATTCAATAAGTAGAATATTAAAAATGGAGTACCGAAAATCCATTAAAGAGTAGGCCAACTTTTAAAAACACAAAAAAATGACTAAGGAATTTTGGATCAACCTTCCCGTGAAGGATGTTAAAAGATCGAAAGAGTTTTTTACCAAGCTTGGTTTTTCGTTCAACCCGAATGGCGGCGATCCCAATACTTCAGCGTGTCTGCTGGTGGGCGCCAAGAATATCGTAGTGATGCTGTTTGAAGAGCCTTTTTTCAAGAGCTGCACCAGCAACGAGATCGCCGACACGCGAAAGACAACCGAAGTTTTACTTTCATTCGACGCCGAGAGCCGCGAAGAAGTAGATGAGATTGCCCAAAAGGTTACAGCAGCCGGTGGCACGCTGTTCAACAAACCCAGCGAAAATCAAGGCTGGATGTATGGTTGCGGATTTTCGGACCTCGACGGCCATCGCTGGAATATTTTGCACATGGACATGACAAAGATGCCAAAGCGCTAGTTAGCTCTAAAAACGACCCTTAAATAAAATAGCACGAAGATGTACATATTAAAAAGTGTCGGAGTAATACTGCTTTCCCTGCTCATCGTTGGTGGCTTGTCGCACGTTACAGATGTAATCCTGGAAAGCAATGGTTGGATGAAGATCCCGTTTGGCCAAAACCCTTTGTGGTTAATGCTTGTGGTAACACTATACAGGTTT
This sequence comes from Bacteroidota bacterium, assembly GCA_049324355.1. Classification (GTDB taxonomy): domain Bacteria; phylum Bacteroidota; class Bacteroidia; order Cytophagales; family Cyclobacteriaceae; genus Chryseosolibacter. Next base: position 3,635 of record JBMOKS010000499.1, read on the forward strand.
ATTTATGTGGCTGTGGGCAGCTATGTCACAGCGGCGTTGGCTCCTTCAAAGCCCATGAGGCTGGTGCTCATTGGCATGGCTATCGGTTTGTTGTTGGGAACCATGGGTGCCATTGTGATGTGGAACGAGCCACCGAGGTGGTATCCCATTGCCATCGTCCTTTCAGGAATACCGGCGTCGTTGCTGGGCGGTAAGTTGCGATTGAGAAATAGCTGAATAAATAATATCGGCGCTTAGTGGTGATGAAACTGCCACTAAGCACCTTGCTGCGCGGCTCATTTATAAAACGATGACTGCGCCACGGTACAAATCATAAGTTTCTTCAAAGCGTACAGGGACGTAATCAAGAACGAGTTGTACACGCCGATGAGAATAAAAGGAAGTATGCCTCCCTCCGAGAAATAAAATCTGGCCCCGGCAACGAAAGAATTGCCAGAACAAAATTTATTTCTTTTGAACTCGAGGTGTAGGTCTGAACAACACTGTATGATCATGATAAACTCAATCGGAGTATAAGATCAATAATTTTACAGGCGTCGCAGATTGGTGAGATAGAAAGGTAACTTTACCTTATTTTCTTCGTTTTTATTCACGCTATAATTATCTTTGTCGCGATTTAAATGTTCAGCCCTTTAAACAGAGGGACTTTAAGAAGTGCTCGACTTGTAATACTATATCCTTTCACAAAACTCTCCCGTCTCCGGTGAGGGCCTGTCTGATATCGAATTAATGGATCTGTATTGTTAACGCAGTCTGCAACTGGCGACAGTTGATTTTCTGCGCACACCATGATTTGACGGTCAGGCCATGTGCGTGTTGTTATTCCTTTTTAATTTAATGAACGATTTTATGAGTATTTCAAGAAAATATGGGCGCACCTATCATTACCCATTCTCTCCTGGCACGAGCAGCGACGACCGGATCAACCATGACTATTGGTGTGATGCGATTAAAATTCCAGAGCTCGTTCACACCGAAAAACTCGACGGCGAAAATAATTGCCTGAGTCGCTATGGTGTGTTTGCCCGGTCGCATGCTGCACCTACTGTGTCGGCATGGAGCAGAGCAATACGGGAACGATGGGAGCTGATAAAAAACGACTTGGGCGACATAGAGATCTTCGGAGAAAATCTCTATGCCATCCACTCGATTGAATATCGTAAGCTAGAGCATCATTACTTTGTGTTTGCTGTTCGCTGCCTCGACCGGTGGTTGAGCTGGGATGAAGTAAAATTTTACGCGGCCATGTTCGACTTTCCAACTGTTCCGGAACTCAAGCGTGTAAAGCCTGTCGACGAATTTTCATTTCAAGAACTGGTGCTAACGTTGGTTCGAGCACAGAGCGAGTTAGATTCTTACGATGTTGTCACAGCAAAACCTTGCACGCGTGAAGGACTTGTTAGTCGAAATACTGGTGAGTATGCGGTAGATGATTTTGAACATCACGTATTCAAATATGTGCGCAAGGGGCACGTAAAAACCGATGGGCACTGGACACGCAATTGGCGCCGTGCAAAACTGGCGTGGGAATATCCACAGCCGTAATATGAACTTTTTTATGAAATGGACTATATCAAATTACAAAACATGGGGTCATCTGGAGAAAACCTTTGATTGGGTCGCCGATATGCGGGGCATTCCACAGGATACTGTTCATCATGCCGAAGGTGATGTGGCGATTCACACCAACATGGTGCTGGAGGCGCTACGGTTTTTGCCTGAGTACAACCAACTCGGTGAGCTGCAACAAGAATTGTTGTTCGCCGCTGCTTTGCTACATGATGTTGAAAAACGATCAACAACTGTTGAAGACGCAACTGGACGCATTACATCGGCGGGGCATGCCAGGAAAGGTGAGTTTACAACCCGGCAAATATTGTATGCAGATATTCCAACGCCGTTTAAACTTCGTGAAGAGATAGCGGCGCTGGTTCGACACCACGGATTGCCATTGTGGGTGATGGAAAAATTCAATCCCACAAAAGTATTGCTCGACGCATCACTTCGCATAGACATGAAATTACTAGCGATGCTTGCCAAGGCCGACGTTCTAGGGAGAATATGCGCCGACCAGCGCGGTATGCTGGAGCGCATTAGTTTCTTTGAAGCATTTTGTGAAGAGCAGCAGTGCTGGCATGCGCCGAAAGTTTTTTCATCGGACCTCGCCAGATTCACCTATTTCCAAAAGGAAAACGGATTTCCGGATTATGAACCTTTTGATGATTTAAGAGGCGAGGTAATCATGATGTCAGGCCTTCCCGGCATGGGCAAGGATACATTTCTGAAGAAAAATTATCCCGACCTGCCCGTAGTGAGCCTGGATGACATTCGTAGAAAGCACAAACTCAAGCCTGACGATACTTCTGCTACGGGCTGGGCGGTGCAGGAAGCAAAGGAGCAAGCCAAGGTGTTTTTGAGGAAAGGACAACCTTTTGCATGGAACGCAACGAACATTACACGGCAAACGAGGTCACAATGGATCGATCTTTTTGCTTCGTACAAGGCTCGCGTTAAGGTTATCTATATCGAGGTTCCGTATAAAGATTGGGTTCGGCAAAACAACGATCGTGAACATCCTGTTCCTCAGGCTGTGCTTTCAAGGTTGCTGAGTAAGCTGGAAGTTCCAATGCTATCGGAAGCGCATGAAGTGACATACGTTGCCTGAAGTTACTTCTGTTAGATGTTGATGAATCTTGCCACAGAGAATTTTTATTCTTTGTGGCAAGCATTCGTTAGTCCACTTTTATTCTCACGCCCTCGCTGTGGCTGCTAAACTCCGGAGCATACATGCATTGTATAGTAGTAATACCATTAGAAAAATTTCCTTTGTTATTCACGCGCAGGTCGTATTCAAACACAAATACACCTTTTGGAACGTAGTCGAAAAAGAAATTAGTCGAAGCATCTTTTGTGCTTTGATAATAACCCAGGTTGTCCTGCCACTTGTATTCCGAAAGAACATCTACCGGTTCAAGTCCGGCAGCGCGCATGTCTTTCATGTGCAGGAATTCCATATCACGGTCGGCTTTAAGCTCGATGCGAATGCGAAGCAAATCGCCTACTTTGAGCGGGGCATCTAAGCTCACTTCCTTCAACAGTTCGCCGCTATTGGCGCGTGTAACCAAAAACACCTTCTTCGACAGCTTAAGGGGCGTTTCTGCGGGCGTGATCTTGTCCAGGTCTTCAAAATACTGCCAGTACAATCCACCCCATGCAATGCCGTTGTCTTTCTTGGTGAATGTTACTGTGCCCATATCGGGAGCAACTTCTTTATTCTTCCACGACGTTTTGAAGTATCCCGTGCCGGCCTCGGGCTGTTTGTTATCCGGTTCTACTTTTTTATCCGCTACCGTGACTTCTATTTGGTTGTCGAGTTCCAGCCAATCTGTTCCGTTTAGCAATAAGGCATAGATGGCTTCTGAAGTAGCCTTGGTTGTTCGCCACTGGTTTGTCTGTTTGTTTTTGAGCAACCAGATGCGAAGTTCGTCGATTGTTTTTCTTTTGTCCTGCGCAGACAAATTTGTATCGTCAGCCTCTATTTCGGCAAATGCTTCGATCATCAACGCTTGTGTTTCTACCGGCGCCTGGTACCAGTACCAGCCTGGAACATTTTCCTTCCAGTACATTCCCAATTCCTCGCTCACGATGCTGGTTTCTTTAAGCGATCGTATAATGTCTGTTGAAAGTTTTGTGTTTTTATTCCGGTGTTGGATCAATGCGATCATGCCCTTGGTATAGAGGTTGAAGGTTGTCCAGTATTTGGCTGTTTGATCGCGGTAGTAGTTGATCGCGGAGTTAGTTTCTTCGCCCGGTTGAATTTCCGGATAGAAACTTCGCATGTACAGATATTGTATCTGCTCGTTGTAGATGTGTTGTTGCTGTAAATATGCCTGCGCTTCTCTCTCACCCTCTTGTTGATTTTTAGCTTTCATGCGGAGAGCTTGAGCCGCTTCCAATAACCGTTTGTATTCTTTATTGATTTCACCATCCAGGAAAATCACGGCTTTGTTGACTATTTCCTGCATGTTTTCGTCAACGGGAACTTTGAGTTGTTTCAGATGACCGAAGCCACAAGCTACGTGCTGGGTAATATAGCGGCTTTCGTATCGGCCGCCGCTGAACCAGGAGAAGCCACCACTGCTCATTTGCATGGCTTGCAGTTTATTGAGTGCGCTTTGCTGGTGATCTTTTAGTGTGTTAAGATCGAAGAGCAGAGCTATACGTTTCTTTTGTTCGGTTTCGCTTTGTGCATCGCGGAGCCATGGTGTTTCCTGAATGATAACGGACTTTAGATCCTGATTTTTTTCCAGGTTGCTGATCAGCGCATTTGATGACGACCATTTTGAAAACACTTCCTTGATCTTTGGACTACTGTTGGCTACATGGCCGGCCAGCGCGTTGGCGTAATACCTTGAGAATAATTGCTCTGCACATTCGTGGGGAAACTCCATCAGGTACGGCAGCGTTTGTATGGCATACCACGCCGGATTAGACGTGATCTCCAGCGTAACCTGGTGGTGCTGAAGCGAAGGCGAGTTGACAGTTTTTAGTTTGTTCAGTGTAAATGTTTTAGTTTGACCCGCCAGCACATACATGGGCATAGTTTCGGTTACCAGCATCCTGTTGGATAAAACCGGCAGGACGTTTTGTTCGCCATCGCTGTGGTTGCCGGCCTTTGCTACAATTTTATATTGAATGGCATCGATGCCTTGCGGAACTTTCAATTTCCATGATACTTCAGTTGTTGCTTTGCCTTCAACTTTAAACACTTGATTTCTGACGATGTTGGCGAACAATGGATCGACCGATTCGCCTGTTACAGCATTTGTCAACTGCAATGCTATCTTCCCTTCTTTGCTCCGTGCGGTGAGATTTACAATTTTTGTGGAGAAAGTTATTTCGTCGCCGGTGCGCATGAAGCGAGGTGCATTAGGCGTCACCATCAATTCTTTTTGTGTAACGGTTTGTAATGTCTTTGTGGCCGACACGAGATTTTTGTTGTAGGCGAGGAGCTGAAGTTTCCAGCGGGTGAGAGACTCAGGTGTTGTAAATGTGAAACGTACTCTGCCGTTCATGTCGGTTGAAAGGTGAGGAAAGAAGAATGCGGTCTCGTTAAAATTTTTGCGCGCATTCACTTTGGCCAGTTCTTCGTCCAGCTTTTTTTGGCCCGATTTGGTGGTGATCACCATTACGCCGTTTGCCGCTTTAGCACCGTAGAGTGCCGTAGCTGCAGCACCCTTCAACACTTGTATACTGGCTACGTCTTCCTGATCTATTTTCGATGACTCTACAACGACACCATCCACCACATAAAGGGGATCGGAGCCTGGGGCTGTTGAATTTCCGCGAATAAAAAGTTTCACCGGACCTCCCGGCATGCCGGTAATTTGGATGCCAGCTACCCTGCCCTCAAGAGCAGTTGTAAAAGCTACGTCGGAGGCCGTTGTATCGGCAACAACCTCGGCTATCGCGTATCCCAGACTGTTCTTCGCTACAGGTACACCATATGCTGTGACAACCACTTCAGATAACGCCGTGACATCGGCCTGCATCGCCACATCGATGGTGTTTTTACGACCCACTTGAGCCTCTGTAGTAGAATAGCCAACGAAACTGTAAACGATCACATCGCCTTTGTCAGCCTCAAGTGTGTATTTTCCATCTCCGTCACTTACTGTTCCGATAGTAGTGCCTTTGATTACAATATTGACGCCAGGCAAACCCTGGCCGCTGTCGTCGGTGATTCTGCCATAGATATAACCTTTTTTGCCATGACGCGTGTTGCTCATGGTCACCTTCGGTGGATTGTTAGGGTCAACGCCGGCAGAGTAGAGCCTGTTGAGGTATTGTTGTTTTACATAATAATTGTCCGAGAGGGTGAACCCAAACCAGTCGAGTTGATCATAGTATTGTTTGCCCACATCGTAGTAGTCGCTTACGGGGTTGCCAATTGAGAAGTGTATATCTCCGAAGCTTTCATGAGCGGAGGTTTGGAGAA
>JBMOKS010000500.1:0-7146 GCA_049324355.1 Bacteroidota bacterium
TAACTGCGATCAATTTGTTTGTTCGTGAGATGCCGCGGTTATCAGTAGATATTGACCTTACGTATAATTCCATTTCTGACGATAGAGAGACTGCTTTAAGAAACATTGCTGATGCAATAAAACGAATTGATGCCGACATCAAAAAAGCCGTTCCTGGGATTTCAATAACTCACGTTCCCCATGGGCAGGGGGAAGATGTGAAGTTAAACTGTCAAACTCCTGCGGCTCACGTGAAAATTGAAGTGAACACAATAACACGCGGAATCATTATGCCAGTTCGTCTGATGCCTATTGCGGATATCGTGCAAGAAGAGTATAAAAAATTCGCAGCTATAAATGTAGTGGCTCATGGAGAGTTATTCGGTGGTAAGATATGTGCGGCATTAGATCGTCAGCATCCGCGTGATCTTTTTGACGTTTATCATTTGTTTCAAAACGAGGGATTTTCCGAAGAGATAAAATTAGGTTTCATAATATTTCTCTTAAGCCATTTCAGACCAATGAGTGAAATGATTGATCCCCACCTCTCAGACCAGAAGGAAACTTTCGAAACTCAATTCAGTGGAATGACAGCCACGCCTTTCACTTACGCAAATTTTGAGGAGACAAGGACTCGTCTGATTTCTGAAGTAAAGAAATGCTTGACTGAAAACGATAAGAAATTTCTTTTAAGCTTTAAAAGTGGCGAACCTCAATGGGATCTGTTTCCCTTGAAAGAATTAAAAGATCTTCCTGCGGTGAAATGGAAATTGCAGAATATTCAGAAGTTGAAAGAAAAGAATCCAGACAAGCACGCTGCTCTTTACAGCGTTTTACGGACGAAATTGGCCGGTTAGTTTGCGCATGGATCTAATTGCGGCATTCATTGCCGCGAGTTGTCTGTTTAGTAAACAAGATGTTAGCCCGATACTTCATCTGTCATTTTATATCTTTGTATCCATCATCGACAGATATGAAAAATCTTAAACACACTATAAAGGGAGCACTGCATTAGGTTTAACCTAATCAAGCTCTTTATGAAAAGACAAAAGCAAATGCAGAAGGCATTTGGAATTAATGAATTCGGACTTGTTGATTTTCCTGTGAAGATCTCCAACGTCCAGGTATCCAGAATCGTCTACGGCAATGAAAGAGGTTGCTCCTGGTGCTTTCCTCATGGATGGGAAACTAGCAACTCAACAATGTTCGTTAACAGACAGCAAAACTGGAAGCGCTTCAGAAAAACAAGATGGAAGCCCATCTAACACAAAGGCCGGATCGCTCCGGCCTTCGCTATTATAAATCACTTAATTTTAATACTACTTCTGCGCGGTATCTGGTTTGGCGCTTTGTTTCTTAAACTTCGCTCTGAGCATTCCCATGTCCTGGCTTACTTTCAGATCCAGGATCTTTCCATAATGTTGCGTAGTCTTTAGATTCCGATGCCCAAGCAACTTGCTTACAGTTTCCATTGGCACATCATTGGCCAGCGTTACAGTAGTGGCAAACGTATGTCGCGCGGTATGGAAGGTCATCTTCTTTTTTATTTCACAGGCATCCGCGATCTCTTTCAGATACGAATTCATCTTCTGGTTGCTGAGCACTGGCAGAAGCCTTCCCTGATTCACGCATTGAGGATCATCCTTATAACGATCAAGAATTTCTAATGCTCGCGGAAGAAGTGGAACGCGAGTAGTGGTTTCGGTCTTTTGTCGGCTCGTCCAAATCCTTTTTTCGCCATCGATGCCTGTGGTAATTTCTTCCCTGGTTAACTTTTTTACATCGGCATAAGCCAGTCCCGTATAACAGCAGAAGATGAAAATATCACGCACTTGCCTTAAACGTGGCATCTTAAAATCTTCCGAAATAATCCGGGACAATTCTTCTTCAACCAGGAAGGGGCGCTCCACTTCTCGCTTGGTCATTTTGAAACCAACGAACGGATCTTTATCAAGCCATCCATGTTTGATGCAAATGTGAACGATCTTCTTAAAGTTAGACAGGTACTTGACGGAAGTGTTGTGATCGCATTTGCGAACGGACTTGAGCCAGCATTCATAGTTCGAAATGAACTCATAGTTGAGTTGCTTAATGTCTATATCTTCAATCTGGTATTTCCATTTCATGAACTCCTGTGTGTGGCGGAATGATGTCTCGTAGCGTTCGAAAGTGAGTGGTGAGAATTCCCGATTGATAAGAGCTTTCATTTGCTCGTTATGCTCTTTGAATACTTCCATGAGCATTCGAGCCTTTTCGAGTGAAAGTCCGTACCACTTTGCCTTCATGCTTGCAAGCGTAACTTCTTTTCCCTCGTTCATCAGCTCTCGTTGATAGTCGAATGCCCTCAACTTGAAGGCATCAAGCATCTTGTTTACTCTTCGCGCTTCTTCAGTATTGGTTTTCAGTTTTGCATTTTGATTAGACCATTCGTTTGGCTTTACAAAAATTTTGGTCATCATCACGAGTCGTTTTCCCGCGATTGTAATCTTCATGAAAACCGGCAGCAAACCGTCCTCGGTTGCCCTGTCTTTTCGTGTTGAAAAAGTGACTGAAATTGTCTGTGTCATATCCCTTCGTTTAATTGGTTAAAGTATCCAATTCAGGGTGCCGTTATCAAGATGTCCATTGAATGGACTTGTTGATTATCAGCACCTTAGACCGATTTTGCAACCAAGATTCCGACTGACGTCTTGGTTGCAGAATGGTTGCAAAGGGATTGTGATTTTTTGGTCGATTTTGATATGCTCTAAAAACAAAAAACCTCGAAATCTTTTGGATTTCGAGGTTTTGATTCACTTTGAATTTTGATTAGCAGAGGAGGAGGGAGTGATTTTAATTTCACAACTACCTCACTATTAGTTTCTTGTTGGCTTTTCAAAGTCCGCGTACCACCATGGGCACCAGGACAAAATCAATGGCTTAAATTCGATAATCCATTGTTATTCCAAACATACAAAAAGCGAACCGGATTTGGAAACAGAGTAAACAAAACGCTAATCAGCCATCATTACTATATTAGCATTCGACATGCCGGCATTCAAAGAAATATTTATACAGAAAAAGCTGCAACAGGTTGAGTACAATCAGCTCAGCTCAAAAGGCTACCTTAAGCTTAAGATTGAATTGACGCTAGAGCACTTGCGAATGTTCCAGGCTCAATACAGGGTTGGTGATTCTTTCACATTCCATTCGCCGAATGGTTCTAATATGAAGACTTTTATTACAAGCATCGACACAGGAGAGCCACACGATAACGTTTATAAAGTGTTTATTGGGTTTACCTTAATGTAGGGTAGGTTATAACCGTAAATATTTCGCTTTTTATTTAATATGACGATAGGGAGTCAAAGCGGAAAAAATAATGCCCTCCAATATTGTTAAGTACGCACCTACAGTGTTAGGTTTTTGAAACGTGTAGGTTGCCCCTTGCTTGATCAATTGTTCGGACACTGTCGAAGGCATGGAAGTCGAACACATGATTATCGGCGTTTCACGAAATTCTGGAATAGATCTCAATTGCTTCAGGCATTCCATTCCATCCAATTTTGGCATATTAATGTCAATAAAGATATAATCTGGAAGGAGTATCAATTCTTTGGTTAATAGGCGGATCGCCTCTTCCGCGAAAACAAAGGATACGCAGTTAATGGAGGAATCAACTTGCGTTAATGACTCCCTCATCAAGTCAAGGTCATCAGAATCATCATCAATTAAAACGACTGTTTTGTGCATTATCACATGAGTTTTAAATCGTCGTGGGAGGGTAGTAAATGTACAAAAAATAAAAGGGTTCTTCTATCGAGGGTATCTCCTTCAAATCACACAATCAGAAACAATTGACTGCCTTTTGAAGGATGGTAAGACGGGTGGTAGATTAAATACCCCAGCGTAACAAGGTCGGTGATTATCTTATGATATGTACTTTTTGACTTAATCCTTGAGGCTGTCATTAGTCGACTTCGCGAAATGTTAAATGGATTAAGGAACCCACTATTAATCCATACGGCAGCCAACGCTGTGCACACGCCGATATGTGTCGTAGTAAGATTCGTATCTGAGGTTACACGCTGAAGGAACGTGTTAATCTGGTCAACGTTGTTCATGACTTTCCAACAGCTTCATGATTTCATCGTAATTGTAGAAGATGATCCCTCCTACCTTGCTGAATGAAAGTGAACCATTCATTCTGAGATTCTGAAGTGTGCCAGTGGATATTCCTAGAAGCCGTTTTACCTCAGTTGACTTCAGCCATTTTTTGGTCGGATTCGTCGTTGTTTTGTTTAGAATATTTTTTATTTCTTGAATTAAATCCGCCTTAAACTTTTCCAAGTCACTAAGTGTGATAAGTTGGTCGCGGAAAACCAATTTCTGTTCTTCTGCACTTTTCCTTTCCATTTTGTTTCTTTAAAATCAGGATTGAATTTACAGCGACAGAAAAGCCGAGGTTTATTATTTTGAAAGATTGTTAACGATATTAAATCATTTTAAATGATTATGAAGGAATATCAACCGGCAGAAAATAAATGAAGTATATTCAGCTTGGATCAATAGTATATTTTTGCTTATACAAACAGGTAATTAGTAAATGCAGCAAAAGGCGTTTATCGGGAAAATCGGGAAAATCATTAATCGCTCTATTGCAAAGAAAAGGGTTTGTGGCTATCCAGGATGCACAAAGACGACCATATCATCCCATCTCTTACAAAAAAATAAAATTTTAAACCAAATCACGGAGTCAAATCATTTGTATGAATTGTATCCGAGTCCGTTAACCGGGCAAATGAAATTTAAACTAACGGGGAAGAATGATGCGTTTACATTCTATGGATATTGTAAAGAGCACGATGACTCTATTTTTTCACCTATAGAAAAATCTGATTACGACATATCGGAATATAACGTCCAACTTCTTTTTTCGCTCCGATCATTGTTGAATGAACTCCGAAAGAAAGAAATTTTAATAGAAGGTTATGAAAATGTACTTAAAGATTCTTCTATAAGTAAGTTTTTGGATTCAAAATCTCTCAGATTGTACATTTCACAATCTAAACTGTCTTATAATGATCTTTACTTCTATTTGAGCGAGGCTCACAAGGATATTTCCGAACGAACGGAGAGTTTTGCCTTTGATGTATTTATTGCCAGAAAGCTACCACTTTGTGTTTCCGCAATCTTCCATGTTGCAAGCAGCTTCGATATCTTAATTAATTTCATAAAACCCTTCAAGAAGGAAAATGAGGTTCTTCCTGCCGTGATTTTAAATCTTTTTCCCCGGGAAAGTGAAACCGTAATTTTGGTGGGCTACCACAAAAAATATTCAAAGGGAATTCCTAGATTCATCGATTCGCATATAAAAAAGATACCGCATGACGAATCGCTTAAATCTTTGAGTGATTTGATCATTAGCAAGATTGAAACGTGGACTTGTTCACCTACGTTCTACAGAAACAACATTAGTGAACGGGAGGAGTTAATCATAAAAAGCATTTCCACGCTGGACGGATCATCAGAAGTTCCTTTTAATATATTCACATCAGATTAAATACGGATTTCCTTTCGTCTAAAGTACTCTCCGCTGTGTCCTTTACCGATTCACCTTGTATAGATTATACGTGAAATGAAAAAGTAAAGAGATTACCAACTTAATAGATTTTAAGCGACATTGATATTTGTCGCTTCCCAGTAGGCGTTATTTTTTTAGAATAACGTCAATGGCGGAGAGAGCGGTAAACCAATTTATTAGATATCTCAGAGGAGTGCGCTTGTATAGCACCCATACCATTGTCGCTTATCGATCCGACCTGACACAATTTGAATCGTTTATGCATGATGACATATTGAAGGTCAAGAGAAGAGACATTAAACGATATTTAAGACGGCTGAAGAGCTTGGAACTATCGCCTAGATCGATCAATAGGAAATTAGAATCTCTAAAGTCATTCTTTAATTTCTGTGCGCGAAACAGTCTTGTAGAAAGATCGCCTTGTAATTCATTTCGTCAAGAGGGAGTTTCAAAAAGTACATCGGGTTATCTATCTAAGGATAAACTTATTCCAATACTGGACAGCATTGTTGTGTCTTGCAACAGAAGGAAACTTAGAGATCGAGTAATACTCGAGATCTTATACTTCACTGGTTGCAGAGTTTCTGAACTAATTAACATTAGGAAAAAATGCATAGACTACGCTGCTCATAGTATCAAAGTAATTGGGAAAGGGAAAGTTGAGAGGCTACTTCATATTAATAACAGGCTCGTTACACTGATCAAGAATTATCAAAAGGCATGGAAGCATCGTTCTCGGTTTCTATTTACCAATGATGCTGGAAAAAAATTGTATCCGGTCTACATATGGCGCCTTGTGAGACGATACTTTCAGCCGGATATCCTTGGCAAATCAGTTTCGCCACACACACTACGTCATTCAGCGGCTACGCACCTTTATCAAAACGGAGCTTCGATGAAGTCTGTTAAAGATTTTCACTGGGGCACCGCTCATACAAGAGTGCAAATGAGTATGTACACTTTGACCGCGAAACTTTAACAACAATATATAACCGATGCCATCCCAAAGGAGCTAAATAACGCTGTATTTAAAGATGTTAACCGCATCTCCATCCCGACCAGCTTTGAATTGTGGTAAACACTTTATCCAATAAAGCGTACCAGTTTCTTCATCACCGGCAACATTCGTATTAATCCAATTTTGCAAAGCTGTAAGTGTGGCATGAAACGTCCATATACTTGAACTGTCCAGCCTGCTCTTGTAGGTCACACTGGAAAGATCATCAGTTAATGTTTGAGATAGAGAAGTGATCTTTCCTCGAAAAACGTATGTGTTACGATCCGTGTTCTGATCATGGTCGTCATCCCAATGATCATCAGAAAAGAAAAATTGTACTGACCTACGTTTTAAGTTCAGTCCGACAACCATGTCAGCCAGGTCAGCCACTCGCACAAGATCGGCATCGGTAAGTATTGCATTCAGTTCGGCAATCGTATCAATATCTTCCCGCTTGAGAGTTGTGATACCTTGAATGATGTTATAGAGCTTTCCAAGCGTGTTTGCAACTTCCGGAACATCACCTTTCAGTGAGGTCAAAGAGTTTGTAATGTCCGCCGCACTCATTAAGTCAGCGTCTTGCAAGATTGCATTCAGCTTTGCGATT
>JBMOKS010000500.1:7156-9625 GCA_049324355.1 Bacteroidota bacterium
AAGCCTCAGATAAATGTTGTAAAGAAGTTCCTCTGTAACTGTTCGAAATGGTGGTTTAGGAACGTTCATAAACCTTTGGTGTGAAAATCCATCCAAGAGCCAGGGCAGCGAAGATCGTGGTGGCAGTCATGACCCGTTTAAGGGTAATGCGTCTTAACGATCTAAAATCAATTAGGGTATAACTGAACAAATTTCCATAAAGCTTTGCATGTAGCTTACAAAGCTGCATGAAGGCATAAAAGTCCTCGGCATCCTTAAACACTTGGCAGCCTGCGGAATATTGATCAATGTATTGGGTAGAACCCGAGCTTTCTGCTCGATGAATGTTGATGCCGAAGTTGCCCCTCTCTTTGGTGCCATTGTTAAAATCCAAAATCGCGTCACGGTCGTAATCCCGGATTACGGTTACTGGCTTTACCTGCACGAGAGCTTCATACTTTCCCCGGTGGAGTCCAATAGTATAAGCATCGCGGTTCTGTCCCTGTGCAAGAATTGCTGTGCCTTGCGGATAGGCAGGATTATTCAGCCAGAATGTTCCTGGGTCAGTGGTTGCTGGAAAAATGTGGTAGTTCCATCCACCGTCCTGCTTAGTATAAAACACATGAATCTCGTCATCAAAGCTGTTTGAATTAACATTCTTGCTTCGAAGTCCAACAATGTTTAGCTGATACGGTTTCGTATAGAGGGTGAAGCCAAATTCCTTCAATATTTCTTTGATGCGAGATAGCATGTGTTTTGTTACTTTAAGTTGTTCCGTCTCTTAGGCCGCCTTGTACTTGAATGAGTTGACGCGATTCATCCAGCCATCGTAGAATACGATCTGGTCAGGCTTGCGCTTGATTATATTGTTCAGGAATACCTTACGCTCGATCTTCAAAGTGTTGAACAACATTTCCTGATCAGCACAATTGATCGCTGTTATGGTTTGCGGACCAACTATTCCATCGACCGTAACATTCACAAGCCTCTGAACAATCTTTGCTACTGTCTTCCTTCCAGAATTGTAACCCCAATCCACAATAAACTCTGCCAGTGATTGATTGAGAATCAAATCAGCAAGGAAGTAATCCCAGAAGATCTTCTTTGCGATGTACCGTGCGTCATCTTCACTGAGCTTCTTGATGTCTTCTGCATCAATGTCGCCATCGCCATCCTTGTCGTGACCATGCTCTTGCCATACCGAGAGGATGACCCCGTACTTGGTTGGCCCGCCTCTGTCCAATGGGTGATTCACATAGCCTCCCTCTAATCGCAGGAGCTTGCCTGCGAAACTTTCAAACTTCGCCATTGTAAATAATTGTTTAAGTGTATTTGACGTCCTGAGTGGGGACTTTCAGAATGCTGTTATCAATTGATTTGAACCATGTCATTCCGTTCGATACTTCTATTTCGTCCCCGAGTATCGTATTCCTGCGCACGGGTATCTTGTTTCCTTGAGAATCGGTCACTACCGTCTCGCGAATGGTGATAAGGTCTTTATACAAGCGGATGCCCTGTAAGCTCCAGGTGCCGGAACTATCTACCTTCAAACCCATGCGCAGGAATTCATTCTTTATTTGCGCTTTTGCTGACTCATCGTATTTGAAAGCATACTCCAATAAATCGGTTACAATCGTTTTGGATATGAAGCTTTGCTTTTTGTAATAGTCGTTCACCGATGAATATTCAGAAACAGATTTGATCTGCTTCAATGCTGAGAGCACACCTGTAAAGTCTTTAGCCTGTGCAGCTTTGTAAAGCGTTGAGGCAAGAGTTGCCGGATTAAATATTACCGTCATCGCAGTATCACTTCCCCCGCCGGTGATCTTGTTAAAGAGTGTCTGATCGACTACTTCAGGATAACCTGCTGCCTTCAAAGCTCCTGCAGTCTGCGGCCCGAACTGCCCATCTATGGCAATCGAAGGATTCGTTTTCGCAAGTGCCTGTTGAAGCTGCGTAACCCTGCCGCCTCTGCTTCCCCGCTTCAATGGGAAATTGTCATTTCGGGTTGAGGTGGATGACAACAATCGAGTTGTACTTGTCGGACTATATGAAACAGGCAGACTATTATTAATGATTATGGTTTCAGCACCACTTCCTGATGGAATCTGATTTGCGGCAGCCTGCTTCTTCCGTTTCAACCGATCATATACCAGAAAGCCGCCACCTCCAAGAGCTGCCAACGCAAGCGCGTAAATAAAAACCTTCGCTGGTTGTACCCTCTTTTTCTTTGCATGCCCTGTTCTTGGTTGCGCATTTTTTGGCTGGGCTTTCTTTTGAGTTTTCTTCTTTCCCTTCACTGCTTTCTTTGCCATAAAACTCTTTCAATTCTTTGCGTTCAAAATTCTGATCAGCTCGTTGTATTCGTCACTGCTAAGCTCATCTTCCAGGTCTGCGTTCAGGCTCTTGCTGTACAGGTTGAAATATTCTCTTTGTACTTTCGAATACATGCTTTTAGAGGGTATCGCCAGAAAGACCTGTTTTACCACA
>JBMOKS010000501.1:0-9615 GCA_049324355.1 Bacteroidota bacterium
TGAAGGCGCGCGCCATGGCAACACGTTGTTGCTCTCCTCCAGACAATTGCGACGGATAGTGTTGAAGTCGATCGCCCAGTCCGACACGTCCTAAGAGCTCCTTCGCTTTAGGCATGACATTTTTTTCTCCACGAAGCTCCAATGGAACCATTACATTTTCGAGCGCCGTAAGGGTGGACAACAGCTGAAAATTCTGGAATACAAAACCAACAAATTGATTACGAATGTAGGCCCGATCGTCTTCGCTCATAGCATTTAGCTTAAACCCCATCAGCGATATTGTGCCGCTGGTCGGTGTATCCAGACCGGCACAAAGCCCCAACAAAGTGGTTTTGCCGCTTCCCGATGGACCGATGATGGAAAGGGAATTTCCCTGTTCCACTGAAAACGAAACGTGGTCCAACACCGTAAGCTGCTTATCCGCCGAACGGTAAATTTTTGTTAGATTTTCTGCCTGGAGTACAACCTGTGACATGGTTTTTGATAAGTATATTAAGGTTTAAAGCGTTATTGCGCTAAAATTGTTTCACGTAACGGACAAACGGTAAAAGATAAAGGGTTTTATATCATGGTCGCAAAAAAGCTATTGATTATTTCGTTACTGCTCATTTTTCAAACAGCCGACAAGCCAAAAGTTATTTTATTCTTCGGCGATAGTCTTACCGCCGGATATGGCCTTTCGGTGGAAGAAGCATTTCCGGCACTTGTTGAGCAGAAAGTTAACAAAGCAGGCAAAGCCTGTAAAGTTGTTAACGCCGGCCTCAGTGGAGAAACTTCTGCTGGAGGCTTGTCGCGCATCGACTGGATATTGCGACAACCTATAGATATTTTTGTTCTTGAACTCGGTGCCAATGATGGCCTTCGCGGACTGCCCCTGGAACAAACTCAAAAAAATCTGCAAGCGATCATCGACAAGGTGAAATCCAAGAACCCAAAAGTAAAAATCGTGCTGGCTGGAATGATGGTCCCCCCCAACATGGGCGCCGATTATACCACTAAATTCAAACAGATCTACCCCGACCTGGCCCGGAAAAATAAGGCCGTCCTCATCCCGTTCCTTTTGCAAGACGTTGCCGGAAATGAAAAGTTAAACCTTGCCGATGGAATCCATCCCAATATTGAAGGCCATAGGATCGTAGCTGAAAATATCTATAAGGTGATCCATACACTTCTTTAAAACGACCAAAAAGGGCTTTTTCTAAAGGCCCATGGTTGAAAATCATCTATTTCCTGGAATTGTTCCCATATTGAATTTGAAAGTACTAAATTGAGTGTCGATTTGGGATTAATTTGTCAGGGTTTCCCTTAAAAAATCAGGGTTTTCCTTACCGAATTACGATTATCGCAACCAGGAAAGTTTATATGCCATTCTCATCGACTACTCTGTATTGTTTGGGTTTTAGGCTGAAATTTGGCGCTTTTACTGATGATCTTGAATGTAAGTTTACGGATCATCGGGCGCGCATCTCCAAAAATTTTCTTGATAACCATCCCAAAGCTGACATTGCCTTTTTTTGAATGGTCACCTTATTGCATAAGGGATGACAGCCCATCCAAAGATCCTGAAGTTTAACACTTTTGATCTTATGAGCACTGCTTTTTGGCTTTAGTCGGAAAATGTGCGTGACAAGTCACATGACCGACGGGATGGTTTTGAGAATGATGTATGAGAAACTCAGTAGATGTAATGATTAGTAAGTTACTTTCAATTTTCAAGCAGCAGCAAACTGCGAATAGCAACCAGCGCCAGACCGTGTGGCTTCCTACGCATCTTCAGCCAGTACCGGTAAGGGTTAGATCTGGCAGGCCGATGATCGCTAAGACCGCTGCATTCTTGATCGGCTTAGCTTTTTCTCAGGCAGCATTTTCTCAAAATGTCGGTATCAACGCCACAGGTGCAACACCTGATGCGTCGGCTATGCTGGACATAACTTCAACCAGTACAGGTTTGCTGATACCCAGAGTTGCTTTGACGGCCTCCAACAGTGCAAGCCCTATCACCTCACCTGCCACCAGCTTGTTGGTTTATAATACCGCCACCGCCGGCACTTCTCCTAACAACGTGGTGCCCGGATACTATTATTGGAGCGGATCGGCGTGGATACCCTTTTTGGTTTCGTCGGCAACGAGTAATGGCGGATGGACATTAGGTGGCAACTCAGGCATCAATGCAACTAATAATTTTATCGGTACTACCGATGACAAACAAGTTATTGTAAAATCAAACAATCAGTCTTACCTCGAGTTCGGAAGTCGCCAGACGTTGGGGTTGGTTCAGAGTTACGCCGACTACACCGACGGAACAGAAAAAGTGAGCCACTTGCGCTCGGCACTTCAATTTGAAGCCGCTGGCGCCTCTTTTTATAAGCCTAAATTATTTGTCGACGCCAATGGCAACTTCAGGATGAAGGGAAGCTCGGCGGGGACCGACCTGTTTGAATTCGGCGCCACCGGCACCTCAAACAATGGCGGTTTGGAATTCATTATCGGCGACGATGGCGATGAACCTATCACTTTCAAGAGTTATAATTACCTGGTAGGCACTACCGAGATCATGAGATTGCAAAACAACAGAATGGGACTAGCTACCACTACCCCCACAGCTACACTCGACGTTGCCGGAACGTACAAACTCGGTAGCTCGGGAACCGTGTTGAACAACATGATCAAGACCAGCGTCACGATCAACGACAATACAGCCTTCAATCAGGGAACCACACGCCAGATCACGGTTACCGTTACCGGCGCCACCACCAATGCCACGGTGATCTTGAATCCGAGAACTGCGTTGGCAACAAGTCTCGCAATAGGCTGGGCGTATGTGAGCAGCACCAATAATGTTACCATCGGATTTATCAACGCCAGCGGCACTTCAAGAGTCCTTGGAAACATAACGTTCGACGTGACTATAATCCAATAAAAGTTCCGGGGTTAACGATGATCTCTTCACGCGCCATATTGAAACAATTCCTGATCTTCAGCCTTTTCATGGCTATCGTGTCGGGCGCCAACGCGCAGGGCCGATTAATTCTGAATGGCGCTAAGGTCAATCTTTCGAATGGTGCAAACCTGGTGATCAGCAACGCTTCAGCGAATGGCATTACACGCAACAGTGGTCACATTATCAGTGAAGGAGAGAACAATGCCATCAAGTGGAATATCGGGACAACATCCGGTAGTTACGTTATTCCCTGGGGATATGGAAACACCGATTATCTTCCGGTTTCTTTTGTCAAGTCGGGCGGTGTGGGAAGTGGCTATATGCTTTTTTCAACCTATCGCACAGCGACATGGCAAAACAGCAGTAACCTTCCTACCGGTGTTACAAATTTTAATGGAACAGCTGGCGTCGACAATTCGGCTTATGCTACAGACCGGTTCTGGCAGATCAATCCGATAGGTTACAGCACCAATCCGACACTAACAACCCTCGTCTTAACTTACCTTGATAGCGAATTTGCAGCACCGAACAATTCTTCTTCTGAAAGCCGCCTAACCGCACAACGATACAATAATACGCTCAACAGCTGGAATGATTTTACCACGGGCGGTGTGGTGAATACGGTAAACAATACGGTGACCATCGCCTCGATAGACGGTTCGAATGTTTACCGGTGGTGGGCCGTAAGTTATCCTGGCACCAATTTGCATTGGGTAGGCGCCATAAGTTCTCTATGGAATGATGCTGCCAACTGGTCGACCATAGCGGGTGGGGCTGGCGGCGCCGGCGTGCCTTCCGGCGCCGACGTTGTAATTTTCGACGACATTAATGACACCGGGTGTACATTGAACAACAACATGTCAGTGGCCAGCCTGGTGATCAATTCAGGTTATACCGGCACCATCACGCAGGGAACCAATACGATTGACATTGCCGGAGGCGCTACACTTTCCGGAGGAACGTTTTCCGGTGGCAGCGCCAATATCAGCGTGGGTGGCCTATTCACTTTATCGGGATCAGCTTTCACTTCTACCTCCGCTATACTTGATCTAAAAAGTGATCTCACCACCACCAGTGGAAGTTTCATTCACAACAACGGTACGGTAAGATTTTCAGGAACGGCCACGCAGAATATCAACGGTTCGTTAACGAACAACTTTAACAACATCAACGTAACGAACACTGCCAATCCCGGTGTGAGCATAGAAAGCAATCAAAATCTAATCGGTGTTTTAGACCTTGCCAGCAACGTTATCTTTGACGCTGACGGCGCGGCCAACAACAAAGTTTTCACCCTCATCTCTTCCGCGGACAGTCCCACACGCGATGGCGCTATTGGTATCCTTCCTTCGGGTGCCCAGGTAACCGGAAGCGTCACCGTACAACGCTTCATGACCAAAGAGGGTGGCACCAACACACGAATTTACCGCTACATTTCGTCGCCGGTTCAAAACGCCACTGTTGCCGACATTCAAAATGAAATTCCAGTAACAGGTACATTTACGGGCACAAGCACCTGCACTGGCTGTGCAACCAACCAATCGATGTTCTCTTACCAGGAAAGTGTGATCACCGACGCCAATGGCAATGGTACAGCTGATTTTAATGATGGCTATGCCGATTTTCCCGACGCCACCAATACTGAAGTGATGGCGCCCGGCCGCGGTTACACTCTTTTTGTTAGAGGCAACGTTCTTGCTTCAACATCATGGGATGTCCGTGGAACGATCAACGCAGGAAATGTGACACCGGTGACCCTTCCGGTCTCTTACACCTCATCTGGAAACATTGCCAACGACGGATGGAACCTGGTAGGTAATCCCTTCCCTTCGACGATCGATTGGAATGCCGCGAGCGGATGGACAAAAACAAATCTGGACGGCGCGATCTATACAACTGACAACGGTGGCGCATCGCAACGATATACAACGTGGAATGGCGTAACAGGAACAAACGGCGGCTCGCGATACATTGCCACAGGACAAGCCTTCTGGGTAAAAGGTAATGGCGTTGGTGCTCCTTCTTTACAAGCCAACGAAAATGTAAAAGCTCCCGGTACACAAACTACTTTCTTCCGCGAAAATGCACCCGATAATTTATTGCGCGTCACGCTCGTGAAAGGCACTCAAACCGACGAAACGGTTATACATTTCAGACAAGATGCAACGCCTGATTTCGACAAACATGCCGATGCCAAAAAACTGGCCAACGCAACGCTGAATCTTTCGTCAACACTTGTTGACGGAAGCAAGCTTGCCATCAACTCCTTAGCCGCGCTCGATTGCGCGTCGGAGATCAAACTGGCCGTCGATAATGTATCAGCTGGCAGCCACCAGTTAAAATTCACGGAATTCGAGTCTTTCCCTGCTTCTACCACTATTACGCTCCGAGACAATTTCTCCAACACAACATTTGATGCTCGCCAAGGTACTTATACCTTCAATGTGACGGCCGATCCGAAGAGTCAAGGCGCAAATCGTTTCAGCCTTATGTTTTCATCGCCGGTTATCAATACCAACTTCAGCGTTCACGCTGACGCAGTATGTGCCGATCGCGATGCCATGATCACAATAGTTGACGCAAAAACAGACGTACAATATGAACTGTACACATCAAACGACATTTTGTTAACATCAGTCGCCGGTTCAAACGGCATACTCACGCTAAACATTGACAACGAAAATCTAAAGGCTGGTCAGAATGATTTTAAGATCAAAGCAAAAGCCACCACTTGCTCCGCTCAGGTTTCAGAAAAACCTGTTTCGGTAACCATCGAACCGATACACCAAATTGCCGGAGTAACCAATGGCAAGCATTGTAAAGCCGGTGCCGTAACTTTGACAGCGTCTGGCGACACCAGTGCAAAATATAACTGGTACGAAGCGGAAACGTCCACTTCACCGATCGCCGGTCAGCACGGTGCCACCTTCGTAACACCTTCGATTACTAAAACAAAAACTTATTATGTATCGGCGACCAATGCCCTGGGTTGCGAAGGAAGCCGGGTCCCTGTTGTGGCCGAGATCGTTCAGTACGAGGAAGTAACCGTGACGGGAACGGAGCAGACGCTCACGTCTAGCTACGCGGAAGGCAATCAATGGTTCTTTGGAAATGTAAAGTTGAATAACAGTTCGCAGACCATCACCCCGGATCAATCCGGTACGTATTCAGTAGTAGTAACCGTCAACGGATGTACATCATCCGGCTCTTACGATTTTATTATTATGGACGCTTCGCCTGAAGTAAGCGCTGATAACATTGTGAAAGCATACCCAAATCCTGTTCAGAGTGAATTGAATGTAGAGATGCTGGATAACAGCGGCGAAAGAATTACCGACATCAAAATATCCGATGCAAGCGGGCATGTTCTCCACGTGGCACCTGTTACCGGTCTGACTCAAGCGAAGCTTAGCTTCGAAAACTACCCTACGGGTATTTATATCGTAACGCTGTCTGGAAAATCCAGAAAAGTGAATTTGAAAATAATCAAGAACTAATGCGTCGGTTACAAATCATCCAAACTGATGGAATTTTGATCGTGCAACGTTTTGAGGTTCTTATTTTTTCTTTTGATCGATATATCGTGGTCATCATTGTTCCAGCATATTCCGGAAACGGCTTCTCTTCCATGCCGAGAGTCTATAGAATTCCACGTTGATCGGGGACCTAATTTCCCCGCAAGGCCCGCCGCGACTGCCTAAGCCTGCTTTGTCAAGTTTTAAAATATCTTATGCATGACGTGACATTTTTTAAAGGTTCGTTGATTGTAGCTACGAGCCTCGAGCTATTACTGTCCGGATAAAAAAATGAAGCAGGGCGGTTTTTGCCCTGCTTTTTTATGGTAGATTTAGTTACCACACTCAATCATACCATGAATAAAAGTAATCATTTCTCCGGACAGCCTACGTTTTGTCAAATTATCAATCTCATTCCAAAGGACATCATTGCTAAATCTGTAGTTGAATTTTCTGCTGACCGGTATTATAAGAAGTTCAATACATACCATCATTTGCTTACAATGCTGTTTGCCTGTTTTGGCAACTGTAACTCCCTCAGAGAGATCGTGACAGGAATGGCGGCGATGGAGGGCAAGTTGGCCACATCTGGAATTCGTCATCTACCTGCACGTAGTACGTTCGCAGATGCAAATTCCAAGCGTAACAGTGAAGTTTTTGAATCGATTTATTTAGCTCTGAGAGAACATTTTCAAAGAATTTTTCCGGACAGCCCATATTCCGAAGAATTACTGTATGTGATAGATTCTTCGGTTATTACTCTTTTCCAAGAAGTTTTTAAAGGTTCAGGCAGTAGTCATGCGGATGGAAGAAGGAAGGGAGGCCTAAAGGTGCATATGGCTGTCCCATTATATGAACAGAGCCCATGCGTAGCCTACATAGGTGACGGAGCCGATAATGACCTAGCCTTTCACAAACACCTGACTTTGCCAGCTGGTAGCACTGTTATTTTTGATCGTGGTTATCGATCCTATCCGCAATTTAATCTCTGGTCATATATGAATATTAGGTGGATCACACGCCTTAATGAACGGAGCTACTTTCGTTTGCTGCAAAAATTGCCTGTTGATAAGAAACAGAGCAAGGCTGGTATCATAAAAGATATGATTGTTGAATTGGGATTCCCGCAGGCCAAAACTGAAAAAGTAACGGCACGCATTATCAACTACATTGATCCCTTTACTAACAAAGCTCTCAAATTCCTAACTAATGATCTGAACTCAAAAGCTAACATAATATGTGAATTATACGCAAAACGCTGGAGCATTGAACTACTTTTCAAGCGGCTAAAGCAAAACATGCCACTCCAATACTTTCTAGGCGACAATAGAAATGCAATCCGAATTCAAATATGGTGTGCTCTTATCTGTGATCTTTTGCTTAACGTGATTCGAAAACAACTCAAGCGAAAATGGGCCTTCTCTTCAATTGTCAGCATCGTCAGGTTACACTTATTTAATTACTTGAACCTCTTTTCCTTTTTAGAAAATCCAGATAAGTGCCGAATACTTAGTGATCCCGAAGACATAAATCAACTAAAATTGAACTGGACAGGATAGGCCTCTTAAATGAATGCTACTCTACTGCTTCGATTCCACAGCAAAAACGCAGCTTTACATCATGACTTGCTTTTTATCCGGACACCAGTAGCGTTGAGCCACGAGCTTCGAGCTTAATTCCGGTGGCACTATACTCTCGCAGCTCGAGGCTTGTAACTCGAAGCTGTTCTATCACCTTCTCCGTTTCGGAGGCTTTCCCCCGCCACCACCGCCGGAGCTAAAGATCAAGCCGATTGAAAATTCAAGTCCGGTGAAATCTATTTTGGCGTCGGCATAGTCGACAGATTTGGCTTCGAGTGAATCGTTGCCGCCGGTGTATGAGCCGGTCAACGGAAATTTAGCATCACCTACAAAATAATTGGTCTCCAGCGATACGCCAACCTGGCTGGTGACAAACAATGTCAGCTCGGCGCCGGCGTGATAACCGAAGCCTGCATTGTTTTTGAACGAGAGGTCTGCATTGGCAACCGTCCACTGCTCATACTGCCTGATCGCGCGATCTAAATTTCCGTAGTTGAGCTTTTGACCGAAGCCGTAAAAGAAAAATCCACCACCTTTGATATCGAACTCCACTCGCTGACCTTTCAGCTGGATCACCAACTCTACGGGGACGAGCACTGTAAAATTAGGACCGATCAACGGGTCCTTGCTGTCGAAAGGAAGTCCCTTCATGTTCAATCCCGACATGCGGTACAACGAGCCCCCTGTTTCTATAGCCAGGAACCGGTTGATGTCGAAGCCCACCCCCCGGATTGAGAACGGACTGATGGGTGTGGAGAAGTAACCGTTTTTCGGAATGAAATAAGAAAAGGACAGTCCAAAATCCTGTGCCCCTCCCTTCGTTGCTAACCATAGCACTAACACCAATGTGACGCCGAATATTTTTTTCATAACCCGGTAATTTATGTTCATACGAACATGTGTTATTTTCTATTATAGTCTGAAAACAGAATTTGCTGATAACCTTTGCTTTCTTCCAGTTCCTCTTCTGTGACGCCCTCCCGGCGCAGGAATTGCCTTCCGGTATTATCGTAGATAATGTACTTGTCAGGTGCCACCATGCCATAACCATCGTTGAAGAAGTAATAGGCAAAAGATTTAGCCTCCGGCGACAAAGCGTTATTACTAAATTTGAAATCGGAACTCGGATTTGCCAACTGGCTCAGCAAGGTATTGGCAATATCAGTTTGGCTAGCGTAAGTGTGGATGACGGTATCTTTTTTTACCACATTGCCGATCATAAGAAAAGGAATTCTAAAACGCTCTTTGTCTTTCAGTTCCTTGTTTCGTGGATGGCGGTGTCCATGGTCAGCGACAAAGATCATCAGGGTGTTGTTCCACCAAGGTTTTTGGCGAGCTCGGTCGATAAAAGCAGCCAGGCACTGATCAGTATAATAAACCGAATTGAGGAACATTGATTCTTCGCTCTGTCCCGGCACTTTTGGTTTCATAGGTACATCGAAGGGCTCATGACTGCTGAGCGATAAGATCACCTTAAAGAAGGGTCCGGTGGTAGTATCGAGCTCCGTCAAAGCCCGGTCGAACACCAGGTGATCATGTACGCCCCATTTACTTTCGTTCCACTCGCCCGGGAAATCTT
>JBMOKS010000502.1:0-9567 GCA_049324355.1 Bacteroidota bacterium
CTGCGGTCAGAAACTATTTTTTGGGCTTGATCATTTCCTGGAATTCCGGATTGTTGAGCGCATAGATAAGAATGATACCGGCAAATACGGCAAAAAACAGCAGGTAAGCGACGACAAAAGTTAAAACAGATTTAACCGCCACCTTCCATTTAGCCTGATGCTGATAAAAGCCTACTCCAGCCAACGCATAAAAAAATATGGTAAGCGGGCTCAAGACGTATTGAGTGATCGCGGTGTCAAAGAATTTATACAACACCAGATTAAGAATCGTCAGCCAGTACAAATGCCCCAACGTGTAGAAAACCGGCACCGAATGTTCTAAAAAATTCAATTTACTTTTCCTGAAAAACAGCCAGGCTGAAGCGGTGATGAAGGGAACAATAAGAAAGGAGAATAACCGCAAGTTATCGGTGATCAGTTTGCTTAACACCGTCTGAAATTGCTCCTGGCCTGCATTCTGTTTGGGTGTGTCTATTGCAACGATCTTCATAAAATCCTGGAACGAGATATCCAGCACCGACATCATGATGATGGTCACGGTGATCGTCAAAAAGAAATACCCTACAGGTCCGTAATACCTCACGCGATTGCCTTTGATATATTCCCGGGCAACAACACCTGGCTTCAGCGTGAGGTCGCGCAGGGTTCTGGGGAACATACCGTCGAATCCGTAGATGCGCGATTGAAAGTCGGCGTACATGCTGATGATCGATATTCGGGGCATACTACTCTTTTGTCCGCAGTGGTGGCAAAAGTTAGTATTGATAGTTGTTTCACAGTTGATACAGGTTATCTGTTCCATAGTTATCCGTTCGTCGTCTTAAACTCTTCGAGGTCCCAGGCGTTTTGGGTGTCGTAAAATATCTTTCCCTGTTCCAGTTTGAGGGGTGATTCAAAATTGTTTTTATAGATCGTACCGGTTCCTAATCCTTGCGCAAGGGTGATCGGATAGTTCGCGGTGAACTGGCATATCGCATTGAGCCCAACACTGGATTCCAACGCCGATGTGAGCCACCAGCCAATGCCGCGCTGTTCTGCCAGGTCAATCCATTCAGCACAGCCTTGTAATCCGCCGTGCAGGGTTGGCTTCAAAATAATGAATTGAGGTTTTAACCGATCCAATAGATCTATTTTCTCTTCGTTGGCCTCTTTACCGATAAGCTCTTCGTCGAATGCCACCGGAATCGGCGACTTGCGGCAAAGTTCTTCCATTTCTTTCAAACCCGGCTTAATGGGCTGTTCAATGGACTGCACTGTAAATTTCGAGAGCTGATCCAGTTTGAATAATACGTCATCTATTTTAAAAGCGCCATTGGCATCGAGACGGATCAGGATATCTTCGCGGAAGTAGCGTTTGCGGATGTATTGAAGCGTATCACACTCGCGATCAAAATCAAGGCCGCCGACTTTAAGTTTAATACAACGGAATCCTTGCCGTATTTTTTCGTTGATCTGGCTCATCATAAAATCCATATCACCCATCCAGATGAGGCCATTGATAGATATGGGCTGGCCTTCGGTAAACTTGTTTTTGTAGATCGTTCGTTTGCCACCGTGCTGCAGATCGAGCATGGCAGTTTCAAAACCAAAAATGATCGACGGATATCCCCGCGGCACCAAGGGTCTCAGGTCTGATATATGAGCAGGTTGCTTTTGCTGAAACTTGTCAATGACTTGTCTCAGTACATCTTCAAAATCCGGACAGGCATCTGGGCTTAAACCCGGTAGGGGGCCACATTCTCCGAGGCCAAACACCTCGGGATGTTGGTGATCCCACACCTTGATAAACCACGAGGTCTTATCTTTCATCAATCCCCGCGACGTCCGGGCTTTAAAGTTGAATTCAAAAACTTTTTTAAAATAAGTCGCTCGCAGCGGCATTGGGAATAAAATCAGGCCGCCAAAAATAATCATTTAAATGCGAATGGCCGTATTTGCCCGTTCCATGACCCGCAGTTTGAATGATAACTTCCGTAATTATTAAATTTGGCCACTTTTTTATCCGGATATGGCCGAATTGAACATAAACGACTTCATCTATGATCTCCCTGCAGAAAGGATAGCGCTCTATCCGCTGGCCGAACGCGATCAATCGAAGTTGTTATTCTATCATAGCGGAAAAATTGAACATACTCGCTTTTATACACTGGCCGACCATTTACCGGAGAATTCTTTCCTGTTTTTCAATGACACTAAAGTGATCCCCGCCAGGCTCCAATTTAAAAAAGAGACCGGCGCCGAAATCGAGATCTTTTTATTAAATCCCCTACAGCCCTCGAGTCTGCTGGTGGAAGCCATGCACGCCACCACAACCTGTGTTTGGAAATGCACCATCGGTAACTTAAAGCGATGGACACCCGGTAACGTATTGAAAAAAAATGCTCACGGAATTATGCTCAGCGCAACGCTGATCAACAGGCAGGAAGGCATAGTTAAATTCGACTGGATCACAGTTCAATCGTCGCCTTCGACTACATCTCTTTCATTTGCGGAGATTGTAAGGCTTTCGGGGGAAACACCCCTTCCACCTTACCTTAAGCGAGAGGCGGAGGCGAGTGACCGCGAGCGTTATCAAACCATCTACTCGAAATATGAAGGTGCCGTGGCTGCGCCTACCGCCGGACTGCACTTTACCGATAAAATCTTCGAAAGCCTCCGGCACAAAGGCATACGTCACGATTTTTTAACGTTGCATGTGAGCGCTGGTACGTTCCAGCCTATCAAAACAGAAGACGCGCACCAGCACGTCATGCACGAGGAGCAGATCATTGTCAGCCGGCAGAACCTGAAGAATCTCTTGATGGCCGACAGATTCATCGTGCCTGTGGGCACCACATCCATGCGCACGCTGGAAAGCCTTTATTGGTTTGGCGTAAAACTCCTGACGGAGAGAAATGCCGAATTCAACATTACACAATATGATCCCTATCGCCGCCACGATGACCTTCCCTCAAAAGAAACATCTTTAAGGAAAGTAGAAGACTACATGTTTCAAAAGCAAACGGACATGCTGATCGGCAGCACGTCCATTTTTATCAGGCCCGGATATACGTTCAGGGTGTGTCAGGGATTGATCACCAACTTTCATCAACCGGCTTCAACGTTGATCTTACTGGTAGCCGCGTTTACCGGAAACGACTGGAAAAAAATTTACAACGAAGCCCTTCACAACGACTATCGCTTTCTCAGCTACGGCGACAGCTCCTTGCTCATACCATAGCGCCTTTTCATTTGCCTCCCGCAGGCTATAGGAACGTCATTAATCGTACTTTGTCAAGTTTTAAAATATCTTATGCATGACGTGACATTTTGGAAGGTTCGTTGATTGAAGCTACGAGCCTCGGACTATGAGCTGCGAGTTTTTTCTCGTAGCTCGAACCTGGCAGCTCGCAGCCGGTGGAATCGACACAAAAAGCGCCATACTTCTGGTAAGTTGTAGTAGTAGGACTAACAATTTGACATTATTTATTCACCGGCGCATGGAGTGCATTCAGATCGATCACTCTTACCTCTACCCTCCTTCCTTCTTCTTTGCTTGCGGTCTGGTCTCTTGTAGCACCGTAGCCTTTCGCTACGATCCTTCTGCGAACAATGCCGCGGTGATTGATATAATCCAAAACGGCGATGGCTCTTTTATTAGAGAGATCGCGATTCATTTCTTCCGATCCTTCGGCCGAAGCGAAACCTGATATCTCCACGCCAAGGTCGCTGTATTTATTCAAGGCCGATAAAATATTATCCAGTTCGGCATTATGTTGAGGTTTCAGTTCGCTCTTGCCGGCATCGAAATAAATTTTAGCCGACTTAGATAACAGCGCCTTGTCGAATTCGCCGGATTTTTTTACCGGCTGTTCCTTTTGCTTCTTGGCTTCTTCGGCAACGATCATGGTAGGCAGCGAGAAGATGGTTTTGCCGCCCACATCTTTCTGTTCGAATTTACTTTCATCGCTTTCGTCGTAATAATAAGTGCGGTTGGCAACTTCTATTTTTGAGTTCTTGGATTCGTCGAAGTCTATAGCTTCAACCGGGTCTTTGTGTTCGATGAGACCTACCAGGTAGTTGATACCATCTTTGTCTTGCGCACTCATCAGGTCGAGCATCATGTCATACACATCTACGTTGCCGCCTTGCACGAGTTTAGCCTCATGGGTTTTACGCAGGTCAGCCTTAACATCCTGGTCGGTGTCATAGAAAGCGTTCTTCACTTGAACCTCCTGACCAACCACAACGTCAAATTGTTTTATCGTTTTTAGATTGATCTGCTGATACAGCTCGTAGAAGTAATCCTGGTTGGGTACGTTGATATTGAGTGTGTAAGGCAAAAACCCTTCCGACTCGATGATCATATCATAGTTTTTGGCGGGCGGTAAAATGATGAGATAGTTTCCTGTAGCCGGATCCGGATCGTAAACGAAGTCTAGTTTTTTATTGGTTTGATTGTCGATCAGGTAAATTTTAGTCGGCAATGGTTTGCCCGTCTCTGCATTCAGGATCTTACCCTTGATCATCGTCAATGGAATGTTGGAAGCATCTTCGGGCATGTCGAGAAAATAAATATCCTGAGCTCCTAAGCCGCCTTTGCGATCGGACGAAAAATACGCCCGGGTTCCATCGGCGATGAGCGTAAAATAATTATCGTTAGCGGTGGTGTTGACCGGGTAACCCATATTTTCAGGGCTCGTCCATTTGTTGTTCGCGAATCTGGTGACGAAAATATCCCGTCCGCCCATGGTGTTGTGTCCGTCAGATGTAAAGAACAATGTCTTTTGATCGGGATGAATAAAGGGCGCGTCTTCATTCGCTTTGGAGTTGATTTCCGGCCCTAGATTAACCGGAGCGGTCCAGGTTCCGTTGGCTTGCTGCGTTGTTTTGTAGATATCCATTCCACCTTGTCCACCCTGCCGGTCGCTGGCAAAATAAACGGTCTTGCCATCGGGCGTTATGCTGGCCGTTGATTCAAGAAACTTGGGCGTATTGATCGTAGAATTAATGAGGCTAGGTTTCGACCACGTGTCTCCGGTCTTGTTGATCTGGAACAGGCTGCCCGGATCTGTTACGGCCCCCATAAAGATCAGCATCTTCTGTCCGTCGGCCGAAATACCGGCAGTTCCCACGTTGTATTCAGAAGCAATGGGTATCACTTTGGGCTCTGACCAGGTACCTGCATTGTTATAGGAGATGTAGATTTCTTCTATAAACTTATCTCCAGAGCGGGTTTTACCGGTATTGGGACGCAGCGCTGTAAAAGCCATTACGCTTTCGTCGGCCGACACCACCGGGTTGTACTCTATATATTTTGTGTTGATGATCGCCCCAAAGTTATTCACTTTAATATTGCGGGGAATAGACATCAGCGCAATGGCGTTGTGGCATATTTCCAGGGCACGGTCTGCTTTCGCAACTGCGGCCTTATCCGCCTTGGCCAACTCTTTATACTTGGTAAAGGCCTCCAACGTTTTTTGCAGGTTTTCATCTTTCAAATAAAGTTCACCCAGGTCAAAATATACCGTGTTGGGTATGCCGGAGCCGTTTTGCAAGGCGTACTCCAGGAAGGGAATGGCTTTGATCTCAAGGTCGGTCTCACCCGATTTCTGGTAACATACACCAGTCTTAAAGTGCACCATGGGGTCTTTATCGCCCGCTTCGATGGCCTTTAAAAAATGCGGGAGAGCCTGATCGTAGGCCTTGATCCCGTAATACCGCTCTGCTTCCGCCAGCGCTTTCTTATCGCCTTGTGCATAGACGTTTACCTGAAGCGCCAGGATAGTCGAAAAAAATAGGTAAAAAGCTGTGCGCATGATAATGGGTTTTTAGGATTTCTATTCAATACTACAAAGAATTACAGGTTCTTATTGGTCAATTTTGATGCTAAACCTTACCAGCAGTATCGCTAAAAATGAATTTCCTGCAAAAACTGGCGATTACTGTCAAAATTTTTCATACTGGATTACATGGTGTTAACTTTTCGGTACGTCCCGATTATCAACTAATAATAGGAATTTACTCCAGATATACCGAATTTTAGACACATTAGGCGGATTTTATGAAGGCTAAACTGTTACGATTTTTTGACATCGAGCCCGAAGAAGCCGGTCGCGTTTTTTTGCTGTTTATTATTGGCTTCTTTATGGGGGTGTTTCTGGCTACGATCTCCGTAGCCTCCCAAACCCTTTTCCTCAGTCACTTTGACGAGAAGAGAGACCTACCCTTTGCGCTTTTTATTTCCGGTGGGATCGGGTTGGCTGCCACTGTAGTGTATAATTTCTTTCAAAGCAGAATGCCGTTTCAGGTGCTGGCCACTGGCAGTCTAATCATCATGATTGCCCTGACAGGCCTGATGGAATTCGGGGAGGAGCTTCAACTCTTTAAAGACCCTAACGACATTTTCTTTTACGGATTTACGCTCATCCTGCCCTTTACATTCATTGTAGGTTTGGTTTTCTGGGGCGCCTTCGGGCGGATGTTCAACCTGCGCCAGGCCAAACGGCTGGTGGGTACCGTCGATATGGGCGCGATGTTCGCCTCTTTTATTGCGTTCTTTTTGATCGCCCAAGCCCTCAACCTTGGTATCAACCCAAAACAATTATATACGGCCTCCCTTGTAGGTATTACAATCTTTTTCATTCTGTTCCAATTCCTGTCGATTGCCTATATCAGTAAAACGTTCACATTCGCTCAGGAAAAATTGATATTCAAAAAGCTGGTTATCAGTGACTTCGTTCAAAACCGGTACATCCGATACATGTCGTTGTTTATCATCGTTTCGATGGTGGCTATTAGCTTTTTGGACTACTCCTTCCTGAACGTGACCACGCTCTACATGGAGCCCAAGTTGCTGGCAAACTTTATCGCTTACTTTGAGGCTACCATCGTGATCTTCAGCTTTTTGTTCGACTTCTTCGCCTCCGACAGGATCTTAAAAGACTATGGTATGAAGGTGGCGCTGCTCATCAATCCAACCTTGATCCTGCTTTTCACGGTTTCGGCAGTGGTTCTTGGATTCGTTTTTGGCTACACACCGGAGGACAACCTGTTTGTGATCTTCTTTATGATCATCGCGGTAAGCAAACTGTTCATACGATCGTTAAAGGAAGCCCTCGATAACCCCACTTTTAAACTTTACCTCCTCCCGATCGAAGGCAGTATCCGCATCGATGTTCAGACCAAGATCGAAGGTTTGGTTACCGCGTTTGCTGTAGCCATCGCCGGGGGATTGATCACACTCATAGTCAAAGTACAAGTCTTCAGTTTGATATACATAACTATTTTCACCATTCCATTGCTGGCCATGTGGTTCCTTTTCTCCATCCGCATGCACAAGAGTTATCGCGATACCCTGCAAGGCACCCTGCTGAAAAACAAAGAAAAAGCAGAGAAGAGCCTTGAAAAGGATTATACGGTAAATAAAGTGTTGGAGAAAGAGATCAACAGTACCACCGAGGAAAAGGTAATCTATGGGTTAAAACTCATGGAAAAACTGGAGCCCACTTTGTTCGAAAACGCTGTAATACGATTGGCAGAAAGCGACAACAAAAGGATCAGGGCCTTTGCCGAAGAACGTATACAACTACTTGGTATTGAGAAAGATCCGAGCAACACCGACATTCGCGCGCTGGCACGCCAGGCGGTGGGAGAAGTAGAAGAAAGCGATTTGCTATCCATATCGCCCGAAAAGCTCATGAAGCTGAGCAAATCGGTGAAACAGAGTGATCGAATACTGGTTACCAAACTGCTTCGCAAGCTCACCAGCCAGAAGACTATTTTTATACTCCTTGAACTTCTGCGCGACGTAGATCCCAAAGTGCGCTATGAAGCCTTGCTGACCGCCAGAAGGGTGCGGCGACCTGAGACGTGGCCTGTGCTGATTGAAATGTTGTCGTCACCATCTTTTGGCCACCACGCCGCAGCGGCGCTGAAAGAAGCAGGCGAACCCGTTCTTGCAACGCTGGAGGCCGCCTTTCACAAATCAGGGCAAAGCGACCTGGTTATGCTGCGCATTGTGCAGATCATGGGGCGGATCGGTGGAAATTACGCCCTTCAACTGTTATGGCGGAAAGCCGACTATCCCGATAAACGCATCGTTAAACAAATACTCTACTCACTTCGATACATCAACTATCAGGCGCAAGGCCGCGAAGCCCGTGAAGTGATCAACTTATTGGAAGCTGAGATCAGCAAGACCATTTGGAACCTTGCCGCACTTCATGAACTACCAAGAGAAGAGCATTTTAAATTTCTAAGGGAAGCATTGCATGAAGAAGTGGCCGAGAACTACGACCAGATCACCATGCTGCTCTCGATACTATACGATCCGCAGTCGGTGCAGCTTGTGCGTGAGAACGTGGAGTCGGGAGATCCTGACAACATTGCATTCGCCATGGAATTGCTGGATCTTTTCATTGATCAGGAGTTGAAACCCAAGTTGTTACCGATCCTTGACGATCTACCAACCGAAGATCGGTTGCAACAGTTACAGCTCCATTTTCCGAGGGAGAGCTACACGCCTATTCAGGTGATCAATTACATTTTGAACCGCGACTTCAACGAAAATAACCGATGGACCAAAGCCTGTGCCGTACACGCATGTGCCTACATGAGCGATTTTCGCGTAAGCCGCGGACTTGCCGCTCAGGTTTTTAACAGCGACCGACTTCTGCAAGAAACCGCGGCTTGGGTGGTTTACAACAAGGATGAAAAAACATATCAGGCCATCCGCGAACGCTTGCCCCAGCGCGACAAGAAATTCCTCGATATTTCCATCGAGAAAAACCAACTGCTCGAAGGTCTTGACGATGGTTTCTTCCTGTGGATTGAAATGGTAATGTTCATCAAGCACCTCCCCGTGTTCAAAGACATACACGGATCGTTGCTTTGTGACCTCGCCGATAAGATCACACCGATTGAACTGGAACCGGGCGAAAAACTGAAGTTCAGCTCCGACGAACTTAACAGCCCCATCTTTATTGTGGCCCACGGCCAAGTGAAGCTCAAGAAAGATGATAACATCGTGAGCACGTTGAACAAGGGCCATGTCTATGGAGACCTGTTCCAGGACGGTCCGTCAGTCGCGGCAAACACGCTCGAAGCCAATGAGCGAACGATCTTATTTAAGATAAGCCTAATGGACTTTTATTTCGTTATGGCCAACCACCACGAACTGGTTGTGGGCTTGATCAAAAATATCACCGAGCAACAAAAACCGGCCTATTCACAAACCTAAACTTTAACCTAACCTGCTTATGACTTTTGACATCGATGTATTGATTGTGTTTGCAGAAAAGGACAACGAAGCTGCCAACAAAACCGAGCTAGGCTGGGTTTCTCAGTTTAAAAAATTTCTGGAACTCATGCTCAACCAGGTATTGGGTGAGAAATCTAACATTATGCTGAAAGCCGAATATGACAGCATCACTTCCCCGAAGCTCGACAACGTTGGCGTGCTGGTGAGCATCCTATCAAAAGATTTCATTCAGTCAGGCCAATGTCTCGACCATATTGAAGTCTTTCACAAAACCATTGACTCATCCTCGAAAGGCCGGAACCGGGTGTTCAAAGTGTTCAAAACAC
>JBMOKS010000503.1:0-9554 GCA_049324355.1 Bacteroidota bacterium
TGTCATCGCATGATATTACATTGAAGGAGAAATACTTTTTTTTAGGCTTTGAATGGATCGATGACCGGCAGACCAGAAGGTCAATGCTGGAGGGTTTGCGAAACTGGGAGACGTGGAAAAAAGACCAGTATACTACCGGTAATAAAAAAGTGGAGCGTATGGTCTCCACGGAAAATGGCATAGAACGAGTTCGTTACAAATATCATGGAAACATGATGAACTGGCCCGGATTCAATAAACTTCCACCATTCACTGGCTTGATGGTGGAGAATGGCAAACACGAGAAAACCAAAAACTTCAAAACATTCGAACGAAAAACAAGCTTTGGGCAATGGTATGAAACTGATTCTACCTTAAACGCCGTGATCACTGTTGCGCACTAACGGAGCTCGGCTACAGCAGCTCTTATCTCCCCTTTCAATCGCCTCATTGATCGGTCGAGTGCCGAATGACCTGGAAGTATTGATATCACTGACAATGCAATTTGATCTATGTCCTTGTGATGCTAACATTTATTTTGCGCTAAACCATGACTCAGCGTAACGCAAATTTCCAGCGAGAAGATTAGAAGTCATGAGTCTTAGGTGCCTCATAAACGCCGTTATAAATGTTTTGATTTACAGATGGGCCTTATGGTGACCTTTACTCAAACAATTCCTGTTCTTGCGTAAAGTAAGTTTTTCGGGCACCGGTAGTTTTGACTTCAATGGCTGCGCCAGTTGGGCTATGCGTTTTTTTGAAGTTATGTATCTTTAAAAAGTCACGCACTTCGCCACTGATGATATCAGGATTGGTCTTGATGATATTCTTTTCGGCCTGCTGTAACACAGCCTTGATCGACTTGGCCAGCGCTTTGACCTTTGGCTCAGGAATTTTATTGCTCACCGAGAATGGTGATATGCCGGCTTCCCATAAAATTTCGTCGACGTAAGCATTGCCTATGCCGCGGATCATCTTCTGGTCGAGCAACAGATTCTTAACAATGGCCTTGGACCGGCCTAAAAGCTCCTTCAGAAAAGCAAAGTTCACTTCTTTCGAAAGCGCATCCAGAGCTTGGCGCGGTTCGGGATTGAGCGCTGGCGTAGCTTGGCCCTGGTAATCGGTCATCGCAAGGCCAACGCCATCTTTAAAATGCAGTTCAATGATGGTAAAGCGGCGATCATTTTTATTCTCAAAGATGTAAAGTTCTCCTCTCAGCATGAGATGCAAGCCCAAAACATTTCCATTCTTGAATTCGAAGTGAAGTTCCTTACCGTCGCGAAATACCTGCACAAGTTTCTGGCCTTCCAAACTTTCCGAAAGTTTTTTGGCGGATACATTCAGTTTCTTACCATTCAATACCTTCACCTTTTGAAGCGTCATGCCTGATAATTTTCGGGTAAGATTCCGGCTAAATACCTGAAGGTCGGGTAACTCGGGCATAAATTTCTAGTTTCGAATTTCTAATTACGAATTGAATTTGGTTTTTCAAAAGAAGTTTAAGGTCTAACGGGTGGAGTTCATGATCAACGAGGAAAGCTCATGCCTTTCGGAAGTCCCGGGAAGCAGCCGGATAGGCGTGTCGCCACCGATCTCCTGGTGTGCTCATGGCCGGGCGCTGCCCATCGTCTTTCTCAAACTGCACGCATGACCGAGCAGTGATCGGGCGGTGCGACCTCAATTGAGACTCCAATCCTACTCTTGAATTTATACAATAATCTATACGTGCAAAGCCTGTATGTCTAACATCGGAGCGGGACTAATGACTGGAGACCAATGGCATCGGTTCTATCGTAGATAGCTGCTGGTTATGCACTTCGATCACTACGTCAGACTCGTGGCTCAGTTGGATGACATCGATACCTTCTTTTCCTTTTCTAACCTGGAGGATGATCTGTCTTCCGTTTAGTCGCAAGTTGGTAATGGTGATCTCTTGAAGTCCGGCCGGTAATATCGGGTGACAAAACGTGATCTTGTTGGCTGCCGCATCAATTTTCAACCCCAGGCACGCTTGCAGCATCATAAACACTGCACCAACCGACCACGCTTGAGGAGAACAAGCCACCGGATACGATGTGGGCGCCTGACCTTTTCGGCGCTCGAAGCCACAGAAAAGTTCGGGCAATCGCTGCCCTTCGGTAAAGATCGCCGAATCGAAGATGCCGGTGACAACATGTGCGACTTCGACCTGAAGGTTGTACCGGGAAAAACCATAGGCAATCAACGCATTGTCATGTGGCCAAATCGATCCGTTGTGGTACGACATAGGATTATACCGTGCTTCGTTAGCTGCGATCGTGCGGATGCCCCACCCTGAAAACATCTGCTCGCCTATTAAATTTCTGGCTACCTGTCGCGCCCGTTCCGGTGTAGCAATGCCCGAAAAAAGACATTGGCCGGCGTTGGAGGATAGCACATTGCATGGTCTTTTATGCCCGTCCAGCGCCAGCACATAGGTGTTTTTACTCTCCGACCAAAATTGATCGTTGAAGTTTTCTTTTAATATGATCGCTTCACGCTCGAGACGTTCTGCGGCTTCCATCAGCTGAAGCCTGCGCGCCATTTCCGAAGCTTTTACCTTGGCGTCGTATACATATCCCTGAACTTCGCATAGTGCAATGGGATCTTGCGCCAATCTGCCGTCTTCGTAAAAAATAGCATCCTGCGAATCTTTCCAGCCCTGGTTGATCAACCCCTTCGACGATTTGGTTTTATACTCCACAAAACCATCGCCGTCAATGTCTCCGTAGTGGTCGATCCAATACAGGGCTTTCTCAATGTTCGGCCAAATTTCTTTGATCGTTGCCAAATCATTGGTGCGATCGAGGTAGGCACCTGCCAGGCTGACAAACATCGGCGTGGCGTCGATGGTGCCGTAGTATAACCTGAATGGCACCTCTCCCATAGCCGACATTTCACCTCCCCGGGTTTCATGAAATATCTTACCAGGCTCGGCATCCTGAAAATCATCGAAGTCGTGTGCCTGCGTTTTGGCCAAATAACGCAGCACACCTTTGGCCAACTCGGGTTCAACCCAAAGGCATTCCAACGCGGTGATAATACCATCGCGTCCAAACGGTGTACTGAACCAGGGGACGCCGGCGTACGGATACAAACCATAAGCAGTCGTGGTTGTCATGGTGATGAGGTCAGACTTGGAGCGATTTACCCAGTCGTTGAACTGTTCATTGGATGTAAAAATTTCTGCACAATACCTGCCTACCCGATCCATGTGCCGGTTCATTTCCGTGCGGGCTTCGTCAAAAGTTTTGACCATGGTTTTTTTATCACCGTATAAGAGAGCCATGTTAACTTCGATCTCGATCTCCTGTTTGGGTTTCAGGTGGAAGTCGTACGTCACAATGTTACCCTTCACATCGTTAGGTCTCGGGTGGAATGCGATGACTGTTTTGCGCATGAGTTCATCGAGGCCGCGGTAAGAAAACATTACGGTATCTTCACCATGCTGCACCGGA
Organism: Bacteroidota bacterium; assembly: GCA_049324355.1. Taxonomy (GTDB): domain Bacteria; phylum Bacteroidota; class Bacteroidia; order Cytophagales; family Cyclobacteriaceae; genus Chryseosolibacter. Next base: position 3,456 of record JBMOKS010000503.1, read on the forward strand.
AACCGTTCTCCTCTCCTGGCCCGTGAGGATCCCCTGACTTCAAAAATATCGATAAAGTCTGCTTCGAATTTGATCTCCACCGTAAACCGGATTGGCTCGAGGCCGAAATTGAGCACTTTTATCTTTTCATAATATGCAGACCGCCATAGGAATTTTGACCGCAAAACATGAATTGTATCGCGATAAACGATAGCACCGTTTTCGTCCTTCAGATCGGGATTGGTGAGGTCCACCATCAACATTTGATTGTCTTCGCGTGGGCTCGAACTGAGCAACAAAGGTCTGCGGCCGTTCATGGTAAGTTCCATACGCGATAAATACCTGGTGTCCATATGAAAAATACCTTGTGCACCTGACCCGATCTGCAAAATATCGCCATACCAGTCAAATATGGCAAAGGTATCGCCCTGCTTAAGTACCATCGTGCGATGGTCGGCAAACGATGATGTAGCCAGGATATAGTATTGATTTTCAACTTCGATATAATTCATGCGCGCAAAATTTTTAAGTCATAACCATCTTCACCGCGTCCTTCAAATTCTTCTCCCTCCCTCACGCCAGGCTCTTTTACTTTTCTTGGCTCTTCTGCGCTAACCGGTGCCCACCGCCCAACCTGCTTCGATGGCTTGGATTGCATGACACGATGATAAGCTTCAATATATTCAGAGGCCATGCGCTGCACGGTAAATCGTTCATCAAAATAGGCTCTGCATGCCCGTCTACTAATCGATGAAATGTTTTTCACCGCCTCGACCGCTTCCTGCTGCGAAGAAACAATGAAGCCAGTTTTTCCATGACTGATAATCTCCGGGACACTACCGTTGCTATAAGCAATTATCGGCGTGCCGCAAGCCAGTGACTCTATCATCACAAGGCCGAAAGGCTCGGGCCAATCGATGAGGAAGAGCAGTGCCAGAGCTTCGCCCAGAAATGTATTCTTTTCTGATTCGCCGATCTCACCCACAAACTCTACTAGCGGATGGCCCACATATTTTTTAATATGCGCCTCATAATAAGGCTGATCAACCTTATCAATTTTAGCGGCAATTTTTAAAGGGATGTCACATCGCATAGCTACTTCAATGGCACGATCGAGCCCTTTCTCGGGAGATACTCTGCCCAGGAATGCCAGATATTTGCCTTTGCCCGGTTGCATCGAAAATAAATCCTGTGGTATGCCATGGTGCACCGTCTTGATCCAGTTTACGTTCGATAGGGGCTTTCTCTGTGCATTTGAAATGGAAACCAGCGGCATATCGGTGTACTGGGCATACAAGGATTGAAGTTCGGGTATGGTAAGTTTTCCATGCAAGGTTGTGAGCTGAGGTGTGGAAGAAATTTTTGATACGGTGAAATGTAAATAGTCTACATGATAGTGTATGATATCAAAGTTTTCAATTTCATTTTGAACCATTTGTAACATCGTAATATGTGGGGCTAGTCCGTCTATACAATGCTCATCTAGCCGCAAGGACTTTTGTGAAGCGGCAACCAATCGGGCGCTTGTAACGGAGTCTCCACTGGCAAACAACGTTACCTGATGACCTTGATTTACCAATGCTTCGGTAAGGTAAGATACCACCCGTTCGGTGCCTCCATAAAATTTAGGTGGCACACTTTCGTATAATGGCGCTACTTGGGCTATTCTTAACTTATGATTTTCCACGGCAGCTTGTTTTTAGTGTGATGTAACTGCCGGAAATTCCGGTGCCCTGAGGAAAGTCTGCGAAGTCATGACGGTCGCAGGGAAAAATGTAGAATTTACGCCCCTAAACCAATCGTGGGACAAACTTTATCTCTATTTCTGGTTGGTCATAGCCCTTCACCTCATGCCGCTCGCCCACAAGCAAACACTTCTGCGCTTACTTCATTTTCAAATTGAAGACAACCCTTATGAATAAAACTGCAAACTCTTGCTGCTTACTGACCATATCACAATTAGATAGTGACTTTTATTTTCATATTTCTTATAAACTGAAATTACGTTTCCGGAGTTGATACTACCTTTGAAAGTGCCGACCTCCGAGAGCAGAGCCGGAGAGCCATATTTAGGTTGGGTATCGAAGGTTTTGCTCTTTTATTTTTCAATCAACGTTCTGAGCACAATTTCTTCCAGATCACCGTTGGCAGGACCCGTCAGAAATTTTCCATCAACCGAATAACGCGCTCCATGACAAGGGCAATCCCACGAACGCTCCGCGGCGTTCCACATTACCGAACATCCCATATGCTGACAGTAAGGGTCGATCGCATGTAACCCGCCATGCTCATCTCTGTATATCGCCAGCGTGTGTCCCTCGTATTGCACGATCTTGCCTTCGCCGCGAGCCATATCGGCCAATGTCTCCAGTTTTTCTTTACCCAATAATTTCCTTATAACATTTTTGGCCACATCTGCATTGTGTTTGGTAAACTCTGTAAACCCGGCAACAGGTTTTACACGGCCTGGATTAAAAAGATCAATATAAATACTGTCTTCATTTAACAACAAGCTCTTGAGTACAAGAGCGGCAACGTGACTATAGGTAATGCCGTTGCCTCCAAATCCGGTAGCCACATACATATTTTCTGGCTGCATGGGCAGATGCCCGATATATGGAATACCATCTACCGGATCAAAATACTGTGATGACCATTGATGAACAATTTCACTTACTTCGAAATATGATCTGACGTGGCTCTCCAACTTTAGAAAACAGCCATTGGTATTGATTTCTTCGCCTGTTTTATGATCTTCGCCCCCAACGATAAGAAAATTTTCTCCGTCAATCTCTTGGGTTCGATAATAGTGATAGGGATCGAACATGTCGTAGATCAGTCCATCGGGATAATTGTTGTTGGCTAATTTCACGGCCATGGCGTAACTGCGGTAAGCGGGGCATCGCAAGTGAAGGATGTTAACGCCGGGAGGTATATGGGTGGCATAAACAAGGGCATGTGCCTTAAATGAACCCATCGTCGTTTCAATGGAGACAGTTCCTGCCTTATCAATTGCTCCCTGCACGCGGCATGATTGCACAATCGTACCACCGGCGTCTTCGAAGGCGTGTGCCAAGCCATAAACGTAACGCAACGGATGGAATTTTCCTTGGCGCTCCACCAGCATCACTTTGTTATGAGGTATGGCAATGGGAAGAGTTTGAATGAAGTGACTTGCCACCCCAACGTCTGTACAAGCCTCATAGATATCCGTTAGCGCTTGCTGCTGATCCAGCGTCTGCGCGAACAGATAAGCAGGTGTTTCTTCAAATCCACAGTCTATGCCATATTCGTGGATGTTGTGCTTCACCAGCTCGATCGCCGCCCGCACAGATTGTGCCAGCAGCTGCGCATTCTTTTTTCCGAAATTCTTAATGATGGTTGTATACGGGGTGTCCAATATTGTATTTAAGTGCGCGGTAGTGCCGCCGGTGGTTCCAAAACCAATGTTATTCGCTTCCAGCACGACGCATTTTTTTCCGAGTAGCTGCAGCAGTACTCCCAATGTAAGCCCGGTAATGCCACCGCCGACGATGGCCACGTCGTGCACCTGCGCAAGGGTATGTTTGTTGCGAGAAATGTACGCGTCTGTCCCGGCCTGCCATAAACTCGTTCTTGCTCCGTCTCGCGAGATCATCATGGTAATGTTTGATAATATGTTTCACTCAATTATCCTGCCCATAGACCCTGCTCCATGCGAAGATCAATACAGACGCTTCCCTGTACATATTTTTCCACAGTGAATCTTTAATTTATGGATCTCCATTCCGGCCTCCCATTTTCATTGATCCATCATGGTCTTCCGTTCCAATATCCAAAACTTGCAAAGTCAATACAGGCTGATGTCGTAATCATCGGTGGTGGCATTTCGGGTGCCCTCACCGCCCATTACCTTACCCTGGCAGGCATCGAATGCATTTTGGTAGACGGTCGCACCATTGGATTGGGAAGCACCTGCGCCAGCACGTCTCTACTGCAATACGAGATCGATGTATCGCTGGCCGATCTTATTACATTGCGAGGGAAAAGGCACGCTGTGAGAGCCTACCACCTCTGCCGAGAGGCAATCGAAAAACTAGCACAAGTTTCAAAACGTGTTGGCGTTCCTGATTTTGAGTTTTGCCAAAGCCTGTATTTCGCCGCGTTCAAAAAGGACGCTGGTTTTTTACAACAAGAGTATGAATTGCGTAAGTCAATGGGGCTCTGTGTAATGCTGCTTGGGCAAGGTGACATCGAAAAAAGATTCGGGTTCTCAGCTCCCAGTGCCATCCTCTCAGATCATGGCGCACATGTAGATGCATATATCTTAACGCATCTCCTTCTCCAACATGGCATTAAAAACGGATTAAAAGTATTTGATCGCACTTTTATTGGAAAGGTCGTTCGTCATCGTCGTAGCGTCACGCTGAAGACTTCAGATGGGTTTAGCCTTCAGGCAAAAAAACTGATCAACGCCACTGGCTACGAAGTAACAACGTTTCTTAAAAAGAAGATCGTAAAGCTCCATTCGACTTACGCTACAATCAGCGAGCACATGCCCGAATACCACGACCTGTGGAATTCGCGAACACTGTTTTGGAATACCGCTAAGCCTTACCTCTATTTTCGAAAATCGGAGGATGGACGCATCCTCATCGGCGGAAGAGATGAGGATTTCTTTAATCCCACGCGAAGGGATAAACTGATCGCGGCCAAAGCCAAGCATTTGGCTAAAGATTTTAATAAACTTTTTCCAGCCACGGTGTTCAAACCTGAATTCAGTTGGACGGGAACGTTCGGTTCTACCCCTGACGGACTTCCTTTCATCGGCGCTTATCCATCGAACGCACACACCTACTATGCGCTGGGTTTTGGTGGAAACGGAATTACATTCAGCCTTATCGCTGCAGAAATACTTACTAACATCTTATTGGGAAAAAGATGCAAAGATGTGGCGCTTTTTTCTTTCGATCGCGTGTGACGGGCCTGACGTTCAACGATTGCTATGCCGATCGCTTAAGAATTTACGGGTATGACTAGATTTTGATATCGTACGATATCGCCGTTCCTGTAGTGGCAATTGAAGTCATGGTGCTCGACTGATTTACTCATCACATTGAAATGACACTTGCCCTTTTCTTGTCAGCGCTGCTGGATTATCTTCGTCAGTTATGCTGGTAATTCTACCGCATTGATTAGTCCCGTCGATTCCTGAGTAATAAGTAGTGGACTCGGTTAATGAAATAATTTCTGAAAGGCCATCGGTTTTTCCATACACATGGTAAAACCAGAAGGAATAATCTTTTCTAGGTCGCCGTCCTGTAGCAACGATGTTGTGGCAATGGCAATCATTTCACGGCTTGAAACCTTCTTCAGCTCCTCCAGGATAGGTATTCCGCCAAAGTTCTCACCTCGGTAATGGATCTCGATAAACACTACGTCAAACTCGACCTCTTTGGCTACCGCGAAACCTTTCTCGGGGGTTTCAAACACATAACCTTCGATCTTATCTTCCATTTGTTCGAAGATCTTCTTATAGATGAAACGATTCACTTTGTCGTCTTCGAAAATTGCTATCACTGACTTACGCATACTCACTCGGTTATTTTTGCAACAGATAAAGTGATAATTATGCCAGACGGACCGTGGCCCTAAAACGCGCTGAATAAGCGTTTCATCGCCTTTAATATTCCTAGTTTGAGAATATGGAATCAAAACTGAAAAGCTACCCAATCCGCGAAACCAGCACACTGGCAAAAAATGGCTTCTGCTGACTTCAATCGGCTTGTTTTGCTTTTAAAAAATGACAGTACCACACGGTTTATCGAATCAAGTCCTGGATTTGGGGCAAGACAAATTTTCGGGTTTACACCCAAACGAGTCTTACCCGAGCCACGTCAGGCGAATGCGAGTGTTTGATCACGCGTACGTTTCATTATCACAGATGAAATCGGCACTTCCTTGTGCAACAGTCAACCCGTCGGCCCCACCGCATGAACGAGGCCGACCTTTTTTTAGATCTTATACTTAGCGCTTAGTTGATCACTCCAATCTTTTTTCCATCGACGTTGAGCTCGACGACCTCATAACCAAACTTCTGTATTCCCGGGAGAATAGTAGTTTTGTCGCCCACCAAAAGGA
>JBMOKS010000504.1:0-9545 GCA_049324355.1 Bacteroidota bacterium
CCGTTTCTTTCAGGCGTTTTTTATCGAGGGTCTTAATGTAGCTGTATTCAAACATGCCAATGTTAGCTACATACACCGTCTTCTGGTCGGGCGACAAGGCGATGCCAAAGGGATAACGACCGGTTTTTACGTTTTGAACAACGGTATTTGTCCGGGTATCAACCACGATCATTCTAAAGCCGATCTGATCCACGGCATACAACCGGGTGCCATCGTTCGACAACACGAGGTCGCCGATGTAACCATCGCTATAATCTGCTCCATCGAACGATTTGTTGCAGTCAATTTCACTGAGCTTCTTCCCAGTCTGAAGATCGAAAATGTGAATTTTATTTTCCTGCCCGCCGGCGGCGTACACCGTACGATTGTCGCTCCCCACAGCAAGCCCCATAAATACGGCTTCGAGCAGTCCTTCATCTGGTTTGACACCTTCGGGAATTTGTTTTACAATAGGACTGGCATCGTTGAAATTACTGATGATCGATACCGAAAATGGTCCTGTACCGGAATTCGAGGTCACAATTGTTTTTCCGTCCGGACTGAGTACCAGGCCAAAGGGGTGTGGAGCGATGGTAATTTGTTTACCCGCCGGAATGATGAGTCGCCCGTTGGGAATGATGGTAGTTCCTGTTCTATCGATTGTGCAGTACTGGTCGCCGGCAGGTGCGCCAGCCACCCAACGTTCATTGTTTGTTGTGGGTAAGCATGAGGTTAACAGCCATAACACAGCCAATACGCAAAGGTTTCTTTTCATTTCCGGTAAAAGTTTTTTTTGTAAGATAGCATGCCTCTGGCAAGAAGCCCAATATGTTTCCGTGGATGAAGAAAAGATATTAATCGATGGCTTAAATCATGGTTCATGGGAATGATGCACCCATTCTGCCGTGTGTCGTGAAATTCATTTGTCTTAACCCTTATTTCATTTTGATGTGTGTCTTTCCAACCTTCAGACATTAGTTGGTGTCTATCCAAGTTACCGATTTAATTAACCTATGGACGGTTCAGGCATTCTGCGGAATATTGCCAAACATGTGTCGCTGGATCAAGCCGAAGTCGATCATTTCATTTCGTTACTGACACGGCGGGAGATCTGTCGAAAGGAGATCTTGCAGCTGGAAGGTAAACCTTGTGATATGGTCCACTATGTTCAGGCCGGAACGCTGCGTGCGTTTTACAGAGACCGCGACGGCAATGAAAAGACTATCATGTTTGCTATCCAGGATTGGTGGATTACCGATATGTACGCTTTTATCCAGCAGAAGCCAGCCGTATTGAATATCGACGCGCTCGAGGACAGCACCGTACTTCAATTGCAAAAAGCCGATCTGGACAAACTCTACCTGCGCGTGCCAAAATTCGAACGCTTCTTTCGAATCATCCTGCAAAATGCCTATATCCGCGAACAGCAGCGCGTAGTCGAATGCTTGTCAATGACGGCCGAGGAAAGACATCGAAACTTTTTAAAGAGATATCCACAGTTTGCGCAGCGGGTGCCCCTCAAACAAATTGCTTCATATCTAGGCATTACGCCCGAGTTTTTAAGCGTGCTTCGCAAAAAAAAATAAATTCTTAATCTACATTAAGTTGACATACGTCGATTGCCGGTTTTCTTTGAGAAACATTTAAACATTCGCACTATGCTCATACTCATTGCCGGTCCCTACCGGAGCGGTACTAACGACGATCCGGAGCTTATGGAAAAAAATCTCAGGAAACTTGAAGCGGTGGCGCTGCCATTATTCCGCGCCGGTCACATTCCCATGATTGGCGAGTGGGTGGCACTTCCGCTGATGCGTGCGGCCGGATCACACAAACCAGGCGACGAACCTTATAACGAAATAGCGTATCCCATCGCCGAAAGGTTGCTTACCAAATGCGATGCTGTGTTAAGGCTGGAAGGCGAATCGAACGGTGCCGACCAGGACGTACGAATCGCTAAACAACTCGGTTTAAAGATATTTTATAAACTCGAAGAAATCCTTCAATAGAAATTTTTTGCGCTACCGATTCGCGTATTCTCTTTTTGACAAGTCGCCACTGCTCACAAAAAAAATGCAATGGCATACTTTTTTTATAAATGGCGACTCGAACTGTGCTATGGCGAGGAGGTATTCAACTCCTTTTGTAAACTCTGATGTTCGATTTAAGACGAATTAATTTCACGAAGCCTTATTAGGTTTTGTGTGGTTGAATCGAAAAATGAGTGTGAAGTCAAAATGAGTGTGAGTCAAAATGAGTGTGTAGTTAAAAAAATCACTATGAATTTGACGAAAATAAATGGCGGGAAGGATCCCGAAATGAATGATTGGCAGAATGCATCGACCCAGGTGTTCTGGGGAGAAATTGCCCCTTGCGAACATGTCCTTCAAATCTACGAAAATGACGAGGCATTTATCGACCTGTTATATGGATTTGTAAGCGACGGCCTTCGTGCAGGTGAATGCGTAATCACTATCGGAACCACGCCACATCTCAAGGTTTTAAATGAACGTCTCCGTGCCGGCGGTTTTGATGTATTCGGACTGAGTCTTCACGGCCAGTATATTCCGCTCGATGCAGAAGAAACCCTGAGTGAGTTTATGATCAACGGATGGCCCGACGAAAATCTTTTTCGACACGTGATAGGAAGTCTTGTTGCCCGCGGCCGCAAGCAAAAGCGACCAGTGCGCGCCTTTGGAGAAATGGTGGCAATCTTGTGGTCGCAGGGCCATGCCGGCGCTACGGTGAGGCTCGAACATCTCTGGAATGATTTTCTTAAGACAGAATCCATTTCACTCTACTGCGCCTATCCAAAAAGCGGCTTCACCGAAAATGCGCTTGAATCTATGGCGAATATCTGCGGATCGCATTCTAAAATGATTGCCACAAAAGGAGACTTTCCTCAGGAGATGCAATACAAGCAAACCATGGCACCCAGGGCCACGGGGGCAATCTGATCGACCTGATTTGTACCGGTAAAGCGGGTATGACGGCACTGAATATAAATTCAGGCTGAATCTTTATATTGCTGCCTAATTTATTGCTTATGAATGGCGTAAGCGTGGCTATGCTTAACAACCCCAAGACAGTGCGCGCCTGGTATATGTACGACTGGGCCAATTCTGTTTACTCGCTGGTAATCACTACGGCTATTTTTCCAATCTATTACAAAGCAGTGGCTGTGACCAACGGCAGCGACCAGGTTCAGTTCCTGGGATTTACCATTCAAAACTCTGTACTATACTCCTATGCGCTGTCGTTTTCATTTTTGATCGTTGCCGTCATGTTGCCCCTGTTATCGGGCGCGGCGGATTACACAGGCAATAAAAAAGCTTTCATGAAATTTTTCGTTTGGCTCGGCGCTTTGTCGTGCATGGGTCTCTATTTCTTCGAAGATATTAACACGCTGGAATGGGGTATAGGCTGTTCTATTCTCGCCAGCATCGGTTACTCCGGAAGCCTTGTTTTCTACGATGCCTTTTTGCCGGAGATCGTCACGGAAGACCGCTACGATGCGACAAGCGCCAGGGGTTATTCTATGGGTTACTATGGCAGCGTGATCCTGATGGTCATCTGCGTGGTGGTGATCATGAACCACGAAGCATTCGGACTTGCCAGCGAGGGGCTTGCGACCAGGGTTTCGTTTTTACTGGTAGGCCTCTGGTGGATCGGGTTCTCTCTTATCCCATTCAGCCTTTTGCCGGAAAACCCGTATAATCAGAAACCCTCTGGTAATATTTGGACAAAAGGCTACCAAGAACTTCGCAAGGTTTGGAAAAGTTTAGCCGAGCAGCCTGACCTGAAACGTTACCTGTGGGCTTTCTTCTTTTACAACATGGGTGTGCAAACCGTTATGTACCTGGCTACCTTATTTGGCACAGACGTGTTGAAATTGGAAAGCGACAGCTTGATTAAAACCGTCGTCATTATCCAACTGGTTGGCGCTGTTGGCGCAGGATTATTTTCACGTTTATCGCACGCGTGGGGGAATCGGTCTTCGCTCATGGTCATGATCACGACCTGGATCGGCATTTGCATTGCCGCTTATTTTATCGGAACCGAGACCCAATTTTATGCACTGGCCTTTGTCGTGGGATTGATCATGGGAGGTATCCAATCGTTGTCGCGCGCCACGTATTCAAAATTGATTCCACCCAACACAGTTGACCACGCATCTTATTTCAGCTTTTACGACGTGACTTATAATCTGTCTATTGTGTTTGGAACTTTCTCTTACGGCCTGATCGACCAGATCACCGGCAGCATGCGTTACAGTGCACTGGCGCTTGGCGTATACTTTATCATTGGAATTTTAATACTACTGACGGTCAGATCCCCAAACATTCAGAAGCCGGCAGCGGCCTAACCGAAATAAGATCCTTCGTCATCTTTCTACGGAAGAGTATTTTTAAGGAAAAGATACAATCGTGAAACTTGAAACCATTATCTCGTGGGCGAAGCAACGTGAAAATATTCACGCCGCGATGCTCACGGGCTCGCGTGTAGGCCGGGCGGAAGCTGTAGACCCATGGTCTGATTACGACATAGCCCTTGTGGTTGGCGACTTTAGATTTTTAGACGACGACCAATGGTTAAAACAGTTTCCGGAGTGCTGGGTGTGCATTCACGATCGGTTTGAAATGTTGAACTTCGTCATTCCTACCCGGCTGGCCATCTTCTCACAAAAGTTTAAGGTTGACTTTGCATTTTATCCGGAGGCCCTGATCCGCGCGATCGCCGAAACAAAAGAGTTGCCCGATGGTCTAAACCTTGGTTATGAAATACTACTCGATAAAAATGGAATTCTGTCTGGAATGCCCAAGCCAACCTATTCCGGGTTTATCATGGAAGAACCGGATGAAGCTGAATACAAAAGGAACGTCAATGAATTTTGGTTTGAGGTATTTCATGTTGTGAAATATCTCGACCGGGGTGACTTATGGACAGCCAAGGGCAGGGACTGGGATGCCAAGCAGTTTTTGCTGCAGATGATCCACTGGAGATATGGCTCACAACACGGATGGAATTTTAACCCCCGGGCAGAAGGAAAAGATATGTTTGCCTTTACCGCGCCAAAGATTCGCGAAAAACTACAGGCTTGCTTTGGTAATTTTGACCGCGCCGACATGTTACAAGCACTGCGCAAAACCGCAGAACTTTATCGAGAGGTTGCGTCGGAGACAGGACGTGTGTTAGGTTACGACTACGACCAAAAACTCGACGATCACATTTCCGGAATTCTGTTGGAACTAAGATCTTAATATCGCAGATGCTTCACAGTCATACCATTGTTGATCAGCTGCTTCAGCGAATCGATACCCACTTTAAGATGACGTTCGACAAATCGTTGCGTTACGGTAAGGTCGCTCTTTTCGGTTTTTACACCTTCGGGCACCATAGGTTGATCGGAGACGAGTAGTAGAGCTCCCGCCGGTATCTTGTTGTGGAATGCAGTCGAAAAAATGGTTGCTGTCTCCATATCGATGGCCTGGGCTCTGATCTTGCGCAAATAAGCTTTAAATTCTTCATCCCACTCCCAGACTCTTCGGTTGGTGGTGTAAACGGTGCCCGACCAATAATCATGACCATAGTCGCGAATAGTGGTGGAAATCGCTTTCTGCAGTGCAAAGGCCGGAAGCGCTGGAACTTCGGGCGGAAAGTAGTCGTTTGAAGTACCTTCGCCACGGATGGCTGCAATAGGAAGGATCAGGTCGCCGATGTCATTTTTCTTTTTAAGTCCACCGCATTTTCCCAGAAACAACGCTGCTTTCGGTGCAATAGCACTCAGGCAGTCCATAACCGTAGCGGCGTTCGGACTTCCCATGCCAAAATTGATGATGGTGATCCCTTCAGCTGTTGCACAGCGCATAGGCCTGTCTAGTCCAATAATGGGTACACTATGCCACTCAGCAAACATCTTCACATAGTTATCGAAGTTGGTCAGCAAAATGTATTGGCCAAATTGATCCAATGCCTGCCCGGTGTATCGGGGTAACCAGTTCTCAACAATTTCCTGTTTTGTCTTCATAGAATTAGCCTATTTTGTCGCCGGATATGTACAAGCTCAACCTTCCGGAATTCGAGTACAAGCTCAAAAAAGCAGACGGAAAAGTATGGATTTTTGACGGCATAAGAAAAAAATTCATTGTCCTTACACCCGAAGAATGGGTGCGCCAGCATTTTATTCATTACCTGGTGAGTAAACTGAAATACCCCGCTGCGTTAATGAGGGTAGAAGGAGGGCTCGTGTACAACCAACTTCAAAAGCGCTCGGACATCGTAGTGTTCGATCGTACCGGAAAACCATGGATGATCGTAGAGTGTAAATCACCGAACCTCAAGTTGTCAGAATCTTCATTGTTGCAGGCAGCAGTCTACAACAACACGCTAAAAGCAAAATACATTGCGGTGACCAACGGACTTATCCATCTCTGCTCCGAAATAAACTGGGAGCATGGCAACACCACAATACTTACTTCCCTTCCAGACTACGATAGCGAATAAAAAAAATGCCATGGATTAACATGGCATTTCGATTATAGAAATCAGTTAACAGTAATTACAAGAATTTCTTTACATCGGTATAAGGCAGCGAAAAGGCATCGGCCACGGCCTTGTATACAACCTCACCCTGGATGACGTTCAAGCCGTTGCGAAGCTCAGCGCTTTCCTGGCAAGCTTTCTTCCAGCCTTGATTAGCGAGTCTGATCGCATAGGGAAGCGTCGCGTTGGTCAGGGCTAATGTTGAAGTATAAGGCACTGCCCCAGGCATATTGGCTACACAATAGTGAACCACATCGTCGATAATGAAAGTAGGATCTTCGTGGGTTGTTGGCGTACAGGTTTCGATACATCCACCCTGGTCTACCGCCACATCAACCAGCACGGTACCGGGGCGCATGGTCTTCAGCATATCGCGTGTGATGAGTTTAGGAGCTTTTGCTCCCGGGATCAACACACCACCGATAATAAGATCATGATCTTTCACCATTTCGCGGATGCTATATTCATTAGACACCATGGTGTGTACATTTTTCGGCATCACATCATCGAGGTAGCGAAGGCGGTTGAGGTTTACGTCCATGATGGTAACATCCGCGCCCATACCGGCAGCAATCTTAGCTGCATTGGTACCCACAACACCGCCACCGAGGATCAATACTTTGGCGGGCTTCACACCGGGAACGCCGCCTAATAAAATACCACGTCCTTTCAGAGGCTTTTCGAGATATTTGGCGCCTTCCTGGATCGACATTCTTCCCGCCACTTCAGACATCGGGATCAGCAGCGGAAGACTTCCATCTACGCGCTCAACCGTTTCGTAAGCCAAACATACCGCACCGCTGGCAACCATCGCTTTGGCGAGAGGCTCGTAAGACGCGAAATGGAAATACGTGAAAACAAGCTGATCTCTTTTGATGAGTTTATATTCCTGTTCAATAGGCTCCTTTACTTTAATGATCATTTCGGCGAGACTGAAAATTTCTGCTGCACTTGCGATCATTTTAGCGCCTGCTGCACCGTACTGCTCATCGCTGAAACCACTTCCAACACCGGCCGTGGTTTGAACATAAACCGTATGGCCGCGCTTTACCAATTCTTGCGTGCCTGCAGGGGTTAGCGCCACGCGGTTTTCGTTATTCTTAATTTCTTTAGGAACACCTATAATCATGTTTTCAAACGTTTTAGAGGCAGCAAATATATAATTTTAGTGGTACGATATTGAGAACACCGTCATGAAGTAAAAACTTCAAAATAAATGCTGGTTTATTTGAATTCAACCTGATTTATATTTCGATGTTTTAAAAATAGCCAAATTAAAATTCGGTGTTTTAAATTCACTTTTGAAAGGTAGTTGGTAATGTCTATTTTTGAACCTAACAGTTGTCAGTTATTCACGATTCAATTTCAAAACATTGAGCATTACGAAAGAAGCGAAAGCCAAATTCTCCCAGACCAAACTGAAGGAGATCCTTGCTGATTATCGTCTGGCGGTAGAAAGCCGTGAGGCCAGCGTTATTGGTCGCAAGGAAGTTTTCATGGGGAAGGCCAAATTTGGCATTTTCGGCGACGGAAAAGAAGTTGCTCAGATCGCCATGGCAAAAGTGTTTCAACCAGGCGATTTCCGTTCCGGTTATTATCGTGATCAGACTTTTATGTTTGCCATCGGCGAACTTACCGTACAGCAATATTTCGCACAGTTGTACGCACACACCGACGTAGAAGCCGATCCCGCCTCGGCAGGCCGCCTCATGAATGGCCACTACGCTACCCGCATGCTTGATGAGAACGGAAAATTGAAAAACCTGACCCAGCTCAAAAACAGCAGCGCAGACATTTCGCCAACCGCCGGACAAATGCCGCGCTTACTCGGATTAGCGTATGCGTCGAAAATATTCAGGCACAATCCGCAACTAAAATCATATACGAATCTTTCCGTTAGCGGAAACGAAATTGCTTTTGGTACCATCGGCAACGCCTCTACTTCCGAGGGCATGTTCTTCGAATCCATGAACGCAGCCGGAGTTCTGCAAGTGCCCATGCTCATGTCTGTTTGGGACGACGGCTACGGTATCTCCGTACCACAAGAGTATCACACAACCAGAGGAAGCATATCTAAGGCCCTCGCCGGATTTCAACGAACCAATAACAATGAAAGAGGTTTCGAAATACTGGTTGCCAAAGGATGGGATTACATAGGACTGATTGACACTTATCAGCGCGCCGAAAGAATTTGTCGCGAACAGCATGTGCCGGTGTTGGTGCACGTTGAAGAAATGACGCAGCCCCAGGGCCACTCCACTTCGGGTTCGCACGAGCGTTACAAGTCAAAAGAAAGGCTGGCGTGGGAAACTGAGTATGATTGTATTAAAAAAATGCGTGAGTGGATCATCGAAGAGGTGATGATCCTTCCTGAAGAAATTGATGCCATTGAAAAGGAAGCAAAACAATCAGCGAAGCTGGCGAGAGATCTGGCCTGGAAAGCTTTCATGGATGACATTAAAAAAGATCAGAACGTTGTTGCCACTATTTTAACACAGGCCCAGTCGCAAAGTACGAAGGCCAGTGAACTCGAAGAAATCATCCTGGAACTGACCAAGACCATCAACCCCACACGCCTCGATACCATGAAGGCTGCCAAGAAGGCCCTCAGAGTGTTGCGACATGAGGACATCGACGCCAAATCGGAGCTGATACGCTGGATCAAAGACGCGGAGGTTGAAAACGCTGACCGATACAGTTCTCATTTGTACAGCAATTCAGAAGAATCGGCGCTGAAAGTCGAACACGTCGCACCGGTCTACTCTGAGTCATCATCTATCGTGGATGGTCGCGAAGTATTACAGATGTGCTTCGATGCAGCCCTCACGCGCGACGCCCGAGTGCTTGCCTTCGGTGAAGATGTGGGCAGGATCGGCGATGTGAATCAGGGATTTGCCGGGTTGCAACAAAAGCATGGCGAACTTCGCGTGACCGATACGGGTATCCGCGAGTGTACCATCATCGGTCAGGGTATAGGATTGGCTTTGCGCGGATTACGGCCTATCGCCGAAATACAATATCTC
>JBMOKS010000505.1:0-4009 GCA_049324355.1 Bacteroidota bacterium
AGTGATCAAGTCAATCAATCGCTCAAACTCTGTCTTCAGCGTTGAAACCCCCAATCGAAGTATTTTAGCGGTAGAAGGAGAACGGCTTCAGCCCCTTAAAGATAGCTCGCCACCCGAAAACAATGGGCCCTGAATGTTCCGCTATGGGTTGTTAACATTTAATAAGTGACCTGATGTGCCAAGACATATAGTCTATCTATCTTCATGGTGGCATGGTGGAAAGTTTTTTGGGTTGACTAATTTTTGCCACACTATTCTGAATCGTGGAAAATATTTGAAATGACCTCCGAGGTCTCTAAACGGTATGAGATATAGTTTACCGATAACCTTTCAGGTATCGCCACCTTCATAAGGTTTAGTCATTTTATGAGTCTGGTATTGATTTCCGGTATTACCCGTGTAAAAGGACTATTGCTGAAAGCCTTCCCAAATCGAGGGCTCAACCAGTAAAAAAGTATTATATTTCATAGCCAATATATTACTTTCAAAGTAAAATAGTGGATATGGAACATAATTTAATTATATTTTGTATCTTAATTATTACTTTTAAAGTAATTATACGGATATGAAACATAATAAACCGTACGATAAAACCCTTAGAACACAGGCTGCTGATGTAATCAGGCACTTTAATGAGCTGGATAAACCTGCATTTTCAATGCAGGAAGCAATTTCTTTGATGAAGCAATCGACTCCAAATGCGACAAGAAAGTTGATTTTCGATATGGTCAACCGGGGTTTATTGCTTAGGCTTAAAGAGGGCGCTTTTTGGATCATTCCTTACGACCAGGATCCCGCCACCTATTTCCCCAATACCCACCTGGTGGCAAAATACCTGGTTGGAGATGCTGAATACTATGTGGGATACTACAGCGCGATGGAACTTCATAGCCTGATCACCCAGCCTTCATTTCGCGAACAGATTGTGGTGAATAAACAAATCAAGCCATCATCGATAAAAATCCAGGGACACAAATTTCAGTTCATATACCATAACCGTAACCATTACTTCGGGGCAACGGCATTATGGGTGGATAGTTTCAACAAGGCCATTTGTTCTGACCTTGAAAAGACATTCATTGACTGCCTGTATAAGCCGGACTATGCGGGTGGCATTAGTGAAATAGCTAAGGCGCTTTACAAGTCCAGGGAAAAAATTGATTACCACAAACTTTTGAGTTATTGTGAACGCTTCCAGGCTCAGTCTGTCATTAAACGCCTGGGATTCCTCCTGGAGTCACTTAATATCAACAACCCTATATCCGGTAAACTGCGAGACATGATAACGCATACCTATATCCTTTTGGATCCTTCGTACGAACAAAAAGGAAAGATGAATAGTACCTGGTACGTGCGCCAAAATATGGAGCTTTCCGATATTCAATCATCTATTTTTACTTGAAATGATAACCCCAAAAGAACTGAGCGCAGTAGCCGCAAAATATAAATTGAAAGACACCCAGGTGGAAAAGGATTATGTCCTTTCGTGGATTCTTTATGGTATCTCAAAGAATGAATTACTCTTCAAGAATCTTGCATTTAAAGGTGGAACAGTATTGAAGAAAATTTACTTTGAGGACTACAGGTTCTCCGAAGACCTTGATTTCACTTTACTGGATGAGAAAATTACGAACGAGGGGTTACTCAAGGAGTTTGAGAAGGTCTATGCTTTTGCAAAACAGGAAGCAAACATCTCCATTAAGTTGAAAGAGCATGGTGAACATGAAAGCGGAAGTCTCGTATTTTATGTGAATTACGCAGGGCCGTTGCAGGCAAACATCGACAGCCGCGACATTAAGATCGACATCACACGTGGTGAAGTGCTGGAATTTGAGATCGAAACAAAGCCGTTGATTATTACCTATTCCGATTTACCATCGGATTCTTTTTCGTTGAAATGTTATGCGCTTCCGGAAGTGCTCGTAGAAAAAATGGCTGCCATGATGGGGCGTACAGAGCCGCGAGACCTTTACGATTTTTGGTACCTGACCGAGCACGATGGCCTTAAACCGAAAGATTATAAGGGGGAGTTTGAGCGAAAAGCCACCAACAAAAAGCACATTCCTGCGCAACTGGAAGAAAAGGTAATAGCGAAGGAAAGGAACTTTAAAAAGGACTGGGCGCGTAAGCTGGAAAATCAAATGAACGACCTGCCAAAATTTGATGATGTATTCAGAGAATCAAAAAGAAACCTTAAGTTTTAGTGTATGAAAACCTCCCTTTCACATCTTCCCGAGAACAAACGGTACGAGATCCACCGTATCGCGGAGATCATACGGGAGGGTGCCGTACATTGGCTTATTAAATAAGTAACTTAACGTTATGAAAAGCATTAAGATTTCATCTGTCGTTTTGGCTTGTGGACTTCAAACCTTCACATTCGCTCAAAGCATGAATGCGGGCTTTGACAAGGCTGAATACACAGAATTGTTAAAGGCATACTCGAGATGGGGAGACTCCACTTTTTACCAAGGAATTGATGAGTCCACAACATTTCGACAGACATACCGGTCGCCTGTGGTTGGATTAGATAATAGCTGGGAACTATATGCATCTCACGATAATACCACAGCCGTCATCAGCTTACGCGGAACAACGGCAGACGCCACAAGCTGGCTGGCAAACTTTTATGCGGCAATGGTTCCTGCAAAAGGCGTAATCAATCTTTCAGATAGCGTAGCCTTTAGTTATGAGCTTGCGAAAAACCCCAAAGCCGCAGTACATGTTGGTTGGCTGGTAGCCACTGCATTTTTGTCCTCTGATATATTACCCAAAATAGATTCCTGTTATCAATCCGGGATAAGAGATTTTATTATTCTTGGACATAGCCAGGGTGGTGCTATTGCCTATTTACTTACTTCCCATCTTCTTCACTTAGTAGAATCCGGGAAACTGCCAGATAACATCAGGTTCAAAACTTACTGCAGCGCAGCTCCCAAGCCAGGGAATTTGTATTATGCATATGAATTTGAAAACCAGACTGCCGGTGGTTGGTCTTTCAATGTGGTGAATGCGGCCGATTGGGTTCCTGAAACCCCCATTTCTATCCAGACCGTGAATGACTTTAATAAAACCAATCCGTTTGTGAATGCCGAAAAGCTTATTAAAAGACAAAAATTTCCGAAACGGTTATTTGTAAAACACCTCTATTCACAGTTGACCAAGCACACCAGGAAAGCGCAGAAGCGGTATGAAAAATATTTGGGTCGTATGACCTCTAAATATGTCACGAAACAATATCCCCAATTCAAAGCACCGGGTTATTTCCATTCCAATGACTATGTACGTGTTGGGAATGTTATTGTGCTAATGCCCGATGAGGCATATTATGAAAAGTTTCCGGATAGCGGACAGCAATTATTTATTCATCATAAACTCCAGGCCTATCTCTTTCTTGCCGAAAGGCGCAATAAGTAACATTAGGAAATTTCCATTTGCCTAACAGAAGAAAAATTACCCTAATAGTCGGACTAACTTGGATGGAAAGAGGATTACGAACATAAATCATCGTTTCGTCTCCAACATCTTCAAAAGCTGGTCATTCTGCTTTTTCAGATGAGCTACCTGTTCCATTAAAATCCTGATCTCTTCATTCTTGGCTGAAAGGATTTGGTCGAGCATGCCTTTTTGCTCAAAATGATTTTGAATAAAACCTTTGTCGATTGTATTATGCGAGAAGGAAATGGTGATATCGGAAGAAATAATATCCGAAACATCAACATCATAGAGCTTGGCTAACTTCTCCGCTTGTTCCGCCTTTAGGTTTTTCGGATTCCTTTCAATTTTTGAATACGTGCTTTGGTCAACGCCAAGTGTTTCTGCTACGAATTCTTGGGTGTAGTTATTAACCTCTCTGAGTACTTTTAGCTTTGACATGACTTACTATTAAGGAGAAATTGCGTTATCATCAAAGATAGCAAAAACGCCTAAACTATGCCAAAATTCGGTTGTTTAGGCCAATACCCCCGTTGAAATTTGATTGGCATTCTTTTCAATAAAATGAAAATTG
>JBMOKS010000505.1:4019-9531 GCA_049324355.1 Bacteroidota bacterium
GATTTCATCGGGCATCTGTTCGGCCTTTTCCTTCCGAAAAGGATCAGTTATTTACCGCCAATTTCCATATCTTAGAAGCCTCATTTTGTTGTGTACGTCAGGAGCCCACGTTGTCCATGCCCTTTGATCGGGGCGTGGACTTTTGTTTTCAACCAACCTTTTCCATTTCATGAATCCGTATCACAACCATATGGATACGGAACTGGTGGATCTGCTCAGGCAGGGCAATCAACAAGCGTTTGAAGTGATTTACCGGAGGTACGCGAAAGAACTCTTTGGCTATGCGCTCAGAAAAATCAAGGTGCGCGAAGATTGCGAAGAACTGATGCACGATGTGTTTGAGTCGCTGTGGAAGCGCAAGGAGGAATTGATAATCACGTCACTCAGGCATTACCTGTTTACATCGGTGCGCTACATGGTGATCCGGTATTTCAGCCATCGTGAAGTGAAGCGCAAGTTTGCAGAACATTACCAGGTGTTTGAAGCCGTATATGACTCGATAGATGTAAAACAGCAACACGATCCCCAGTCCATTCATGCCCTGTTGCTCCAACATATCCATGATTTACCCGACCGTTGCCAGGAGGCCATCCGTTTACGCATTACCGAGAACCTGTCCAATGGGGAGATTGCCAGGCGCATGAACATCAATAAAGGCACTGTACAGCTCTATATTTCCAAGGCCTTCGGCCACCTGCGCGGTTCTTACGACAAGATTTTCAAGCCCGCAGAGTAATATTTTTTCGCAATTCCTTTGCAGGGCTGCCGCTTCCACTATATGAACCCCTGAATACGGTCACTTTGTAATATAAAGAGGCAATCCCTTTTCTTAAATTAGTAGATACGTTACAAAACTATGGTTGCCATGCAAAAAACAGATTTTGACCTGCTCATGGAGCGCTACGTTACCGGGAAAGTATCCGACCAGGAACGCGTAAAGATAGAGGCGTGGCTGGACGCAATGGGCGCGGAAGACAATACTGAACTGGAACTGACAAAAGAAGAAGAAGACCGCATCTTCCAAAAGCTGACCAGCAGTCTCACCACCGTTGAAGACATGGCAGCGCTAAAGCCGAAAAGAAAAATACGACCCGACCAATGGATGATCCGGATCGCGGCATCACTTCTTATCTTATCAGTTGTATCGTATGTGGTTTGGTATTATGCAATCCCGCGTGACAACCAACTCGAAGTGGTTTCTAAGAATGGTGTCGAAAAGATCATTCTGAATGACGGTTCACTGGTTTGGCTCCGAGGTGAAAGCAAAGTCATGTATTATGAAAAGCAGGATGAAGGAGCCCGCTATACCACATTCGAAGGGGACGCGTTATTCGAAGTAGCGAAGGACGAAAGTCATCCCTTCATCGTGCAATGCGGTGATGTAAAAGTGAAAGTGTTGGGTACAAGTTTCAGTATTAAGACAGGCGTTGAGCAGGTAGAACTGACTGTGCTTACCGGCAAAGTAAACCTCTCTTCGTCTGCCAACACAGAAGGCATCGATGTGCTGCCGCAGGAAAAAGTCATTTACAAAAGCAATGGAGAGTTTGAAAAGCTCTCGGCAAGCCAACAGGAGATCACGTCCATAACCGTGAACACAGACTACAACATGCAGTTCACCAACATGGGAATGGGCGAAGTGGTTGACCGCCTCGAAAACAAATTCAATGTGTCGATAAAACTTTCCGACAAGAGCATTCGCAATTGCAAGATCACGATGGATTTTACAGATCAGTCGTTGGAGAAATCCTTGCAGTTGTTCACGGAGGTCCTGGATGTAACCTACTCGGTAAAGGACAAGACGGTAACGATTACCGGCACAGGATGTAAGTAAGAACCTAAACCTGATTAACCATGAACACTACCATTCTTTTCGACTCGACATAAAATGGAAACAGGAGTGATTCGACCACTCCTGTTCGCTCACCGAAGCTTTTTAGCATAGGTGAGGCTTGTCCCTCAGTCAAAACACAACCCTTGCCCGGGTTTAGTTTGCCCACCAAAAGGCGGGTACGAGGGTGCTTTGTCTTATTTCAGATACAGAAACAGAACAAAACCAATTCAATTTATGAAAAAAAGTTTTACCGCAAAACTTTGGACGGTTATGAGAATATGTGCGGTTCAGGCAGTAATAGCCATTACCCTATGCGGAGTAACGTTAGCCCATCCGAACCACGCACAAGTGTTGGATAGAGAAATATCCATCACCATAACCGATTTACCTTTTGAGAAAGCATTGGGTGAAATAGAGCAAGTAGCTAAAGTGAAGTTTGGCTACAGCATCAACCAGTTTCAGGAGGAACCGAATGTTTTCCTTTCCATCGAGAAGAAAACACTTCGCGATGTGTTGGATGAGTTGCTTACTCCGCGCAAGATCCGGTACAAAGTGCATGAAAAGGAAGCTGCCATCACGCTTAAGAAATTCACTGAAAGTGAAAAGGAACAGTCCTCCATTCACGAAGGCTCAAATGGTTCCACACAACATCGTGCGTTGATCCAGGTAACCGGTATCGTTACGGAAGCCTCCTCGCAAACTCCGATGGCAGGTGTAAACGTGATTGTGAAAGGAACATCAACAGGCACAACGATAGATGCTGCAGGACGATACAGTCTTGGCGCTGACGATCATGATGTACTTATCTTTTCATTCATTGGTTATGCGTCACTTGAAATTCCGGTGAATGGAAGAACGGTTATAGATGTTGTTATGACAGAAGATGTTTTGAGCTTGGGCGAAGTTGTAGTGAATGCCGGTTATTGGGAAGTAAAAGATCAGGAGCGGACGGGAAATATCGCTCGTGTAACCTCCAAAGAAATTCAAAGCCAACCAATCAGCAATCCGCTTCAGGCTTTACAAGGTAGGCTGGCGGGTGTGTACATCCAGCAGAACTCAGGTATGCCTGGAGGCGGACTTAAAATCCAGATTCGCGGACAGAACAGCTTGCGTGATGGTTCGGACGGAAAACCTAACGGTAACCTGCCGCTATACGTGATTGATGGAGTGCCATTCATATCGTCTTCGCTTAACTCACCTGCAATCAGTGGCGGGATCGCTGGGGGAAATCCGTTAAGCGCAATCAACCCAAATGATATTGAAAGCATTGAAGTCTTGAAAGATGCGGACGCAACTTCTATCTACGGTTCGCGTGGTGCTAACGGTGTCGTGCTGATTACCACCAAACGGGGTAAGGCAGGAAAGCCGAAGCTGGACATTGACATGTATCAGGGTGTTGGACAGGTTTCGCATTTTGTCGATCTGCTGGATACAAAACGATATATACAGATGAGAAAGGAAGGGTTTCAGAACGATATGGTGGAGCCTGACCAATTCAAAGCACCTGATCTGATTGTATGGGATACTACGCGCTATACAAACTGGCAGAAGAAACTGATTGGCGGGAGCGCTAACATTTCCAACGTGAACCTCTCCTTCACTGGTGGAAACAGCAACACGAAGTTTTTGTTAGCTGGTGGATATTACCGTGAAGGCACGGTATTTCCGGGTAACAACACGTTTCATCGCAGTTCAGGGCGTCTCTTCATTGATCACAAGTCCATAGACAACCGCTTTTTCATTGAAGCATCTGCAAACTATTCGATCAGCCAAAGCGATATTCCATCCACTGACTTCACAAGTTTGGCAGTTTCCTTATCACCTAATGCGCCAACGCTTTATGATGCCAGTGGGAACCTGAATTGGGAAAACAGTACATGGACAAACCCGCTTGCTGTTCTCAAGCGCAAATATTATAACACCACTGATAACTTCATCGCAAATGCTACTATCGGCTATGAGGTGATAAAAAATCTTCGCGTCAAGTCAAGTTTCGGTTACACTTCAATGACGGTCGATGAAATAGGAACAAATCCCATAAGTTCATTTGATCCTCAATATGCTTCATTCCTGGAAGGATACTCCAACTTTGGAGATGGAAAAGTTCAAACCTGGATTGTGGAGCCGGTGATTGACTACAATGTAGCCATTGGGAAAGGTTTGTTTACGTTCCTCGCTGGCGGTACGTTTCAGCAGTCGATGCAAGAAAATAAATCAATAGAGGCGTATGGCTATGCAAATGACGCATTGCTCGAAAATCTCGGAGCGGCATCAACCATTCTGGTAACCAGCAATGACGCCTCTGTTTATAAATACAGTGCTGCGTTTGCGAGAGTTAACTACAACTTGAACGAAAAGTACATTCTTAATCTTACCGCCCGGAGAGACGGGTCCAGTCGTTTTGGGCCGGGCAATCAGTTTGCCAACTTTGGTGCAGTCGGAGCAGCCTGGATTTTTTCCAGGGAACCGTTCATGAAGAATGTTTCATTCCTTTCGTTTGGCAAGCTTCGTGCAAGCTATGGGTCAACGGGCAGCGATGCCATCGGGAATTATCAATACCTCGAAGCATTTTCAACTACACGTTATCCCTACGGTGGATCTGGAGGTCTTGCGCTAAACAGACTGGCCAATCCCGCCTACTCCTGGGAAACAAACAACAAAGCAGAGATCGGCCTGGAACTGGCAATGCTTGACAATCGTATTACGTTTTCATCTTCTTATTACCTCAACCGGTCCAGTGGTCAACTGGTGGGCCTTCCATTGCCAATCATGACGGGACAGTCTTCTGTGCAATTCAATCTTCCGGCAACGGTTCAGAATTCCGGCCTCGAACTATTGCTCTCCTCAACCAATATCAAAAAGACCAAATTTGAATGGACAACTACTTTTAATGTCACTATTCCCCGAAACAAATTGCTGGAGTTTCCTGATCTGCAGGAGTTCCCGGCCTACATTTCGAGATACGATGTGGGTAAGTCGGTTTACACTTACAAGGCATATCAGTTTGACGGAGTAAATCCGGAAAACGGGCTTTATCAAATCGCTGACCGGAACAACGATGGACAGTATTCGGGGCCTGCCGATTACATCGGTTTAAAACAAAACACGCAGTCATTTTTTGGAGGTCTTTCCAATTCAGTCCGTTACGGAGGTTTTCAGTTGGAACTCTTTTTCCAGTTTGTCAAGCAGAATGGATTCTCGTACCGCCAGTCATTCGCCTACCCGGGAAGCCTGAGCAATCAACCTAACATTGTGGCGAACCGCTGGCAACAGGCCGGAGATGCTGCGGGCATTCAACGGTTTTCTGCTACCGATCCCACAGGAGAAGTCGGTCTCGCATACTATTACCAACTCGCGTCAGATCATAACATAGTCGATGCGTCATTTATAAGACTCAAGAATGCCTCTCTCTCGTGGCAGTTGCCTTCTGCCCTGTTGAGTAAAACGGCAATCCGAGATGCGCGCTTCTTCGTACAGGGTCAGAACCTGTTCACCATTACAGACTATGTCGGACTGGACCCGGAAACGCAAACTTCTCTATCGCTTCCGCCCCTTCGCATTGTGTCAGTCGGATTTCATCTCACCCTCTAAACAAGTAGCAACATGAATAGTTTATATAAAATATCACTCATCTTCGTTCTCTGCACCATGATCACATCATGCAGTGATTTCATTGACGTG
>JBMOKS010000506.1:0-9518 GCA_049324355.1 Bacteroidota bacterium
ATGCAGGTGTATTTCTCCATAAGCAGTCGCGAATATACTTGTAAATTGTAAAATCTTTATTATTTAAGCAAATACTTAAATACGATAGATGCCGTAATAAGTTCGTACAGTATTTCAACTTTGTTAACCTCATAGTTCTGGCTGGGCCCGGAGGCTCAATTCATCTGAGATTAGGGGTTATAAGGTGAGTATACCTTCGATTAATTTGTTATTTCTTATGATGTGCTAATAATCCCTGGATGATAAGGTACTGTGCGAGTATGTAAGTCAACATCACCCAGAAGCCCCCTTGGTTGATCGGCTGTAAAAATTTGTTCACCGCCAGCAGTGAATCTGAAATCATGAATAACACAGCACCGCTAAGCACAAGCCAGAAGCTTGCTGTTGATGTTCGACCCATTCTGAACTGCGCCTGGATGGCCATGACGGATATGACCGTGGCGTAGACCATCACAGGAATCTTTAGATCGCCCAACACCGGATATAATACTACCACCAATCCCGATCCGGCCAGTATAATCGGGAATGCCATGCGTACACGATGAATGCCTTGCAACGGACTGTTCACCTCTTCGTGGCGATGCAGGCGGTATGTGAAAATGTATAACACATGTGAAATGAGGAACGCCACCAGGCCTGGAATAAAAAGGTTGTCTTCCAACAATAAAACATCGCCGCAAAACGAAAAGAATATGGCACCCAGCAACGCCCGCGAGCGATCTTCGGCCCGTACGGAAAAAAAATAGTACAGTCCCAGCGAGATCATGATCAATGACTTCGCGACGCGACGAACGGGATCGGCATCGATAAAATGGGTTGTCAGCTCTGTTAGGCTGGTGAGAACAAACAGTACGAAGGCAAATTTTCTCATGAGGTCAATTTACTGGTTTGGCGCTCTATGGCAAGATACAGAAACGCCACGCCCGCCAACACGCTGCTCACCACGAATGCAGTCAGGAAATTAGAAGATTGATTTCCATAAAGCAATCCCGAGGCCAACGCGCCTCCGCCGATGCCGAACTCCATAAAAATATACAATGAAGCTACACCCCTTCCTTTGCGCAAATGATCGCTTAAATCGGTAGCCCAAGCCAGTAACGTTGGAGACGTAGCCCCTTGTGCAAGTCCGTATACTGTCACCCCAAAAATCAGTTGCAACTTACTTTGTGCAAAGGCAATGATCAGCATTGAGATCACGATCATGATGGTTGAAATTCTCAACACCGGTTTTCGTCCCCACCGGTCCGACGCCCTTCCGCCAATCAATCGCACAAGCAGTGAAGCTACCGTGAAGTAAGTGAAGAGCAAACCTTTATTGCGAATGCCAACAAATTCGCCGAAGTCGGGCATCAGTGTAAAAATAGCTCCGTAAGCATAGGAGCATAAAGCCATTACGATACAAGGTGTAACAACCCGCGGTTCGAAGAGATCTTCTTTGCCTATTTTCAGCAACTTAAAACTTATAGGATGTTTTTCACGAACGGTTTCGCCGATGCTCATCACGATCATCATCGAGAACAGCGCAAAAGCGGATGAACAATAGAACATGGCATTCAAGCCGAAGTTATTGGCCAATAATCCGCCGATGGCTGGCCCACCCGCCATGCCCAAGGTACCTGCCGTACCTAAGATTCCCATCGCCTCACCCCGGCGCGCGGCCGGAATCACATCAGACAGATAGGCAGCTTGCCCTGTGGGTGTAAACCCCGTGGAGAAACCGTGGATCAGCCGAAGCAATAAAAAACCGGAGACTGATGATAACACGGGATAGATCATGCTGCAGACAAAGCAAACGGCCGACCCTGCCATGACCACCGGCACACGACCGATGTTGTCGGCCAGTTTCCCGCTGAACGGTCGCGATAACATGGCCGTGAGCGTAAAAAGCGAAATGATAAGGCCCTTATACTGTGCCCCGCCGAGGTTGGTCAGATATTCCGGCAACTCGGGAATAAGCATATTGAAGCTGCCAAAGAACAACAGCGAACTGAGGCATAGCAGCCAGAATGGTTTGTTATAAATTTTAGTGGAGTCTACGGCTTGACTCACGCCTGCTGGGGTTGTTCCTGAGCTCCTAATAAAAATGCTTTGATAAAGTCGTCGAGATCGCCGTCCAGTACGTTGCTGGCGTCGGTGCGCTCTACACCAGTGCGCGCGTCTTTGACCAGTTTGTAAGGATGTAAAACATAGTTCCTGATCTGTGATCCAAAGTCGATTTTCATTTTACCAGCTTCAATTTTATCGCGTTCGGCATGGCGCTTTTCCATTTCCAGCTGATACAAGCGCGACTTCAACATCTGCATAGCTTTCTCGCGGTTCGCATGTTGCGAACGTTCTACCTGACACACAATAACGATGCCTGTGGGTTTATGAGTAAGTTGAACTTTTGTTTCAACCTTGTTTACGTTCTGACCGCCGGCACCACCCGAACGCGACGTTTGTATTTCGATATCGGCCGGATTGATCTCGATGTTGATGGTATCGTCTACTACAGGATAGACAAACACCGAAGCAAAAGACGTATGCCTTCTACCATTGGAGTCGAACGGCGAAACTCGCACCAGGCGATGCACGCCGATCTCAGACTTTAGTTTTCCGTAAGCAAAAGGTCCGTCGATCTCGAGGGTGGCTGATTTAATACCTGCCACATCGCCGGTTTGGTAGTCGACCTGTGTAACTTTGTAATTATTTTTTTCGCCCCACATGATGTACATGCGGTTGAGCATATCGGCCCAATCCTGGCTTTCGGTTCCGCCGGCACCGGGGTTGATCTCGATCATCGCGCTGAGCTGATCTTCTTCCTTACTCAGCATTTTTTTGAATTCCAGTTCTTCGATGGACTGTGCCGTCTTCTTATACTCGCGGTCCAACTCCTCATCCCCAACATCGCCAGCTTCGTGAAATTCGTTCAGCACCTCAAGGTCGTCGAGCATCTTGCTCACCTTGTCGTAGGCGTCGGTCCAGATCTTCTTGGACCTGATATTCTTCAGAATGTTCTCGGCTTGTTTAGGATTATTCCAGAAATCTGCTTGTTGGGTAATGAGTTCTTCGTCTCTTACTTCCAGGCTCTTACGATCGTAGTCAAAGATACCTCCTCAAGGCGCTCACACGAGCCTTCAAGTCTTTCAACTGTTCAGTGGTCATTTCGGTTGTTTTTGCTATTTTAGACCGCAAATATATCAAATGATGCGGACTCTCCTCGTTATTTTCGTCTGCAGCCTTTCAAGCGCTTATGCTCAGATCAAAGGCTACGCTGTTCAAGTAGCAGCCAATTACCCGGTTATTCCCAGCCAAACGACGTCGTCATCAATCCAAACCACACCAATCGATGCCAGTTCAGGATATACCAGCTACTGGCTTAACATCGGCGCGATCAAAGAATCCTACGAGGGCAGACCGGGCTTCGATATCAGCGGAAAATTCAGCTACGGCGTTTCCAAGCACTTTTTTGTGACTAGCGGACTTACCGTTAACTACTACCGGTATAAGCGCTCCATTAAAATTGAAGACCTTAACACAGAAGAAAACGTGATTCTGGTACCGGGCGGCACGTCCGGCACCGGCGGTACACCGGTCATTATCGGTGCGCCATTGGGAGTAATTGGGGGCGGCTCTCGGCTGGTGGGTCCTAATGGAAAGCTCATCGACAATCCAGACCTCACTTTCAATCCCGACGACAGGAATGGGGAAACAACAACGCTTTATTTACAGCTTCCGGTAATGGCCGGGACAACATTTTTTAATGACAGACTGGTGGTGCAAACAGGGCTCACAACATCGTGGATCGTTAGAGGCACCGAATACAAATCACTCTTTTCTTATTCGGGCACCTATGTTTACGAAACCAAAAAAGAGACGACTACCGAAGAATTTAACAGCGTAATGATCGGGCTATCCTTACAAACCACCTACAGGATCACCAAATCGATCGGCATCGAGGTTTCAGCACAAAAAAGTCTGAGCAAGATCTATGACAACGAATCTACCGGCAAAGGGAAATTAAATACCGTTTCGCTGGGCGTTAGCTATAATTTTTTCAAGTAGCAAACGAATGATGTCATAAGAATAATTCAAAAAACGAAGATTATTCCCTGTTGTCCTGCCCCATATTCACTCACTATCTGCCGTCAGGCAAGGCCATTCCACGCGGATCAGGCACATAGAATTTAGATTCTTTTCCTACAATCAGCAATCGATAGGGGTAACGAATCCTTTGCGATTTCTTTTTGATCAACATCAGGGGCAATCCAGCGGCCAGCGAACTCGCGCTGAGTCTCGAAACATAGCCGTCCAGACTTGCTCCGTCGCCTCGAACAATAATGGTGTTGAACTGATCGACCAAAAAAAGTCCGGCGCCACCGATCACGAGTGCTGACCCCAGGTTATTATAAAATTTGTGCTGCCGAAAATAAACCCGGTCGATGCGATGAAATGGAACGGTATCGCGGTGGGTTACAATAGCGTCTTCGAGAAGGTTGTTGACGTACGTTCTTCTGATGTTCTTACTCTTTTTGAGTTTGAAAACGAATTCGTCGCCGGGGCGAAGCCTCAACAGAACATTTTCTCTTCTCAACACAACCAGTTGCTTCTGTGCTGTGACAGGGAGGTGAGCAACCAGCATGACCAGGAAAATTGGCAGATATTTCACGGTAGTTTTTGATCTAACGAATTAACAATAAAAAAATTGGCGAACAAGGTTAATTGTCCGCCAATCTCAACTTACAACTATAACTATAACCGTTACATGCTCATCATCCAGCCGAAGGGATCCGGCTTCGTTCCGCGTTTGATACCATCCAGTTCGTGATATACCTTGTTGGCAAACTCGCGTTTCTCTACAGGAGGCAATTGATAATCTTTGCCTTCATGTCCTATCAATTCAATATGCGCGATGGTCGCGGCAGTACCGGCACCAAACGCTTCTTTTACTCTTCCCTTCTTCAGCGCCTCCACCAACTCCTGAACAGAGAGCTTTCGTTCTTCGACTTTCATTCCCCAATGGCGCGCAAGCCGCAATACACTGTCGCGGGTGATACCCGCTAAAATAGAATCGCTTAATGCCGGCGTAACTAACGTATCGTCGATGACAAACATCACGTTCATCGTACCTGATTCTTCAACATAGCGGTGCTCTTTGCCGTCTGTCCAGATCAGTTGATGATATCCCTGATCGAGAGCAAGCTTCGAAGGGTAGATTGCCCCACCATAGTTACCCCCGGCTTTAGCATAGCCCGTACCACCCTCTACGGCGCGCGTGTAATGTGTCTCGATTTTCACTTTCACAGGTGTGGAATAATATGCTCCCGCAGGACTCAGAATAATCATAAATGTAAAATCTTGCGATGGACGGATGCCTATGTATTCGTCGGCCGAGAACATAAAAGGTCTGATGTACAGAGAAGACCCGTCGGTATTGGGAATCCACTGGCGATCGAGATCGATCAGCGTGGTAAGCGATTCCATAAATAATTCTTCCGGCAATACGGGCATGCACATTCTGTCGGCCGAAATGTTCAATCGCTTCCAGTTATCCAGGGCGCGGAAAACCAGCGCCTGGCCATTTTTGCCATAATAGGCCTTCATACCCTCGAAAATAGACTGCCCGTAGTGGATCGCCGGAGTAGCCGGACTAACCATCATGTGGCCGTAAGGAACGATCCTCAGATTTTTCCATTCACCGTTGCGAAAGTCAGCCACGAACATATGGTCTGTATAAACCTTCCCAAATGGCGTATTTTTAAAATCAACCTCTGCAAGCCTGGATTTTTTGACCTTTTCAATGTCTATTTTCAGCGTATCAACCATACTATTTTTGTTTAGCGGGGCAAGATACAGCTTTGCTTTGAGGAAGGCTAACGGTTGTTAGCGAAAACGTGTGAAAATTTAATTTTTCAAGGTTTCTAGCTCATGGGAGGACTGCGGTAGCTGTGGCAGCCATTGGGTTGAACATCGAACTCAAAAAGGCTTTGGAAAACCTACATCCTCGGCTTCCACGGTGTTTCTTCCGCTCCGAGTTCGCGTGTCATGGCGCGGGTAAGTACAAACAGATAGTCGGATAGCCTGTTCAGATATTTGATTACGATAAGGTCAACAGATTCTACGGCGTGCAAACCAATGACGAGCCTTTCCGCCCTTCTGCATACTGTGCGGGCCACGTGGCCTATGCTGACGGAAGCATGACCGCCAGGTAGCACAAAAAACTTCATCGGTGGCAGTTGGGTTTCCATCTGGTCGATCTCTTTTTCGAGGAAGGTAATATCCGTTTCCTGAAGGGATGGAATTTTAACTTTTGTATTGCCGGGTTCGGTGGCCAAAATGGAACCGATGGTAAAGAGGCGATCCTGAATTTCTACCAGAATATTTTTTCGTTTTTGATTCACTTCCTGATCGCGCAAAAGTCCGATCCATGAATTCAACTCGTCGATAGTGCCGTAGGTGTCAATGCGAAGGTCGGCCTTCGAAACACGTTTGCCACCGAATAAAGAAGTAGTGCCCTGGTCGCCGGTCTTGGTGTAGATTTTCATCGACCAAACTTACGAAGAAACAAAGTGATTATTGATGTGCCTGACAAGCTTCCAACCAATGCGGTTTGTCCATGCCCAATACCTTTCCCCCCAGACTTGTTGCTGGTCGGTGAGCATACCATTTTAGATAGGTGCTCCGAAGTATTTTTCGATTAAAAAAAGGAAGTACGCAGAAATCAGTGCGCGACCGGGGCAGTATGGTGGGCGCGGTTTACATTCTCATTCTTCCTATCCCACTCCACCAATCCATCACGCAGGCGAACGATGCGATGGGCATAGTGCGCAATATCATCTTCGTGTGTTACCATGATGATGGTATTGCCTTTGTCATGAAGTTCCTGAAACAGGTTCATGATATCGTAAGATGTCTTAGTATCAAGGTTACCGGTAGGTTCGTCGGCCAGGATGATCGACGGGGTGTTTACCAGCGCGCGGGCAATAGCTACCCGTTGACGCTGACCACCTGAAAGTTCGTTTGGTTTATGGTGAGCGCGATCGCCGAGGCCCACGCTTTCCAGTGTATCCATGGCCATTTCTTCACGGTCAAATTTATTATAGCCGGCATAGATCAAAGGAAGTGCTACGTTCTCCAGGGCCGACGCGCGAGGCAAAAGGTTGAAGGTCTGGAATACGAACCCGATCTCTTTGTTGCGGGTCTCTGCCAATTCATTCTCCGTCATCTCGCTCACCAGCTTATTGTTCAGCATATAGGTACCCGTAGTGGGTGTATCCAGGCAACCTACAATATTCACCTTTCTGGATTTCAATAGATATGGATTGAAGCGCATTTACGGTCTGGTTACCCATATGGTAGACCTTCGAGATGGCGTGAGTTTCTATTATTTTCATCGAATCAATTAGTTAACCTTAAACATTGCTAATTACAGGGATGCCCTAAAATCTTAAAAAGTTCTTTGGTTTGAGTACTGTTTGCCTGGATTTAAGTTGCAAAATTTCCTCAAAAAAGCCATAACCGAACCCGAATGGTATCTTTTTTACTCCGGCTTTAACCAGACGCCCCTTCCTTGATAAATGTTACACAGCGATCTATTACGGCGTCATCTTTTAAGATCCTAGTATGACCCAGGCCCTTGGTGATGAAAAGTTGTGCCGGCGGGTATAATTTCTTCAATTCATGCGGATGTTGGATGGTCACCTCAAGATCGTCTTCATCATGCACGAGCAACAAGGCAATTTTTTGCTGCAGGTGTTTAACAAAGTACAACGCGGTGAATTCGTGGAACGGTTTGCCATAGGTAGAAACAATGTATTTTTTAAATGTCTCGCCTGTTCGGGATGAACCGTTGATGGTTCTTAGGTAGGTGTTGATGATCTCATCGCCAATCGTTGGGCTGGCGATATTGATGAGTCTTTTCACCGTGAGCCCGGTCATGGCCGAATACAATACTGCACCTCCGCCGAAAGAATGAGCGATCAGGGCCACTGGTGTTCCTTCTTTAGCGTAGATCTTTTCAAGTGCTTCTTTAAACTCAATGATGTTGGTGTTTTTGCCTTCCGATTTTCCATGGGCCGGCCCGTCAAACCCCACGGCACGATAGCCATGCTGCGTTAGTGCAAGAATTAACTTGCGGAATTGACCTGCTCGCCCTGCCCACCCGTGTACAAACAAAACTACCGGGCCGTTGCCCCATGCATAACATTGTATTCTTTTACCCGCAGCTTCTACTTCGAATTTTTCGGCCGCTCTGATTATCTCTTTTTCTTTTTCCGGAACCCTATACCGCAAGGGAGAAAAAAAGATCTTGACAAACAACCGGTCTGCCAGGGCAGGGGCAATTTTTTCAAGCTTGGGAAATCCCCATTGTACTAACTTGAGCAACGTTGGCGTTTGATCTTTCTTTTTCAAAATTGGGTTGCCGGCAAGAGGGCGGTAAAACACAAAATAACACTAAGTGATGAATGTTTACACTTCCGGCGCCACTTTAAAGCTGAAATTCTGGGTAGTGTACTCAAATGTTTTGAGATCGTAAACTCTTTCGGAGAACTGTACGTGGTTGTTGTGGTCTACCAGCACAACGGTAGAGCAGCGTGTTCCATAACCTGCTGTCTTAATGAACATCGATGACAACGCGCGCTCACGCTCCAGACCTATGCCGGTATCGGGCAGTAGATCGTCGTCAGCCACTTCGTCATCGTATAGCAGGTCGAACAATTTTTCAGTTGTAACCGATGACGATTGAAGGGCGGTCTCTACTTTTTTCTTTCCTTGTTCCACTTTAGGCCAAGGAGTGTCCAACAGGTGATTGCTCAACCCATGAAGGCCTGGTTTAAGTTTTTCTATTCCATCACGGTAGTTTGAAAAATACCACAGGTCTTCCACGTCGCCAACAATGAGGTTAAAGCCGTTGTACAGTTTTGCCGTTGGCTGAAGTTTGCTGAGGTAGTCTTCGCTTGCGGATCCATTTTGAAGGAAATCGAACACCAGCCGCCCGCGCGATGGCGCTTTCGGATCGATATTTTTCGGATCACGATAGTTGGTTAACATACTGATCCTTCCGCTCTTCGTCATGCCGAGCCAGGTTCCGCTGGCTTCGAGGTCGCGGCCTCCCAGAATCTTGGGATAGTCATCCCAATACCTGGCTGCTGCTGTTTTACGATGGTAGAACTCATCGCGGTTGGCCGCCACGATCAGTTTATAATCAGGATGATTTTTTACAGATAGAAAAATAAGACACATGAGAATTGATGATTGCTGAAAAACGCCTGCCTTGTTAGTCCATATTTGATTCATCGAACAGTTCAAGCTGATGTGGCAATAACGTGAAAGATCTGCGATGAAAGGGGGTAATGCCCAGCTGCTTGATACCCTCGCGATGTTCCAACGTTGGATAGCCCACATTAGTTTCCCAACCATAGCCGGTGAACTGTTGTGCCAGGTTGTTCATCAGATTATCGCGGTGTGTTTTAGCCAGTATAGAGGCCGCCGCGATGGAAAGATATTTGGCATCGCCTTTAATGATGCATTCGTGTGGT
>JBMOKS010000507.1:0-9468 GCA_049324355.1 Bacteroidota bacterium
CGCGCACAAGAATTCGGTAAATACTGTTGTTCGTAATCTCATATCCAATGCCATCAAATTCACCCCCGAGGGCGGCAGGATTACGCTGAACGTCCAACAAACCGCTACCGATGTACAAGTATCGGTTGCCGATACCGGTGTAGGCATGACTCCTGAGATATTGCAAAAACTATTCAGAATAGACACCAAGCACACCACCAAGGGTACGGCAAATGAAAAAGGTACCGGCCTGGGGTTGATCCTTTGTAAAGAATTTATCGAAAAAAATGGTGGGCGCATCTGGGTGGAAAGTAAGCTGGAAAAGGGGTCAATATTTTATTTTACCCTGCCTGCGCCTCGTTGACTTAAAGCAAAACTTTATTTGCAATATTTTTTGGTCTAGTCGCGAGACGAAAATCGCTTTATTTTGGTTCTTCTAATGCCCAGTCCGCCCCGGCCATAGATTTAAGGCTTAACCGCGAAGGTCACTATCCGACTGGCGAACGGTATCCATGGTACCCGTGTTCTCATTTGAGATAAGTCAGGGCAGGCATTACTTTTTATGTCATCCATATAGAGACCACCATATGCAAAAATTCTACTGATTAAGATTCTTGACGAATCGACCCATTTATTGAACTAATTCCGCTTTCAGAATGAAACGCTTGTTTATCACGGGTTTCGTATGCGCCCTGACCACCGCTATGTGCGCTGGCCAGCATACTTCGGGGACATTGGTTGCTTCTCACACTGCCATTGACCGCATGTCTATTGTGAAAACAAGCATTGATATTCCGTCGTGGCACGAAAAGTCATTTTGGTCGCTATACGACAAGTATAGCACACGTATGGGTGAAGTCTCCATGCAAACGTATCGGTCGCTGGATGATCTGGCCCGCACGGATGCCAATGCCTCAGATGTCATTGCTTTTGAAAACGCCCGCAAACTGATAGATTATCGCTATGCCGAGATAAGCGTCCTTAAACAATACTTTAACGAGATCGGTCAAAATTTTAATGGTGTGATCGCTCTCCAATTTCTACAAACCGAAACGCTCATGGATATGATGGAGTGCTCTGGTATTTATGAAGCTACATCGTGGAAAAAATTCCGCTTTCACCCCAACTTCAGTACTGATGAGCAGTTTAAGGATGCCAAACATAATATGATTACACGCGCTGTTATGTTCCCCGAACAGCACGCTGAAGCCTTTTGGCGGGTTTACGCACGGTATGAGGAGGAATGTGATGCCTTACTAGGCGAAAAGTATGATATGATAGCGCTATATGCCGGAGATGCGCATAATTTCACACCAGCCGTGTCCAAACAACTGGGGCACAATCTCCTGGAAGTTATGGGGCGCGAGCTAAAGCTGAAGGACAAGTATTTCACAGAGATGAAAAATGTGCTTGGCTCTTCTGTGGCGGCACGCTTTCTGGCTTGGGAAGATTATTATTCCCTTGTGAGCAAGATGTACGCCTGGGCCGACGCCCCATAACTCAGTAAGTTTTTAAAAGAAGAATTGTTCTTTGGTGATCTTTCCGTCCTTCACTTCGTAGACTGCAACTTCGTCCATTTTAATGCGACCTTGTCCTTTAATGGTCACGTCCATGCCCATAACACAGGTAAAGTAGTTGCTGGCCACCTGGGGTTTGAGACAATAACCGCCGTGCATTTCCTGTATCATGTTCTGCCATTGTTTTCCCTTTTCGACGATCTTGTCCAATCCTTCCACAGATTGCCAGGCTGCGTTAGGTGGTTCTATGCTCCTGGCATCTTTGGCATACAGTTCGGTTTGGATCTGGTCGTAATTTCCTTGTTGTGCGAGCTCGTAAAAACGATCAGCTACGGCTTGTGTGGTCAGTGTTTGTTGTGCTGCTGTGGTCATAATTTTATTGTTTAAAGGTGAATAGAAAATTTAAGGTCTTTAAGTCTTTCCTGCTCCTGCTTTTCCGGAAGAAAGCCTACCGTTCTGCCGAAAGTAAAAGTAGGCGCTACCAACACAGGTTTCGTCCCCCCGAATAAGGCATATTGATGTGCCCATTTAGCTGGAGCAGAATAATTTCATTTTGCAAAAAAACGTTTTCATAACATGCAGGGAAAAATCCAAAGTCATTTTAGCAGCAAGCACCTTAACCCCTCTCCATATGAAATATTTAACCCTCATTATGCTGTTTATGCTCATCGGTTGTTTTTCCAACTCCATTGACGAGACACTGGCAGCCTCAAGCGATGACCCTGGTTGCGAAGTGAGCTATGTTGAGGACAATAGCGCTCAAGCATCGCTGGAGAACAAATGGGTGTTTGTTGGTTTCCGCTCTGCCATTGGACAGTTGGAAAATCCACCCTGCAATTCAGAAACGGTATTGTATCTCGAACCATTACCTGATCCAAATCAGCCATCCCGTAATTTCTATCACTTCGGTTTCCACACCGGTGTAAATGGCTGTGGAAGCTTGAGTGAAGTGCTCGACGATTCTACCATTTCTACTTCGGATGCGATCTGTACGCTCATCGGGTCTAATCAGGCAGACCTAGAGCAACATGAGAAAAGGTTCATCGCAGCGGTCCATCGCAAGAATCTTATCTACCACATCCGCGGCAATGTTTTGGAACTCACCTACCATCATGCCGGCGATCAACTTATATTTTATACCGATCACAATTGGAAGGAGGGCATTTAGTTACTCTCAACCAGTTTTTTGATCTCCAGCAAAATCGGATTCCATCCTTCGCCGCCGTTGTAAGCCTCTTTGTATCTCCGATCGCCCTCCGCCACGGTGGCATAATCGCCCTGTGTCACAGTGAGTGTTGTTTGTCCATGGTGCTCTTCAAGGTTGTAGGTCACCGTAAGATAGTTTTCGGATTTATCGTCGATGTTGGAGTGTGGGTCGATGGTTGTGTAGGCCAGAAACTTTCCGGGCCTGATCTCTTCAATGGTGCCCTTAACAAAGATGGTCTCTTTGCCTTCGTGAAGGCCCTTCCAAAGCAAAGTGCTGCTTTGCTTCCAGTCAGACACGGTTTCACATCCGAACATATATTTTTTGGTCTGCTCTGGATTAACCAGCGCATCCCACACTTTAGCTGCTGATGCACTGATGGTTACACTATTTTCGATGACAAGTTTTTGGGTCGGTGTGTTCATATTTTGTCGTTGGTTTCAATGGAGTCATAAAGGAAAATGCGACTACTGACAGCCCTATGTCAGCAGATGGCGACTCCATTATTTTTTTCTGGATGGGTTACGACGACCTCGGTTTTTACTTGTTTTAACCGATTTAAAGCTTAACTTTAGTAATACTTCAGATCCTCTCTCCCCTTTGTTGAATTTCTGGAACATTAGAATGAACGACGCTGGTTTTTCTGGTTTGTGCGCAGTTGAACAGTGACGTGCCCGTCACCAGGCATGGGTGGGTACATGGCCGCAGAATGTGGTGTCTTTGTGTAAACGACTTTACTCCGATCAGAACAATAATGTACCACATTAAACCCCCAATGTGCTATGAGAAAAGCCCTTTTAGTAACTATTTGTTTGGTTTTGTTGACTGCGTGCAACAAACCAGCGGAAAAACCAGCCGAGGCAGCTACCGAAGATAAGCCAGTGCCCCAGTCCGAACTAGCTGATGGCCGCTACAGCGACATGGGTAAAAAAGCTTTAGAACAGCTGGCCAGTGGAGATGTAGACGGTTGGGTAAGCAACTATGCAGAGAATGTCATTTATTACTGGTCAAGTGGCGATAGTCTGGCAGGAAAAACAGCAGTGAGAGACTATTGGAAAGAGCGTCGCACCAAAGTGATAGACTCCATTTCGTTTGTAAATGACATCTGGATCCCGCTCAAAGTAAACAAGCCCCAGAAAGGCCCAGATGCCCCCGGCATTTGGTTGCTGAGCTGGTACCAGGTGAAAGTGAAGTATAAGAATGGTAAAAAACTTCAGATGTGGGTGCACACCGATATGCACTATGACAGCCTGGATAAAATTGATATTGTAGTTCAGTATATAGACAGGGCGCCGATCAACGCGGCATTGGCGGCAAAATAATGCCTCGGTCTTCGGCAATTGTGCAAAAGCGCCTCCTCACAGGGAGGCGCTTTGGGTGGCGGAGAGCATCTCTCGCTCAAGCTTTGGTAAAAATTTACCACGGTGACTGGTAAAAAAATACCATACTGTATTGGCATTGCACCATTAACTTTGTGGTTATGCAAAGTCTGAAAAAAATCAAAAGCGAGGTCCAGTTGCAAATAAAGGTTGTGCTGATTTTTGTCGGCCTGGTGGCTTTGATTGCCATCATTCGCGAGTGGCTGATGTAGGTAGATCAATGAAATCCTTTTAAGATCTTCATGAGGACCTTTTCTTCTTTCGTCAAACCTGACCGGTGGTCTGGTTTTTCAATTGCTTCCAATTCTTTAAGATAGCGTTCAAGGTTATTCTCTTCATAAAGCCTTATCAAACCTGGATGAACATAATATTTCCGGCACACTGTTCGGGTGTTGCCAAGTTTATGGCTGACGTCGTCAAGGGCGGCGAGAATGTTCTGCTTGCATCTTGTAGCCGTGATGGCCTGTCCCAGAGATTTAAATGACCGTAACATATTCAGCGAGCCGGCCCACAGGCGGAAATCTTTCGCACTAAAGTCCATGCCCGAGGCTTGTTTGATGTATTCGTTTACGCTGCCGGAGTCAACATCTTTTCTTTTTCCGTCGGCAGTATAATATTGAAACAACTCTTTGCCCGGAATATCGCGACACTGTTTTACGATCTGGGCCAGCTTTTTATTCATCAATGAGATATTGTGATAAACACCCTTCTTGCCTTTGAAGGAAAAGTTTATTTCTCCTTTCTTGATTACCACATGTTTGTCTTTGAGCGTGGTTAAACCATATGAGCCGTTCATTTTTTCATAACCCACGTTGCCCACGCGAATGTAGGTTCGTTCCATCAATAGGATCACGGCGGCCAGAACCTTCCGCTCGCAAAGTTCTTTCATAGAAATATCTTTCTCCAATCGCAATCGCAGCGCGGGTAGAGCCTTGCCGAAAGCATAAAGTCGATGGAACTTGGTTTCGCTTCGAACTTTATTCCACAGATTGTGATACCGGTATTGTTTTCGGCTGCGTACGTCGAAGCCCGTGGCCTGTATGTGACCCGCAGACTTCGGGCAGATCCAAACCTGGGTCCAAGCGGGTGGGATCACGAGTTTTTTGATTCGCTCGAGTGTCTTATCGTCTTTAACCGGTTTTTTGTTAAAAAAATAAGAGAATCCTTTTCGGGCCGCCTTTCGCGAAATGCCCGGAAGGCTATCGTTCACATACACCAGGTCAACGGCGGCCGCAGCGCGCTCGTAATTCTTGTCGAGCGTACGAAACTCTTTGTGCGACAGGTCAATTTCAGAATCCTCAGGAGTCATGGGTATTTTTTCTGAGGGAATATTCCAGAATAGTATATTAAAGATAATAATTTTATATGCTTGTTTGCCAGACCTGAGTTTTCGAAAAAGTTCAGGTTAGCTTTCAAAGCTGAATTTCATTTACTGACATCGGCCATGACACAACTTTATACAACTTATGCAGATCTCTACCACAAGATGTACCAGTCATTTATCGACTATGACGAAGAGTATAATTATTATAAAAACCTGGTCGACCGCGAAGGAGCGAAAACTATTCTGGAAATAGGGTGTGGGACCGGGCAACTCGCATACAGATTTGTAAACGACGGATACGTATATGTGGGCATCGACATCAGCGACGAGATGTTGAACTATGCCAGGGCCGTGCTGCCGGAAAAACATTTCCGGAAAATGGACATGCGGTCTCTGAGTTTTGAAACACCCTTTGATGCTGTCATGATTACTGCGCGAAGCATTTCATACCTGCTTACCAATAACGATGTGAATGATGCCTTCCGGTCGATAAAAAATGTTTTGAACAAGAACGGTACGTTGATCTTCGATTTTATCAACGCCGAAAGTTTTATTCCTGACATTAGCGAAGACGAAGTGATTCACCACGAAGTCATGATCGACGGCGTAAAATACAAACGCGAAAGCATGTTCAACAAAAAAGTAACGACGAGCTGGAATTGGATCTGGCGTTCCACTTTTTTAAAAGAAGAGCAAGGAAAATTCGAAACCATAGGTTCGGACAAAGCCGAATTGAGAGCATTCACCGTAGACGAGATCGGTATCTTTTTAAAGTTGAGTGGATTTAGGGTAAAAGATATTCTTGAACGTAAGGTATACGCATTTGACACACGGGTGGTGATCGCCAAAAGGGCATAAGTATTGGGATCGGCATTTTTGAATTTCGAACCAGCCTTTAAACTTCGAACAACTTTGAACCGTGAACTTAAATAACCTTGACCTTCGTAGGATGGCTGAGTTTATAATCGGTTTTTCGTTGGTTGATCCCTATCTTCCTGTTTACATAGCCCTTTGAATATTCCTTCACGCGTGCTTCGAATTCAATCGACTCACCTTCTACCAGGTCGGCTTTTTCAAAACTGCTGGTGTAGGTAAACCAAACATGATCGGCTACGATTTCGTTGGTTTCGGCGTCGGTTATGTTACTCAGCAATAGGGTGGTTTCTGAATATCCTTTGAAGTTCACTTTTTTTCCAAACCGGGTGAACACAGCTTTAAATTTTTTCCGTTGGCCTTCTTGCGGTGCCAGGCGCTTTCTGATCATGTGCGAAAATATAAAGCAGAAAGCACAAAGCATAGAGCTTTAGCCTCGGCTTCTGCTTTCAGCTTTTCCACATTTGTTACACCGATGGCGTGGACAGAATGCATTCAAAGTTTAACTTGCACGAGTCTTAAAAATAATCATATGGCAGCAACACCTTCGATGATGATACCCTTGGGTTCTCCGGCGCCGGCGTTTACATTGCCCGATACGTTGTCTGAAAAAAAAATATCGCTTGAGCAGTCGCGTGGCCGAACAGCAACGGTCATCATGTTCATTTGTAATCATTGCCCTTACGTAAAGCTGCTTAATGCCGAGTTGGTCAAGGTTGCCAATACCTATCAGCCGAAAGGAATAAACTTTATCGCCATCAGCTCCAATGATGCAGGGCAGTATCCTGACGACGGACCGGAGCCGATGAAGATGGCAGCGAAACAGCTCGGTTATCCTTTTCCGTATCTCTACGATGAAACGCAGGAGGTAGCCAAAGCGTACGATGCCGCTTGTACGCCTGATTTTTTTGTTTACGACAAAGATCTGAAACTCGCCTATCGCGGACAGTTCGACGACGCGCGCCCCGGAAAGGACGTACCGGTTACCGGGAAAGATATTCGCCTGGCTCTGGACGCTCTGCTAGCCGGGAAACAAGTACCGCAAGAGCAGCGACCCAGCATAGGTTGTAATATTAAGTGGAAAAAATAATTCGCTCCCAATACCGATTAGCTCAAACCCCACACACATGAAATACTTTTTTGTCACCGCTATTTTTTTGGGCTGCAGTTTTATCGCATCAGCCCAATCGCCGAAGATAAAACAATTTGTTGCCGATCAGGAGAATCAACATCGTTGGTTGAAGCAGTATCGTGAGCTGCTGGCTATTCCCAATGTATTGGGCGATTCGGCGAACATGGTGCGGAATGCCAATTGGTTGAAGGATTTTCTGGAATCAAAAAAAGTAAAAAGCAGACTGTTGCCCTCCGGCAAACCTGGCTCGGCACCCGCTGTGTATGGTGAGGTGATAACACCAGGAGCAAAAACCACGATTGCATTTTATGCGCATTACGATGGCCAGCCGGTAAATCCGAGCCAATGGGCCGAAGGACTGGCGCCGTTTACCCCCGTGCTGATGACTGACCGGCTTGACAAAGGAGGGAAGATCATTTCTTTCCCTGCCGACAAAGATCCTATCGACGGCAAGTGGCGACTGTATGCCCGAGGTGCGGCCGACGATAAAGCGGGAGTCTTTGCCATCATGGCGGCATACGAGTCCATCATCGCATCAGGGTTGAAACCCACGGTAAATATCAAATTCTTTTTCGAAGGAGAAGAAGAAGCTGGCTCGGTAAACCTTGGCGAGATATTCAAAAATAATAAAGAACTATTGAAAGCAGATCTCTGGGTGATCTGCGACGGGCCCCGCCACATCTCCGGAAAAAAACAGGTGCTCTTTGGCGTTCGTGGCGATATCAATATCGACCTGAAAGTTTATGGAGCAAAGCGTCCGTTGCACAGTGGCAATTATGGAAACTGGGCGCCTAACCCTGCC
This sequence comes from Bacteroidota bacterium, assembly GCA_049324355.1. Taxonomy (GTDB): domain Bacteria; phylum Bacteroidota; class Bacteroidia; order Cytophagales; family Cyclobacteriaceae; genus Chryseosolibacter. Next base: position 8,211 of record JBMOKS010000507.1, read on the forward strand.
ATGCGCCTGGCACAATTGCTGGCGAGCATGAAGGATAAAAAAGGAAATGTGATCATCAAAGGATTTTACGACGATGTAATACCTTTTACTGAGACGGAGAAAAGTGCATTACAAGCCATTCCATCTGTAGAAGAGATGCTAAAAAAAGATCTTGCGTTGCCGCAACCCGATGGCGAAGGAAGATCTTTTATGGAACTGCTCTCGCTCCCCACCCTCAACATCAATGGCATCCAAAGCGCAAACGTGGGTGACATGGCCTCCAACGTTATACCAACCGAAGCCACGGCGGTTTTAGACCTGAGACTTGTGTTGGGCAATGATGCAGACCGCCAGGTGAATAAGGTTAAGGAACACATTCGCGGCGAAGGGTATCATGTGATGGACCACGAGCCAACTGATGAAGAAAGAATGAAGTACCCGTTGCTGGCCAAAGTTGTCAAACGGGGTGCAGGCTACAATGCGCAACGCACGCCCATGGATCTTCCTTTGGCTCAGCAGGTGATCAAAGCCATAGAAACTACCATTGACTATAACGCCATCCGTGTGCCGTCGCTGGGCGGAAGCCTTCCATTATACCTGTTTGAAGAACATTTGCAAACCAAACCCATTACAATTCCCATAGTGAACTACGACAATAATCAGCACGCCGAGAACGAAAATGTGATGCTCCAATACCTTTGGGACGGCATTGAAACCATGGCCGCAGTGATGTTGATGAAGTAATGATTATCTTCGTGTGCCGGCTAAGCCTAAACTTCAATGAGACTGGACGAACTAAACGAATTGCGGGAAAAGGATCTACTTTCCGAAGAACAGTACGCACAACTTGAGCCTATCATTACCCGGAAAATATTTTCTGTGTTCTACGAGCTTCGGGTAGTATTGTACCTCGGCGTGTTATTGTTCACTACCGGCATAGGTATTCTCATCTATAAAAACATTGGTGACCTGGGCCACCTGCTCAGCATGATAATGCTGTTTGCCATGACCATAATTTGTTTCTGGTACGCCTTCAAGCATGCGAGCAACTACACACATGGCAGAGTCAAACCGGTCACGCCCTATTACGACTACATCGTATTACTCGGCTGTTTGTTGTTCATTTCCGTATTAGGGTACTTACAATTTCAATACAATGTCTTTGATGAAGGCATGGGCGCCACGACATTGGTCACGGCGATCTTTTTCTTCTACGCCGCTTACCGGTTCGACCACCTGGGTGTGCTGTCGTTGGCCATCACAGCGCTGGCTTCCTTCT
>JBMOKS010000508.1:0-9438 GCA_049324355.1 Bacteroidota bacterium
AGGAGTGCCCGTGTATGGAATAAAGCCCGTCCACTTGTCGCAGGAATTGCTGATGTCCATACACAACGTGGACGAACGACTTCCTATCAGCTCGTTGGAACAAGGAATTGAAGTGTATAAGGCTTTCCTGATAAAGAGTCTTTCTAAAGAGCAACCGCTCTCTTCTTTAAAAAATCTCAACCGATAAAGCGGAATGCCATGAAGACAAAAATTTCAATCTTCCTGGTATTCCTATGGAATGTCAGCACCTGCAGCCTGGGCGAGATTAAGCCGACTTTTTTGCTCAAACATAAAAATGCCACTATGCCTGTGGTAGTACGCGGTAACCTGGAATCCAATGTGCTTATTGTTTTCCTTCATGGTGGACCGGGAGGAACTGCTTTCAGGAAAATAGGGACGAGGGCGTTTGTAAAGCTTGAAGAAGACTTTGGAATTGTGTATTGGGATCAGCGGGGCGCTGAAACCGCGCGAGGCGGAACCGGAAAAGAGTTGATGAGTCTTGACCAGTTCGTTGAAGACCTGGATGTTCTGATAGATCGTCTCAAAAAATTATATCCCCAAGTCTCAATCTTCTTAATGGGGCATTGCTGGGGCGGAGGCCTGGGGACTGCATTTCTTATTGATAAAGACCGTCAATCAAAGGTGGCAGGGTGGATTGATGTAGCCGGTGCGCATAATAATCCGAAAGGAGACAGCCTCTCGGTGGCTTGGGTGAAGGCTCATGCGATGAAGATGATCTCACAAAATGAAGATGTCCAATATTGGAGCCGGGCGCTAAAATGGTATGATGAGAATCCTTCATTCAAATCGGATCAGCTTGGCCATTATCAATTTGTAAGAAAAGCACATGGATATCAGCTTGTGGAAGGAGATTCTTTGGGTTTATTTCCATGTTATACACAAAAAGACTTGCTGATAAGACCGGTAAAATACATCAGTTATTACCTTAATTATTACAATACACTTTCCAAGTTTATCATTTCAGATATTGATCTGACACCCCATATGCACAAAATAACGGTGCCTTCTTTAATTCTTTGGGGGAAGAAGGATGGATTAATCCCTGTCCCCATGGCTTACGAAGCTTATACTGCTCTCGGAACACCTGAAGCACAGAAACACCTTGTGTTAATGGAGGAAACTGCCCACACCATATTTTATGAACAACCGCAGCTGTTTGTTATGAACATAAAGCAGTTCATAAATAGTTACACTGGTGAAAAATTACGAGAGATCAACGAGATGGTAAGCAGTGACAGCCAGTGAGCCCACGCGACCATTCCTTCCGACAAGCCGCCAATGAGCATGTTTGCGGGTTCTTTGTCAAGGGTGTCGATTCCACAAGGATTCAAAATACAACATCGACACTCGCACTACCTGCCCTTGACAAAGGTTCCACAACAGGCCTAACTTCTTGACCACCGAAGCTTAAGCGCAGGTGGTTGGCTTGGCGGTGAAATGGTCATGATTTCTTCTTCATTGAAGCGAACGACAAATAGCCTCATTTTAAGCTGGCTGGATTTTTAGTTCAGCAGTCCATTTTCTGGCATCGTCTCTTAACGCGCTCAAACTTTGCCAGTGCTGCTCTATGGATTTCTTACCTCTCGTTGTAAGGGTAAGTTGGGTCTGTGTTTGCTTCCCGATGAAATCCTTTTGTGCATTGATCAGTCCATTCTCCTCCAGTTTCGACAAGTGGCTCGAAAGATTCCCTTTGGTCAGACCGGTGATTCGCTGCAGGAAAAGGAAGTCAGCACTTTTGCAGGAAGACAAAGCTGTTAAAATTGCCAGCCTGGCCGGTTCGTGGATCGTTCGATCAAGATTAGCTAATTGCTCAAATGGATTTTCCTTCTTCATCGAATTCAGGTTGTTTAAATACTCTGGTAAGAGCCAGGTGATCAAGCAGGCCGCCCACGACATATATTATCCCAAGCCCACCAAAGAAGACCGCATACATGTATTTCCAATTGGTAACTATTTCCAGTGTGGGAAGGAATGCGCTTATCGCCATTGCTGCAGACGCAACCAGGTAATGCTCCCGGCCCTTTCCTGTAGACCACCAGTAACCAATAATGGATGCAGCCGCGGCCAGGCAACTGACGAAAACGGGGAACCTGAACTTGTAGTCGATTAGGAGGCCTATCCCTAATGCAGGATAAAAGATAAACCACTTGATGGCATCCCGCGCGCTGTGCTTGTTAGGAATGCCCCGGACATTCCCGAAATGATTGTGGTAATATTTGCCAATCTTTGAATAGGTAAAAAGGGAGATCAGCAGGACCGTCATTGGTAGCCCTTGTGTTATCCAGTCAGAATCGGGGAGCCATTTCGGGTCTAAAAAGATTACAGCAAACATTAAGAAAACAATTCCAAAGGGAACAAGACGGTACCCCTGCCAAAAGAAGTAATTGTCCGTTATCCTTTGAATGAGATCCAAATCGTGCTCTTTTTTCATGTTTTTGGTATTTACCACATACCGGTTTGTATTGCAAACCAATATTGAGAAAAATTAAGGAGATTGCCAAGACGCATTCCGCAAACAGGCCTAACTTCCTGACCACCGAAGCCTAAGCGAAGGTGGTTGGCTTGGCAGTGAAAATGTCTTTAACATTTACCAATACAACTGGGTATCATTTTCTCAAACTCACAATTCTCTGACAGGCATTTATCCAGTGAGGTGGTAAGCCTTGAGCGGATGTCGTGCAGTAATTTCATTTGCTGATCAACCCGGGCTATCTTGTCGGTTAAGTAGTGGGTCAGGTTACTGCATGAGGCATCTTCATCACCCCAGGCCCCAATGAACTTGTCAATCTCGTTCAATGTGAATCCCAATGCCTTAATTGTTTTGATCAGTATGAGCCGCTCATACACAGCATCCGGATATTCCTTGTAGTTGTTATCACGCCTTGCTCTTTTATCCACGTTGATCAATCCCTTCTTTTCATAGAAGCGAATGGTATCGTGTGATAAGCCCGTGCGTTTTGAAAGTTCTCCGATCAGCATAAAGATGAAATTTTCTTAAAATTTTCCTTGACCGTGGACTATAGTCCATGTCGTATCATTGAAATATAAACGAAAACACAAAGAAAAAGAATATGGAAACTGCATCAAAAAAACCTGGAAAATGGGCTAAGAATATAGGTTTCTTGGGGATCGGGCTATGCGCTCTTTGCTGCGCCCTGCCCATTATTGGTATTGTGGGTGGAGCCGGAATTTTGGCTACTGTAGCCTTGTATGCGGAGAAGATCGCGCTGATACTTCTTATTATTTCAGCCGCGTCTTTTGCCCTTTGGCAATACCGGAAAAGTCAAGCTCCACCGGCCTGTTCAATTGACTGTGATTGCAAAACAGAAAATACCGAAGTAAAAACGATTGCTGAACCAGACCTAAATAAATGAAAGCAACAGTAATTCTTATGGTGTTGGCCTTTGGCTTACACAGTACATTAATGGCTCAGGAAAAAACAAAGGATATGAAAACAATACTGGAAGAGGCTAAACTTAGTTGTAAGCTCACAACCCCGGAACTGCAACAACGGAAGAAGACAGTAATTGCAGAGCTAAAGACACACATCCTGGAAAAAATAGAAACAGATCGGGGTTTCAAGTATAGGCTTGAAGGCTCTGATAAAATGGTTGATCTGCTTACCAGCTTCATCAAGACAGAAAGGATGTGCTGCGATTTCTTCACCTTTAACCTTACGATTTCAGGCGACTCGAAATCGGCCTGGCTGGAGTTATCAGGACCGGAAGGAACGAAAGGCTTCATTAAACATGAGATAGACTTTTAATACGGACGACTATCGGACCGCAAGCTCAAATGTTTGACGGGGCTGTGTTTATAGCAGTCATTGCCAGACATAAATCGATTTTACCATGTCGCTCAGCGGGGCATCAGGAAAATAATCATCGCGCCCAGGATGCATATTCCCCCGCCAATAATATCCCAGGCATCGGGGGTCTTGTGCTCCACAGCATAAAGCCACACTATGGAAGCGACAATGTAGATGCCTCCATAGATCGCATACGTTCTTCCTGCAAAATCCACCTTGATCTGCGAAAGCAGCAAAGCAAACAGGATCAGGGATACCAACCCGGGAATAAGCCAGAGGACAGATTTGTGTAACCGAAAGTACAGCCAGAAAGTAAAGCATCCGAATATTTCGAAAAATGCTGCGCCTATGAAAAGTAAAATATCTCTCATACCTCCGAAATTAAATCATCCATGAGTAACATTTGCGATCAATTGGAATGTAGAATTCCTTCAAATTTGCAGCCGCCAGCTCTGCAGTAGCCTGCTGATAAAGTGAGTTTATCACGCATCCTTTTCAAACGCTCCATTTGCTCATCAATCTGCGCTACCTTATCATCGACCTTATCCACCATACTGCATAAACTATTCTCTTCCTCCCATTGATCGAACAAGGCGCGAATCTCCTTTATCGTAAAACCAAATTCTTTGATGGCCTTTATTAGAATCAGCCGCTGCAATACATGCTCGGGATACTCCTTATAATTGTTATCCCTGCGCTGTCTCTTATCCAGTTTTATCAGACCTTTTCTTTCGTAAAAACGGATGGCATCCCTGGTCAATCCGCTGCGTTGCATTAATTCTCCTATCAGCATAGCAAATTAGTTTTAAAATTTCTCTTGACAGTTGCCCGAAGACCACAGTTATAATTGTAATTGTATCGGCTTCAAGTTCCAAAAAACAATGATCTTTTGAAACCGTGGACCTAAGACCATACTTCAAAAAAAACACAAATCGATAAAATAAAATGGCAACAACGCTAAACACGAAAAGAATGGATCTTCCCATTGTATGTGATCTTTCTGTCTTCAACACTGAAGAAAGGAAAAAGCACCTTGATGAATCAACCGAGCTGTTTTCGAACGCAAAACGCGTATTGGAAATCGAAGATGGATTTGCATTTCATTTCGACTATTCACAGGAACTGTTCCTTACTCTCGCCAACTGGATAAAAAATGATAACCGGTGCTGCCCTTTCCTTACACACGAGGTGGCTATTGAGCCGTTTGCATCGGGGCGTGAAACCATCGTCAGACTGAGGGTACAGATGAAATGAAGCAAGGACTTAAAGCTGATCTGGGAAAATACGGAATTCAATTGAAGGATTGATCAACTTGAGAAAGTTGAAGTCTCTGTTTTTACATTCTTTGCAAAGCTCCTGTCAAAACCTTGGATTCCATAAAGAATAAACTACGATTCGGGTTTTGACATGTGCTTTGCAAGTTGAGTTAAAAATCCTTCTCGTCTTTGAATATTGATTGGCTGTCCACAAAGAGTTGTTCCTTCAAATGCAACAAACACAACCTTTTGCGGACTGCCAATCAATGATCTTTCATTTTGAGAAACAAACCTAAACCCCAACCCCCTTCCTCTTTGATTTCCGCTTTCCCTCACTTTCTTCTTCAGTGTCCTGCTTTACAGTCTCCTTTTTTTCCTCGGACTTATCAGAATCCTGTTTCTGCTTCTTCTCGATTCCCTGGTATTTTTTCTCCATTTTTGAATCATACAGGTCGAGTGTTTTGTACTGTGGATTGGCTGAAACAAAAATCCTTTCTTCTTTGCCTTCCTTGATGAAGGTGACCTGCTGGATGTTTCCCTTCTCCAGCGATTTCATGAGCTTCGCCTTGTCTTCATCATTGGCAAGTTCCTTGATCGGGTAACGTTTCAGCACATTGTCCAAGTCGTACCCGTAGCCCTGGTGATATTGCTTAACCTTGAAGTTGTCGTTCTTGTCTTTCTCTGCAAAGTCCAGTTGAACCCATGCGTTGAAGGGTTGGCCCTCTTTGTTTTCGAGGTCTTTGTTCACGGCACGACCGCTCAGGAGGTTGTAAGCTTCCTTGGCCGTGATGCCCGCGTTCTTGGTGATGTAGAAAGTTTGCGACTTCTCCTTTTCAGGATCATCATTTTTTAGTGTAGCCTGATACCGGTTGAAGAAGTACATATCGGTTTGATCCGACTTTTTAAAATCCAGCGTGAAATCGACTCGTTCCTTAACATCACCCTTTGTAAACTCTCCGGGTATGCTGAGTTTGAAATCAGCCGGTTGTTCCTTGATCTTGTTTTCAAGATCGGCATTCAACTTTTCGCCAAAGCCTAAATATTTCAGGCTCTCTTTCAGAAATTCCAAATTCTTGACATTCATAAATGTGTCGTTTAATAGTTTATAATATTCGTGTTGATCGCGAAGCATGGCTTCCCCATCCGCTACTTGATCAGCTTTGCTTTCACAATGGTCCTGTTCCGGATGGACAACTCCAGGTTTCGTCCACCGTTCTTTTCAAACATTTCGATATGGAGCCGCTTGGCATCGGGAATGGTAAACTTCTCCAGGGCATAAACAACATCTTCAGATGTCCGGCCCCTGATCTTTTCAGCATTTCCAAAAACATACATGGGTTTTACATCAACTTCCTGTGAGGCTGTACGTTTTACCTTTTGTCTGTCCTGGATGTAGAACCGCAGGAAATCAACATCGTAGTTGATGTTGGATTGGTTATCCATCCGGAAATGATAAAAGATTACATTATCCTTTATATAGATTCCGCGCAGGGACAGTCCAACCTTGTACTTCGATTCACTCACGAACCGTATACTCCTTTTCGTGTTAACGATTTTAGAGGCATGGTTTTCCATCTCAGTCTCCATCATATCGGTTTGAAAGATCAGCTTAGCCTCACCCCCGGCCCCTCTCCCAGTGGAGAGGGGTGCATTTTCAAGGATCAAAACTTGCTGTCTGGGTTCCTTGGAGTAGTGGACAGCAAATTCATGAATGACTCCGTCCGATGTAATGACGGTAAGATTGGTCAACGGAAAACTGTGTCTTGCAGCTTTCAACTGAAGAATGTTCTCAACCCCTTTCGCTTTCTGTGCAAGGATGTCCCGGCTGCCACGGTCAACCGATTTAATGAGTGCCGGAAAAACAACGCTTGTGGTTTTGTTGTAGGTGATCTCCAACTCCAGAGGATCGTTCAGGGATTGCCCTACCGCTTCCAAGGTATAGAGTGCAAGGCTGACCCCGATCAGAAACAAAATGATCAGTTTATTCAGATGGTAATACATAGTGTCATTGATTAATTGATTTGAAATAATTGAAAATGGAAAGGAAGGGACTACATGTTCGTAGTCCCAGACCTTCTTAAAGAAGCAGCAGGAGCAACACCGGCCATGCGTGTGTCACAATTGCGGCTGCAGTGCCAAAAATGGCTGCAAACAGTAAACCCATAGTGGTTATGTTTAATCGTTTAAAATAACTTGTCACATTCTCCTTCTTTCAAGGGCAACTTCACCGGGGCTGGTAGCTACTTCAGTTCCCAATGAGTCTGAGTCCGGAACTCATCCTGCCAATACTTCTAATGAGACGTTTCGGCAGTCACAACGTGCTCCTGTTCCACGGTTCGGGACTGTGCATCTGCCTTTTCCCTGCCTACGCCAAGGCTTCGGCAGGCAGGAAGCATTAACAAAAGCAGTCCCCATAAAATGATCCTTACAAAAAGGTTCATGATTGAAATTGTTTATGGTTAATAAGTCGTGTTGCCTGTTGGATTCGTGTCCACCAGGAAAACCTGGTAGCCTGCCTTCACCGTTACTTTGACCAGCTTTGCCTTCTTGCTGAACAGCCCTTTGGCTGCTTCCACACCGGCCGCGGCCGCCTGTGCACCAATAGATGGATCAAGCGACATTAGCTGGATATTTTGCAGCGCATCGTCCGATGCCTGCTTGGCCGCATCGCGTGTGATGGCTCCCGGAATGTAAATCCCTTCGAGTCCATCCAGGTCATACACCGAAAGCGCTACCGGGAGCAGTGTGTTGTCTGTGCGGATTGAGTTGATCTGAATGGTGAGCCGCTCTCTATTGATAGCACACGTGCCGTAAATGAATTGATCCTTTGGCACGAGCCTGCCATTTATCTTCACATCATTCAACAACCGCAGTTTAACGGTAGAGCCCGCTACCAATTCTTGCGTATCGTGGATGATGGCTTCAATGCCGTTTCCGGCAATTTGTTCCTGCGTGACTTCATCATCCAGGCCAAAGAAGCCATTGGCAAGAGGTTGTATGGTGAACATCTCGTTTATCAGGTTCAGGCTGTCAGCAAGCAACTCCGATAATGCGGTTGTTTTATTGTTCAGGATTGAAATGTTATCATCCGTCTTTACAGCCTCTACCGGGTGCGAGTTAGCTTTCTGTTCTTGTATCTGCGACTTCAATCTTTCTTTCACGCGCTCCGGATGCTGAATATCCAGTATCTTTTCCAGCACACTTTCGATCTGCTGCATTTCAGGATCGGTTTCTCCGTTATCCTGCATCATCTCCATCATCTTTTCAAGACGATCAACATCGGCTGTGAATTGAGGATCGGTTTGCTGTGCCTGACTTGTAAGTTCACCCCTTACTTCATCAGGTTTTATTGCCGGGCGGTTGATCTCCTTGTACAGTTCATTCAGTTTTCGTGTAACACGCTCTTCGTTGGGGTCAGCAAGCTGACGCTCTTTTTGCGGAAAAGAACTGATGAGTTTGCTCTCCTTTTCCTCCTGGTCTTTTTTCTCCGGTTGCTGATCCTGTGTTTTGAATGCAATCAGGTCGAAGTAAGGATCACTTTCACGTGCTTCCTCGTATTTGGCTGAATCGCGTTCGGCCATTTCATACAGGGCAAGCTTGTCCCAGATTTCCTTTTCCCCGAAATGGGCATCGGGCAACGACAGGTTAAGCCCTGTCTGTGGAACAGTATGCGCCTGAGCGATGGTGCCTTGTCCGCCACCCAATGCCCAGAAGATCATCGTAACGAAGGGAAGTACCAACAGGGGCAATACCATGAAGAATCTTCTCTTCTGCAGGAATTTTTCTGAATGTGGTTTCATAGTCTTTGTATTTTATGATTGTTAACTTTTATGGCTTCAAACTTTTCTTTTGGTGTGGGATGAAGTGGAGTTCGTCTTCATAGAATGACAGTTGTTCATTTGTGATCGGCTTCCAACCATTTGATTTGACATACCGGTCTTCACCATACTCCGGATCACGGTTGATGTACACCTGGCCGTTCTTATCGACCGCGAGATAGAATGCTGTAAATTCCCGATTGATCTCGCCTTTCATCTTCCCAATCGGAGTGAGCACTTGTCCATTGGATTGTTGCTGCATTACTTCCATGATTAGTTTGATCAATGAGAATAATACCGTTCTACAAACTCTCTTAAGCTGTCCTGCAATCCCGGATGTTTTTTCATCAGACTATCCATTGAATTCCAGTCGGAAGCTGAATTAAACTTGTCGACCAGGTTCTTGAACCGGATCATCCGGTTGTACTGCCGGATGATGTCTTGTTCGGCTTGCTGCTCTGGCACTGTGTCTTGCGGGAAAATGTCCATTGGCCGGGATATGCGATCAACCTCCAGCGCAGATGAAGGTTCATTG
>JBMOKS010000509.1:0-9416 GCA_049324355.1 Bacteroidota bacterium
CATGGTGCCCGCTGCTGGGATAGCTACGCATGGCACACCGACCTCCCTCCCGGACACCCCATGGTAACTGGTTCACAAACTGTTGACTTTGACCTTGCTTGTGTAGATCATGCCAAACATATTATTGTCTGGGGCATGAATTGGATCACGACAAAAATGCCCGACGCGCATTGGCTCACAGAAGCGCGAATGAAGGGAGCAAAGGTCACGGTAATTGCTTGTGAGTATAGTGCAACAGCAAATAAATCAGACAATCTGATTGTTTGCCGCCCAGGCGTTACACCGGCGCTGGCACTGGGGTTCGCTCATGTCATCATCAGCGACAAGTCCTACGATATTGACTTCATGAAGAAGTTCACGGACTTGCCATTCCTGGTGAGAATGGATAACCAAAAAATCCTCAAGCCAACCGACATCATCGAAAACTATCAGAAAGCTGATCTGAAAAATTACCTCGCAATTGTTAAGGAAGGCGAAAAACTAAAACCAACCACGCAGCAAGGTACGGCATATGTCAACGAAGAATTGGCCAAAGAATGGGGAGATTTTGTAGTGTGGGATGAAGTCCGCAACGCTGCAGCCGTGATCAGCCGGGATGACTATGGACAATTCATGATCGATAAAAATATCAATCCTGCGCTGGAAGGAATATTCAAAGTGAGAACAATCGACGGTAAGGAAATTGAGGTCCGCACCGTCTTTGACCTGATGAAAGAGTACGTCATGGAAAACTTCGATCCGAAGACTGTCGAAGAATTGACGTGGGCCCCTGTCGATGGTATCGAGTCTATCGCGAAGGAAATAGCAGCAAACAACGGAACAACTATGTTTGCTATGGGAATGGGGCCGAATCAGTTTTTCAACAACGATTTGAAGGACCGCGCGGTTCTTTTCCTGGCCAGCATCACAGGAAACATCGGCAAGGTTGGTGGAAATGTGGGGTCATTTGCCGGCAACTATCGGGGAGCATACTTCTCCGGTTTGGCATGTTACATCGCCGAAGATCCCTTTTCAATAGAAGTCGACGGCACCAAGCCTTCGAAGATTAAAAAGTATTTCCATTACGAATCGGCCCACTATTTTAACAATGGCGACCGAATACTGAGAATGGGCAAGAAAAATATGACGGGTGCTACCCATATGCCTACACCCACTAAATCAATTATTGTTTCTAATGGAAACTCCTTGCTCGCCAATTCGAAGGGTCACTACGACAACGTGATAAACGTTTACCCAAGGATTGAATTTATCGGAGTGCTGGAGTGGTGGTGGACAGGCTCATGCGAATACGCCGATATCGTTTTCCCGGTCGACTCTTGGGCGGAGTTCAAGTACCCTGACATGACCATTTCAGTGACAAACCCGTTCCTCTACGTTTTTCCGCGAACTCCTCTCAAGAGAATATTCGATACCAAAGGTGACATCGAAGTAATAGCCGGAATAGCTAAGGCGTTTGGTGCGCTGACCGGCGACAAAAGGTTTGAGGATTATTTCAAGTTTGTGCATGAAAATAAACCGGAGGTTTATCTGCAACGGATCCTGGATACAAGTACGGGAACGGCCGGCTACAAGTTTGAAGAAATTGAAGCTCAGGCCAAGCAAGGTATTCCATCGTTGTTGATGACACGTACTTCTCCGAAATATATCGGCAAGGAACAGGTAGACGAAAACAAGCAGTGGTATACAAAGTCAGGAAGGATGGAATTCTACCGGGATGAACCTGAGTTTCTGGAGGCAGGAGAGAATATGGTCGTGTTCCGCGAACCGATTGACTCCACCTTTTATGAGCCGAATGTCATCCTCGGAAAAAAGCATCCTTGCATCATGCCCGATGAGCCACAAAAGTATGGCGTGGATCCTAATGACCTTTCAACTGATGTGCGTCAAGCGCGAAACGTTGTTAAGCCGTGGAGCGAGTTGAAGTATACCCAGCACCCGCTCCAGCAAAAAGATAAGGACTACAAGTTCATCTTTCATACTCCAAAGTTCCGTCACGGTGCCCACACGATGCCCGTGGACACAGACATCATAGCGGTTTGGTTTGGACCTTTTGGCGACATGCATCGAAAAGATAAACGGAAACCATTCGTATCCGAGTTATACATTGATATCAATCCACTCGATGCCAAGGAACTTGGTGTTGAAGATGGCGACTATGTCTTTATCGATGCCGATCCGTCCGATCGGCCTTTCCGTGGATGGCAGCAAAAACAACACCTGCCGGAATACGAGATCGCCAGACTAAAAGCCCGTGCCCGATACTATCCCGGCACTCCCCGTGGCGTGACCCGAATGTGGCATAATGCGTATGGAGCAACTTACGGTTCCGTGCAAGGTGCTAAAGACAATGAGTCGGGGCTTGCTAAAAATAACATAACCGGATATCAGGCATTGTTTCGAAACGGATCACACCAAAGCTGCACACGTGCTTGGCTGAAACCGACATTGCTCACCGATTCCCTGATTCATAAAAATAACTTCGGCCAGGGAATCGGGAAGGGTTTTGAAATCGATGTGCATGGCGCAACCGGAAACCCACGGGAAGCTTTTGTAAAAATCACACTGGCTGAAAAAGGTGGCATTGACGGCATCGGACTATGGGAAGGAGCAACGAAAGGCATGAGACCAACTTACGAGGATGATGACTTCAAAAAATATCTCAAGGGCGAATTTTTGAATCGCAAATGAAAAATAACAACGTCTAAGCAATGGCAAAAGTAAATAACTGGCAACTCAAAAGGGAAATGGAATATCCCTACGAAGAAGCTAAACCGAAAAGGCAGATCACCTATGTCTTTGATACCAATAAATGTATCGCTTGTCAAACATGCACAGTAGCGTGCAAAACTACATGGACTTCTGGTAAGGGAGAAGAGACCATCTTTTTCAATAACGTTGAAACTAAGCCTTATGGAAGTTATCCGCAGAGGTGGGATGTAAATCTCCTCAGGCAGATGAAAGATCAGCAATGGGGCAAGGATGGGACGTATAAAGGCAACACGATTTTTGAAGGGACGGATCCCGGAGAACGTGTTCGTGGTCACCGCCCGACAGAACGCGACTATGCGCACCCCAACATAGGCGAGGACGAAGTTTATGGCAATATGGAAAAGGGTGCGTTTTTTACAGGAATACATGATGTATGGATGTTCTACCTGGCCCGAATATGTAACCACTGCTCGTACCCGGCTTGCCTGGCTGCATGCCCTCGTAAGGCGATCTACAAAAGAGAGGAAGACGGCATTGTATTGATCGATCAATCGAGGTGCCGGGGATACCGCGAGTGCATCAAAGCATGTCCGTACAAGAAGACCTTTTTCAACATGGTAACTCGCGTGTCAGAAAAATGTATCGGATGTTATCCGCTGATCGAAAAAGGCGAGCAACCCAGGTGTGTGACAACTTGCATCGGTAAGATCCGGCTTCAGAGCTTCATGGAAGATGCAAAGCCACCCAGGAACGACAATCCTGTAGACATGATCGTCAGGATCAGGAAAGTTGCGCTTCCACTCTATCCTCAGTTCGGCACACAACCCAACGTGTATTATGTGCCTCCGGTGCATGTCCCAAAAGATTTTCTTTACCAGATGTTCGGCCCCAATGTGGATGAAGCAATTCACACCTACAAGAACCTGAAAGACGACAAGGAATTGCTGGCTGCATTTCTCTTGTTCGGAAACACGCAGAAGATCATTCATTCTTACAAAGCTGAAAGTGATCACGCAGTCGGGTTTAATGAGATCGGCGATGAGATCGTAAGGGTCCCCTACACCGAGCCTGTTTTTGTTCGGCCATATTGGGACCAGGCTCACAATACATTCCGTCACAACACACCTTAAATTTTAGCAGCACTATGAAGAAGCAAGTGATACTACTCATTGTATTTATACTCTCCGCATTCGTTGTTTTTGCACAGAACGTCGGCCAGGGAGAAAAGACCTTCAAAACCATATGTGCGGCCTGTCACACTATTGGCAAGGGAAAGATCGTTGGCCCGGACCTCTCCGGTGTAACCCAGAGGAGAACTGAAAAATGGCTGCTCAGCTTTATCAAATCGTCACAGACGATGGTAAAAAATAACGATGCGGCGGCAGTGAAGGTATTTAATGAGAACAGCAAGATTCCGATGCCAGATCAGAACCTCACTGATGTACAGATCAAAGATGTACTGGCATATATAAAGAGTCTCAGCCCAGTACAAAAAAAGGTGCCGGCAAAAACATCAAATGTGCCCGCAGAACAAAAACTAAAAGTTACAAAAATTGAAAACCCGGCAAATGACTGGATCGAAGCAGCGTACAAATTAACATCTTACTCAAGCCAGCGCCCTGTCAATCCAAAAATGCTGCATGATTCGGCCTGGATATCGATCAAACCTCTAAAGATCTCGCTCTCGCCACAGAACGTGACGTATCCAAATCTGCACCAGGCTTCAGTAGACTCAATCTGCATAAAGAGCCGGTACACTGAAAAAGAAGTTGCCTTCCTCGTTGAGTGGCGTGATTCAACTCGAAATACAGAAGTGGATGCTGATAAATTCTGCGATCAGTTTGCCGTTGAACTGCCATTGGACAAGAATAATATACCCAGCTACATGATGGGAAACGCAGGTGGTATTGTCCATATCGTACATTGGAAGGCAGTGTGGCAGGTGGATTGTGAACAAGGATTCCAGGATGTGCAAATCAAATATCCCAACATGTGGGTAGACGTCTATCCCGGCCTCGAGAGCTACCTGGACAGGAGTAAGCGGCTCTACGCACAAGACATCACCGCTGTTCATATAGTCGAAACCCACTCATATGGCAATTTGCCAGGCACTTATTCAAACAATCCATTGTCGCAAATCAAACGGAAAGAGCCAGTTGAAGAGGCGTCTGCAGAGGGCTTCGGAACATTAGCGACCCAGGAAACTCAACAGGCAAAAGGTTGGGGTGAATGGAAAGACGGATGGTGGCGAATTTGCGTAGTCGTTCCTGTCAATACCGGAAACATCTATAAAGCAGTTGTCAAAGACAAAAGCAAAGTTGCATTTGCCATATGGGATGGTGGATTCCAGAATATTGGCGGTCGGAAACATTTCGTTCCCTGGATCGACCTCCATTTAAAAAAATAAACTACACAAAAAGTCAAAGAGCGGCATCATGAGTTCAAAACAGCTATTCGACATCAAGCTTCTAAAGGCCGACATATATCGCCTGCTGGCAAAATGTTTCGATTTTCCGGCATCCGAGCATCTGACCACAATCCGTGTACTAGCCGATGCGTTAAGTCAAACTGACTATCCCGATACCGAGATCAGAAGAATGGTGGGCACATTGGCGCAGGTGATCAACAGCGACGAAGCAGTGGCGAGTTACTCGGACATTTTCATCAAGGGCCGTGTACCCCTAAGTGAGACTTATACCTTACAAAAGTTCAACAGCGTTCCGGACGTCAGTGCATTTTACAATGCGTTCGGTTTTACTCCCAAGAGCGGCGATACACCGGATTCGATCATGTATGAACTTGAATTCATGGCTTTACTTTTGGTAAAGACAAGTACCGCACCAAGCGAATCTGCAGGCGAAATCTGCAGAAACGCTTATTCTAATTTTTTGACGGAGCATTTGGCCGAATTTTCATTCAAACTGGCCAAACGACTTCGGGCAACCGGCACAAAATCCTTCTACAACACGGTTTCCCTTTTGCTGGAAAGGTTCATGCGGCAGGAAGTAGCTGATTACAAGTAGTCCATGATGACCGGATATCAGAAGACTATTTTGTGACCTTGTATCTGAAGTAGTCCTTCTTTCTCCATTCTTTTCACCGTTCGAATCACCGTTTCAACCCTGAGGCCGACCATATCAGCAAGTTGTTGACGTGTATAAGGGATGGTAAGCTTATCACCGTTTCGAGTCCCTGCTTTCTTTGCTTTAAAATATTTCAGCAGGGAATGAATGCGATGTTCCGGGGCATGACTAGAGACCTCTGTGAGCACCATCGATTTATATCTCAGCAGCTGGCACAATACCTGATCTATTTTTAAGTGGCTGGCAAAATTATCTTTCAACATTTGAAAAAAGAAATCTCCCGGCATTCTCCAGACTTTTGAGGACTCGATCGCGCTGGCGTTTCCCTGGTAGGGATATTTTCCAATCAACGCAGCTTCTCCAAGACTTTCACCTCGCTCATAGATCCCTAAAATAAATTCCTGGCCCTCCGGATTTACCACAGACATCTTGATGCAGCCATCCTCCACCTGGAAATAATCTGCAGCATGATCTCCTTCCCGAAACAATATCTGGTCACCGTTGAGTTCTATCAGCGTCGCACGGTACCTTTGAAGCATTTTTGAAGGAAATACCTTCACTGCCCTTTTTTTATCAATAGGTGAATGCATGTTGTTCGGGGATTTCCCTTTCTCATGTTATCGTGCAGGCCCCACCGGCACAGGCGGCCTCAGCATGCAGATCGGTTAAGTCATCCGGTTCCAGCACCCGGGCTAAATCAAGTTCTTTCAAGCTCTTTTCGAGTTGTATAAATTCTTCTCTGCTGATGTCTTCGAATGGAGCCTGTTTGTAATTGCCGTTGTCGAAGGGCAGCACACTTAAGCCATTGTATGAAGCTTTATTTTCCCACATCCATTCGCCAACTTTTTCCCATTCGTCATCCGGAATGCTAACTGTAGCCGATACATTATTGGCGTTGCTCCCGTTTCTATAGCCACTGCGAACCCACTCGGAATTAAATTTCTTAATTCGTTCGAGTAGTTGCAATGCACTTTCTGTTCGAAGAATTGATCCTTCTGGAGCCATCTGCGGAATTCTGATAATGGCTTGTTTTGTATTCAAAAGATCATCTTCAAGCAACTCGGGGTGACTGTCTTTCAAATATTCATACAGCGCTTCATTTTTGCCGATGCGAACCCGCCTCAGGTAGTAGTCATTATGCCATGCATGAATGCCGGATGAAGTGCCTAGCACAATCGAAGACGTCCCCGATGGCTTTACGGTTGTACATCTGGCAGCGAACTGTATTTTTATCTTCGCGGATGTTTGGTTGTTCATGTGCCTGACCACCTCTGCCGCTTCTTTAAGGTCATACTTGAAAACGGTACCGCTCGCAATCCCTGTCATCCCAACACCTATCAGTGCTTCGTCTTCAGTAGTTGTCTTCCAGATTTCTCTCAGGTAGTGAAAGTTTGTGAAACCTGCCTGCAGTGTTCCGAAAAATGACGCAGCAGCAGCCCGCATGTTGAGATCTTCCTGGCTTTCAATATCGGAAGCGTTGACCTCGCAAAGATTACAAAACTGGAACGGTCGCAAAGCAATTTCGCAGCATGGATTGGTACCCCAATTCTCATTATTGGTGAAGTAAAAGCCAGGCTCTCCGAAACCTGAAAGCTCAATTTTCTTCCACAAAGTAAAAAATTGATCTCGGGTAGTAGTATCTCTCGGAAGAACTACAGAGTTGTTGGCACGTCCACGCTGTTCATTCAACTCCCACCAATTGCCAAACTTACACGTGAGCATGTCTTCATCATCATACGAAAATAATGAGATCATCGCTGATCTCCGGATGCCCCCTGCCAGCACGGCATTTGCGATGTGACACATCATATCATGACACTCCAGTGGCGTTAACATTTCACCGTCATTTTTTCGATCGAGGATCACTGACAGGTGAGCAATGCAGATCTTTAACGGTTCTGGTCCCGGTGCCTTTCCCCCGGCTGTCACCAGACGTGCACCTTTTGGGCGTACATCAGAATAATCAAAGTCCGGCAAGTAGTCACTGATCCCAAAGTAACCTTTCAAAAGCACTTTGACGCTGTCAGCCCATCCCTCCAAGCTGTCTCCCACCAGGAATCTCCTTCGCTTTTGCGCTTTACGAACCGGGGGAAGATTCTCCACATGTTCCCGTTGCACCGAAAAACCGACGCCCGTGCCACCAAGCAGTAGAAACATGGCTTCTGAGAAAGACCGGATATCGTCAACAGGCATGTATGCGCAATTGTAAATGCGGCTATTATTCTTCTCAATTGCTGGCCCGGCGAATTGCATCGCTCGCATGGATGGAAGAACTTTCTTGCCGAGCACAAATTGCATCTGTTCGTTGATCTCCCCTTCCATCGCGGGATATCGCTCGATGAGCATCTTTGAATATCGATCACAGATCTCCGGCCACAGTTCCCTGCGCTGAAGTTCAGGAATGTAGCGCGCATATTTCATGTGAATGATCAAATCGCTGAGAATACGTTGATTTAGCTGCATGAATTAGATTGGCTTTTAGGTTTGTGGCAATTAATTTTTGCTATTGTTGTTTATTCTTAAAGCGAGGGAAAAGAATATTATTCTCCAAATGAATGTGCTGCATCAGGTCGTCATCAAATTCCTTAAGCCTTTGGTAAGTTATCCTGAAAGTGGGACACGCAAAATCCGGAGGCGTGTAGTTGTTTGAAAGAGATCTGATTTGTTTAACAAGGTCACCGGCAACAACATGCTCATGCACCATTACATTGATTGGCGCATCCAAATAACCGGGCATTGAATTTTGAGCGCTTTCATCTTCCAATTTCTTGATAACAGGGAAAAGGACCGTCTCTTCTTTGTGCATGTGACTTACCAGTTCTTCGACTAGATCAATAAAGCACTCTCGTATTTGAAGTAATTCATAACAATCATTCCCATGTCGTTCACACACCCTATCCAGTAGTGACTCCAGGTCTGGTGTCGCCTTCCTGACGTACGAGTGATGATTCTGAAGAATGTAGTCGACGAGAAAGGCTGAACTCCATGTTTCAGGATGAACGTTTGCGCTGGAACCGGCAGCTGGCGCCTGGTATATCTCATCTTTTATCTTTTCAGGGTCAAGGCCAATCCGATGGCATGCCTCCTGCAGACTTCTATGCCCCCCGCAGCAATAGTCAATATTATATTTTGTGAAAACAGCCAGCGCACCAGGATGTGAAATCGCCAGTTGGGCTACCGTTAAAGGGTCTTGTTCAAGCGTACTTTTTGTATCCGTTTTCATGATTTAAATGTTTTGTTAAAATCAAAAATATGATGTGTGGCGCATGCCTTGTATGACCTGAGTCATAGCTCAACATTTTCGCCGTAACAAAGCGAACTTATGCATCATGCATCGGAGATGGTATGATTTGAATCATAGTACGTTCTCTGCCTGTCTGGTAGCTTTGCAAAGCTGTTAACACTTACCATATGAAAAGGCTTCTTTTAACAATCATTTGCACGATGGCTTGCATTGTTTTACGGGCACAAGAGCTTGCCCCACAGGCAAAGTCATTTAGAGAGGACCCTTTTAACCATCCTCAGTTTCCTCTATTCATAGTCGTAATGCTTGGCGCCGTAGTTTTGATACTTGTCTTCGTTGTATTTGCCTATGCTGTTCGAGTCATCCGGTTGCTAAAAACA
>JBMOKS010000510.1:0-9380 GCA_049324355.1 Bacteroidota bacterium
GTCATTGAACATCCTGTTCCTACGGTGATATCAAAATTCTGATTACCTCCACTGCGGGTCAGTGTGAAATTGTCGTTGATGTACATTGTACTGCTGATCAATGAAAGTAAGAGCGGAACGTTGTTACCGACGTTCGTCATGGTCACTTTTCCATTAACCGTAAGAGTGGCCGAAGACAACGCCAGTGATGTGGTATTCGTTGCAGCATTTAAATTAACCTCGGCAGCTTGCTGTGTTCCCGCAACGCTGATGAGATTTCCCTGGATATTGACTACATCGCCGCCATTGGGATACGACGACGCAGCCGCACCACCGTAACCGATCGTAGACCATGTGTTGGTATCGTTCCATGCGCCGTCGGCGCGTGAATAGTACACCGTATTGATATTGTTGATACAAAGTTTAAAGCTCCCTCGATACCCGGTGCTTCCATTGTGATTATCGACCGCTATGTAGTATGTTGTTCCCGGAACAAGCATGTTGTATGTTATAGACAGATCGCTGTACTGGCTTGTGTAATTGGCACAGGCTAGTTGGGTCGTTCCGTTCGATGCCCATAAGGCGAGGTAAGGGTACTGGACTGTGCCCTCGGCCCCTCCCGTTAAGAGCTGAATGGTAACATTGCTGGTAACCGCCACAAATTTGAACCAACGGTTAGAGCCGCCCACGGTATTCCAGCAAGAAGCATTGTTCTTATCTTTGGTCGCATTCAGTGTAGAATATGCAGCATTGGCAGAACACCAGTTATTCAAGTCAGTGAGCTCGTTTGCGCCTTCGTAAAAATCGTAATCCACCTGTTCATTAACACACAGCGAGAAGGTGCCGCGATAGCCTGTGCTACCATTGTTATTGTCGACCGAGATGTAATATGTGTTTCCTGGTGTGAGGCTGGCGTAGTTCAGGTCAAGATCGCTGTATTGCGACGAATATTGCTGACAGGCCAACTGCGTAGTGCCATCGGCAGCCCACAAGGCAACATAAGGGTATTGCAAGGTTCCTTCTGTGCCACCGGTTTTCACATCGATGTTTACAAAATTTGTAGTAGCCACAAACTTGAACCAACGATTGCTTCCACCGGTTGTGTTCCAGCAACTGCCGGGACTTTTATCTGACGTTGCCTGTGACGTGGTATACGCCGCGTTAGAGGAACACCAATTGTTGATATCACTCAACGTTATGGCTGCGTCGTAATAATCGTAGTCAGCGGCGTCTGTCAAGCAAAGCTTAAAAGTGCCGCGATAGCCTGTGCTTCCATTGTTATTATCTACGGAAATATAATACGTATTACCAATCGTCAGTCCAATGGCACTCATGGTAAGATCGCTGTATTGACTGGTGTAATTGATGCAGGAAATCTGCGTGGTGCCATTGGATTGCCACAGCGCCACGTAAGGATATTGCAAAGTACCTTCCGAACTGCCAGTCTTAACCTCTACTTTGATCTGCGTCGTGGTTGCTACAAACTTAAACCAACGATTGCTTCCTCCCGTGGTGTTCCAGCAACTACCCGGGCTTTTATCGCTGGTGGCCTGAGTGGTAGTATACGCCGCGTCGGCCGAACAGCTGTTGATCAGACTACTCACATTGATAGCGCCTTCGTAAAAGTCGTAATCAACGGCATCACTCAAACAAAGCTTGAAGGTGCCGCGGTAGCCCGTGCTTCCATTGTTATTATCGACAGAAATATAATAAGTATTTCCGGGCGTAAGGTTGAGAGCACCCATAGTGAGATCACTGTACTGACTGGAATAGTTGATGCATGCAAGTTGCGTGGTGCCATCTGCCTGCCACAGCGCAACATAGGGGTACTGTATCGTTCCCTCACTCCCACCCGTGAGTACATCTACTTTAACCTGGGTTGTGGTAGCCGTAAATTTAAACCATCGATTGCTTCCTGCGGTTGTATTCCAACAGCTTCCAGGGCTCTTATCGTTGGTTGCCTGTACCGTAGTATAAGCTCCGTCGGCGGAGCAGGTATTCATCAAGCCGCTCACATCGACCGCACCTTCATAGTAGTCATAATCAACAGCGTCGGTGAGACACAGCTTGAACGTTCCACGATATCCTGTGCTGCCATTATTATTGTCCACTGAAATGTAATATGTATTGCCCACGGTGAGTCCGATGGCATTCATGGTGAGGTCGCTGTACTGGCTCGAGTAATTAATACAACCTAATTGCGTGGTGCCATTGGATTGCCACAAAGCTACATAACCATATTGCAGCGTTCCTTCACTTCCGCCGGTTCGGACCTCAACCTTGATTTGTGATGTGGTAGCTGTGAACTTAAACCATCGGTTACTTCCACCGGTGGTATTCCAACAACTCGCTGAGCCCAAATCGTTGGTGGCTTGCGATGTCGTATACGCTGCATCGGCCGAACACGAGTTAATGAGCGCACTCACATCGGTAGCTCCCTCATAAAAATCATAGTCCACCGCATCGGTAAGGCAAAGCTTAAATGTACCACGATAACCCGTGCTTCCATTGTTATTATCCACCGAGATGTAGTAGGTATTGCCGGCGGTCAAACCGATGGCGCTCATCGTAAGGTCGCTGTATTGGCTGGTATAATTAATACACGCAAGCTGTGTAGTACCATTCGATTGCCATAACGCTACGTATGGATACTGTATCGTTCCCTCGCTCCCTCCGGTTCTTACCTCCACTTTTATCTGCGAAGTGGTGGCCGTGAATTTAAACCAGCGATTGGCGCCGCCTGTGGTGTTCCAGCAACTCGCAGGGTTCTTATCGTCGGTGGCTTGTATTGTGGTATAGGCTCCGTCTGCGGAACAAGAGTTCATCAACCCACTAACATCGACAGCGCCTTCGTAAAAGTCGTAGTCCACGGCGTCGGTGAGGCAAAGCTTGAATGTTCCGCGGTAGCCTGCACTTCCGTTGTGATTATCGACCGACACGTAGTAAGTATTGCCGATCGTCAATCCCACGGCATTTAAGTTCAGGTCGCTGTATTGACTGGAGTAATTAACACAAGCCAGCTGAGTTGTTCCGTTGGTATCCCATAAAGCTGCGTATCCATATTGGATCGTCCCTTCGCTGCCTCCCGTTTTTACTTCGACTTTTATTTGCGTTGTGGTGGCGGTGAACTTGAACCAACGATTATTGCCACCTGCAGTATTCCAGCAACTTCCTGCATTCTTGTCTGAACTGGCGCCATTGGTTGAGTAGGCAGCATCGGCAGAACAACTATTGATCAAACCGGACACATCCGTTGCGCCTTCGTAAAAATCGTAGTTCGCGGCATCGTTGATACAAAGCTTGAACGTGCCCCGGTAGCCCGAACTGCCATTATGGTTATCGACCGAAATGTAGTAAGTATTCCCTATGGTAAGACTCACGGAATTTAACTCGAGGTCGTGGTACTGAGAATTATATGTATTGCAGCGAAGCTGAGTGGTTCCGTCAGATTGCCACAGGGCGAGGTACGGATATTGAATGGTTCCTTCGGTGCCGCCCGTGAATAGTTGGACGTTAACCTGGGTCGTTGTTGCAACAAATGAAAACCACACGTTTGTACCGCCCGTTGTATTCCAACAGGACCCGGGATTGAGGTCTGATGTAGCCGCAACTGTGGTATAGGCTCCATTAGCAGAACAGGTATTCAATGTCAGCGCGGTGGCACTGGCTAAATTATTATTCGCAGGTTGAGCGTAAATGGAAACAGAAATGATGATAAGAGCGACGGAAAACCAATACTTCATAAATAGTTTGTTCCAGGCAGGCCTGGAGGGTTTAAGCCATAAAAATTACAGAGAGACCTCGGCCTCCCTCAAAATTAACCTGTCTAATAAGAAATATTATCAGGGCTCCTTGCGTGTATTTCGCGGTCAAAGATACATATTTTTTTTACTCGTGTGAATCTTCCGCCTGTCGGATAGTAAGGTGGTAACCAATAAATTCCACTAACGAAAACATGGTATCAATGATCCAACACATCAGAAATAATCTCCACTATGCTGTTCCCATCGCGTTCATTTTTTTGTATCTTCGAACGTTGCCCAATCCCTAAAACGTTATGAACTTTTCGGAGATCCTCAACTTATTCCGCCAGGGAAAAACCGGTGCGAAGAGTCACATGAAGAACCTGATCGAAATGGCCGCAGTCGACGGTGACTTCAACGATGTTGAATATGACCTGCTAAAGTCTATCGCCAGGAGAAATAATATCTCTGAAAGCCAGTTGAAAGAGATCCGAAAGAATCCGCACCACATTGCTTTTGAAGTTCCAAAGGATAAAACTGAAAAATTCAATCAGCTTTATGATCTGATCCACATGATGTCGATAGACAAGAATATCCACCAGGAGGAACTAAAGCTTTGCGACCTTTTTGCGGTTAAATTTGGCTACCCTCGTGACAACATCAAAAGTATTATTGAGTCGGTGAGGCTCAACATTCAGCATGGGAATGATTCGCGGGAGGCCATGAAACGGGTAGCCATGATCATTGAGGATTGAGGCTAGTCATCTCGTTACCAGTTTACCGGCGATCAGAGAAAATAATCCAAGGATCAGCCCAAAAAATGCACCGAAGACAGGACCCATCAGCACCATGAGTCGCCGGGGATAATCCGACATTGGCATTCCAGCATTAATTTCCAGCATCTCGGGATGATGTTCAATGTAGGTATTGAAAAAAGCCACGTGCACGGTCGTAATCCACACGCTATTGACCAGGCTCACCAGAAAGCCATGAAGGAAGTATTTTCCGCCACTTTTTTTGGCGATTAGGTAAGCGCAGATCACAAAGATGAACAACCAGAAAAACGGTTCGAGATTGGAAGGAAGCCACACGGTAACGAAGGCCATCGCCAGTCCAAACAACGAAAGTTGAAAGATCAGTTTCCAGTTCATGGGTTGAAGGGAATCAACATAAGATAAATTTAACAGAAAGCCGGTTAAAACAAAATCATCACAGCCCTCCTGTTACCGTCCCGCGTTCTACAGCACTCATTTTTGCCTTCGAAAGCCCGATGCGGGTAGCAAAATGGTGTTCCAACTCATAGGAGCTTTTGTCCTTTGATCTCGTTATTTCCTTCCATTTTCAGCTTTTTTATCATCGTATTTGACTGTCCGCTAAATTCTTTAACCATTGAGTGGGGGTTCACGCAACTTTAAGTGTCAAGGTGGAGTCTATATACCGTAACACCCCTGGTTTATGAGAAAACTATTTTTTCTGATTCTTTTTGCATGCATTTCAGGAATGATGCAGGCACAGCAGATCAACAAAGACCTTAAACCCTTTAACCGAATAGTAGCCTCGCCGCGGGTTCATGTCATCCTTCAAAAGGGCGATCGCGAAAGCATCAAACTGGTGTATCACGATGTGCGGGAAAGTAAAATAAACATAGACGTGAACCGGAAGACTTTATATATCTACCTCGACAAAGCAAGAAAAGTTGAAAGGCACGTCACCTACGACGACCGGTACGGATCGCGCCATGGCATGTATGACGGCGTTTCAATCACCGCCTATATTACTTACAAAGAACTGCGTTCGCTGGAGATCCGGGGCAATCAGGAATTGACCTGCCGCGACGCTATTGAATCCGAACAATTTATATTGAAAGCTTATGGGGAAAATGAGATAACGCTGGCTTCACTGAAAACGGAATATTTCAAAGCATCATTGTATGGTGAGAACAAACTCCGCATTCAAAATGGAAAGGTGATAGAACAGAAATATAAGCTCTATGGTGAGAACCGCATCGACACCCAAGGGTTGAAAAGCGCCTACACAACCACCAGCATTTTTGGCGAAGGCGACCTAAAGATCAATTCCAGTGAAGAAGTAAGGGTGAATGCCTTCGGTGAACCCGCCATTTACGTAGCCGGTGGCGGCCAGGTAAACAAAAGACTGATCTTCGGCAAAGCGTCGATCTACAGGAGATAAATAAAACAGGCCTTTTTTGCTTGCTCGGCCTCATCGAAAGATGGGGCTTTCTTTTTGGATGTCAACCACTGATGCCAGATATGAATGGTGGCTAAGTATCCAACATCAGGTTTCAAAGAGCCAATGGCCAGCGAGCTTTCACTAAGCCGCAACTCGTCTCCCCTCAATCACAACGCCCATTTACTAAACACCCCTTATTCTTCGCTTTCAATGCGCCTAAATTCATTCCTGTGAATTATGGAATCGTGGGTTCCAATGCATCTTGAAATCGTAAATACAAAACTCAACATGATGAAGACGTGGAAAATATCGCTGATTGGCTTATTGGTGATAAGCACAGTGCTGCTGGTGGCATTTTCTAACCGCAGATCCGAACATACAAAAAAGAAGATACCTTTTGTGCCTCCGAAAGGTTGTGTATTCCGTACTGTGATGGGAGAAGAATCCTCTCATTCATTTTCCATTTATGCTACACCGGAAAAAGTACAATTATCTCTGGACCGCGGCCTTACTTGGATAGCGCGCGCACAAAACGACAATGGCGGATGGGGTGCAGGAAGTCACTCTCACCAGGAGGTGATGGATCCTCATGCTGTACCAACAGATCCTGCCACAACTTCAATGGTCGCGATGGCGCTCTTAAGAAATGGAAATACCCTCACGAAGGGATCCTACTCGCCACAATTAAGAAAAGCGCTGAATTACCTCTTGAACGCAGTAGAAACATCTGATAACAACAATTTAAACATCACCACCGAGACGGGAACGCAGATTCAAACCAAACTGGGCGCCAATATCGACGTGATACTCACCTCACAATTCTTATCCAACATTTTGGATCATGTCAACGATGAAACTGCTTTAAAAGCACGCATTAAGAAATGTCAGAATATTTGTGTGACCAAAATACAACGCGCACAGGATTCCAACGGAAGTATTGCCGGATCAGGGTGGGCCGGTGTGTTACAATCTTCTTTCGCTACCAACGCGTTGGAAGCCGCAGAAGCTCAGGGCGCGTCTGTAGATAAAAAAGCGCTCGATAAAGCCCGCGAATTCCAAAAGAACAATTACAACGCCAAGACCGGCGATGTGAACACTGACACCGGTGCGGGAATCGTATTGTACTCTGTATCCGGATCAACCCGAGCCAGCGCTAAAGAAGCCAGACGGGTGCAAGAGGAAATGGAACGAGCAAAAAAAGAAGGAAAACTTGCTCCCAGCGCCGCGCCGTCGGCAGAAAATCTTCAACGAATCGGCTTCGATAAGGATGACGCCTTAAAATATTCTACCGCTTATGAAATTTATCAATCTGCCAAAGTTCAGGCTCAACGCGATGACGTGATGGACGGCTTCGGCAACAATGGCGGCGAAGAATTTCTAAGTTACCTGCAAACCGGCGAAAGCATGATCATTGGAAAAGATAGTACCTGGAAAAATTGGTATGACAATATCAGCGGAAGATTGGTGAAGATCCAAAACAACGACGGCAGCTGGAACGGCCACCATTGCATCACCAGCCCGGTATTCTGCACGGCCACTTGTTTATTGATACTTTCGGTGAACAACGACGTAGACAAGTTGATTGAATTGGGAGCAAAGTAAAGTACTGATCCCGGAACCGGATAAAAAATATTCACTTAAAATCTGCGTGACCTGCAGGAGGTTTTCCGATTGGTCACGCAGATTTGTTTTGAACCGAACTCAGGCCC
This sequence comes from Bacteroidota bacterium, assembly GCA_049324355.1. Lineage (GTDB taxonomy): Bacteria > Bacteroidota > Bacteroidia > Cytophagales > Cyclobacteriaceae > Chryseosolibacter. The sequence continues at coordinate 7,622 of JBMOKS010000510.1, forward strand.
TATTCAATCCTTCATGGATTAGGATATGATTTTTTGTTTGTTAAATTCGTTCGCCACAAAAAATCAACAGTCGGATGAGTATGATTAAGAATCTGTTAAGCAAAAAAGATAACAAGATCCAATCTTACGACGACTTCTGGGCATGGTTTCAAACGCAGCAAAAAAGCTTTCATAAAGTGGTAAAGAACAGCGGGAACATTGAAAAAGATTTCTTCAACAAGTTATCTCCAAAGTTTGATGAGTTGAAAGAAGGTTATTTCTTCCTGACAGGCCTGGCCGACGAAAACACGGTGAAACTCGTTTTTACCGCAGACGGGGCGATCAGAAATTTTGTGTTTGTCGATGAACTGGTTCAAGCTGCGCCGTCAATAGAAGGCTGGAAGTTTACAGCACACAAACCCTCCCTTGATGTTGAAGACGTAGCCATTAACATGGAAGGATTTCAATTCAAACAAGACAATCTTAGTTTTTATCCGAATGAAAACCCTGCATATCCCGATGAGATCGATATCACCGTCGTGCACGCCGATTTTGCTGAACGACATCGAAGCGCCATCATCAACGGGGTATATATTTTCCTCGACAACTATCTGGGTGAGTTGAATTTTGCTACCATGGTTGACTATCTGAAGGTAGATGCAAAGCCACTTAACCCGCCGGAGCTGATACCGATAAAAAAGCTTAAGGATTACCTTATCTGGCGGCAAAAGGAGTTCATCGAAAAATACGAAGGCATCAGGCACGATACAGAAAATGATAACTACGGCAGCTTTGAAGGAGAGTTAGAAAATGGCAATCCGCTGCTGGCCATCATGAACACAGACCTTCTGCAGTGGGATAGCAAAGCCTCACATCCCTGGATTCTAAAAATAGATATCAAGTATGACACTTCGTCTAACAGCGGACTGCCCGACGACGACACTTATGCATTGATGGATGCGATGGAAAATGAAATGAACAACGAACTCAGAGATTCCGAAGGCTACCTTAACATCGGAAGACAGACCGCCGATGGTCTCAGGGAGATTTATTATGGATGTAAAGACTTCAGAAAATCATCCAGGGTGGCGTTCAATATCTGTCAAAAATATAAAGGCACTCTTGACATAGACTATGATGTATTTAAGGACAAATACTGGAGAGTATTGAATCAGTTTATGACATAGAAAATCCCACATAAAAATCTGCGCAGACTAAGAATTCCGAGCACCTTTGCTGCAGAAGCCGTACGGGCAAAGGCAATTCGTCATTGTTTACAATTTTTATTAATTTAATCAGATCCTTCCAGCCAATAATAATTTGTAAATGAAAAACAAATTTGTCCTGATGGTTTGTATGACTACACTGATAGCCTGTGTACCGCCTAAGAACGAGCAGCCCACCCAATCATTTGACTCGCTTGCCAACGATTCTCTTCTTCTGGGAGATTCGGTGACTTTCCCCAACGATTACATTGATCCGGAAAACGACACCACGGGCATCGCCATCAAAGGCAAGCTGGAGTTGTTAAAGAGTAATTTTAATGAAAAGTCGGGTGATGCCTACACCATCGCCATCTCCATGCAGGGATACGAATACAGTTCAGACATCACCTGGTACTTTGATTCTGCCTTCCAGTTGTTGTACTACTATGAGAACTGGTCGATGGAAGGGAATTCAGGTTCGCGTTATGCTTTCTTCAACGCCGGAAAGCTTATCGCGTCATACGACGAAGATTACAACGGCGATCGCCGGTCGGAAACTTTTGCACATCAGGGCT
>JBMOKS010000511.1:0-59170 GCA_049324355.1 Bacteroidota bacterium
CAGGAAGCAACATATAAGTTTTGCCGTCTACACTAGATAACTCAGGCACCAATTGCGATTTCACTTCGGCCAGCTCGCTTGATCGATACGACATGGCTTTGGCCAGTTCGTCGTTACCGAAGTGGCCGAGGTCGATATAGTTCTTGCTTACATCGTCGATATAATCCGTAAACAGGTATCGAAATCCTATTTCACCTGATATGTCCATAACTTCATTTATCCTAAAACGCGCGCCAAGACCAAAAGGTATGGAGACTTGAAGTTTCTTGTAGGGCTTAGTGCCAAAATTCACATCAGTTTCTGAGAGGTTAGCATGTTGGCCTTCGGTTCCAAGCGGTTGCAGGTCTACCCATTCACCGGCTTCGGCCAGGGGTGTTACGCCATCAACCTGGAAGTCTGGCGCTTTTGCTTGTGGGTTGTGCAGAAAAAAAGCAACACCAAGATAAGCATAAGGGGTCCATTTTACACGACTGATGTAGGTGGCTTGATTTTCAAAGAGGTCTAGCGAGGCTACTACAGAGAGTTCTTTGATGCGGTTTCTAAAGGAAAGGTTTCTCTTATAACGCGCTGCTGCGTTCTCGTCCGAGGGATCTGCGGAGTCGTGGTCAGAACCACTCAACGTGCCATACATAAAAGATCCCGTTACACTATACCGCGGCCCGAACCGATGAGTAAGAGAAATGCCAATGCCCGGGCGTGTAAACGAAATATCGGTGCTGAAGCGACTAGGACGAGGAGCGAGGTCTCCATAATAGTTGAGGGCATTCAAAGAAAACCCAACAGCGTTGTATCGCTTTTCCTTTCCGAAGTGAGATTTTTTTCCCCGGAAACTGGATATCCGCCTATTATTTTTTTTTATAGCTTTTCTATTTAACTGGCAGTGGGCGTCATAGGCTAAAGACAGCAAAAATATGGCTAAAAAAAGACCGAGCAATTTTCTCATTCCGAGAGTATTTTAAGATTAAAAACCAGAGAATTACAAAAATAACAAAAATTTCAATTTCGAACGTCAAGACCCCAGTTGAGCTTCTGCCTTAGTGTCTTAAAATAATGGTGGCCTTCGAGCTGGATTAGATTCACTTTAAAGTCGGCTTTGGAGACTTTAAGCTTTACTGTATGATCTACTGTCGCGATACGCGAATCGAGCGAAACGAGGAATTTTTTGCTTCTGCCTTCCACTTGAAATGATATTTCCGAGCTGTCTGAAACCACGATGGGCCTTACTGTGAGGTTATGGGGGCTTACTGGTGTAATCACAAAATTGCCGGATCTTGGAAAGATCAGGGGCCCTCCGCAACTCAACGAGTATCCCGTAGAACCCGTTGGCGTCGCGATAATGATGCCGTCGGCCCAATATGAGTTTAGAAATTCGCCGTCGATGAATGTATGGATGGTGATCATCGAAGAAGTATCCTTTTTCACTACGGTGAAATCGTTGAGCCCAAAGTTAAGTTTTCCAAAAATGTCTTGGTTAGATTGGAGTTGTAGCACGGCGCGTTTGTCGAGACTGTAAGCACCCTGAACAACTTTTGCCAGGGCATGCTCAGTTTCTTCACGACTAATGGTGGCCAGAAATCCTAGTCTACCGGTATTGATACCAAGCACGGGTATCTCGGCTTTTCCAATATGGGCTACGGCATCGAGTAATGTGCCATCGCCGCCGATGCTGATGAAAACTTTGAAATTTTTCAGATTGTCGCCGGGTTCGTACGGCCTGAACTTAAATTTTTTAAAACCAGCCTGCTTTAGATAACCCAGGAATTTGGTAGAGATGCAGATCTCGGCGTCGTGTTGAGATAGGATCTCAAAAATACGTTGAATAAAAGGAGCAGACTGGCGTGTAAACTCTTTGCCGTGAACACCGATCTTCATTGGGACTTTCCTTGTTTGTTTTTTTAAAATCGGCCAGCGTAAGAGGAGGCCAAGTTTAAAGATACGAAGGGAAGTAGGAACGACAAACAAGTCGCCCGGATGCAGCCGGGTGCAGGTCGCTCAGACGGTAGGGGATTGGGTCCTAAATGTCGAGGTAGCGGAGCAGCATATCGATCCGTTCGCGCTCATTTTCGATGGGTTTCGACTCCTGATATCGGCCAATAACCTTGTAGCTAAAGCGCTCGAGAGTGGCTACGATCCGTGACATATCAGATTGGTCGATTTTCAGGGTGAGTCTTATCTTGCCCGGGTCCAGCGGATCTTCTTTAATAATGCTGCTCAGGATCCTGGCGCGGTTTTCCTCAATAAGACGGCTGATCTCAGCCAGTGAGTAATCCACGTGATTCATCGACAACACCAGGATAGATCCCGGCATTTGTACAGCAGCGGTTTGCGCAAATGAGGTCAGGGTATCCTGTACTGTTATGACGCCGCAATATTGCTGTTCGTCGTTCAGCACGGCCACCATCTGTATCTTATTGTCGGTGGCTACTTTCAGGATGTCGTAGAAATGTGTATTGAGGTGTACATAGCACAACTGCCCGACCAGGTTAAAATCACCAACATGTTTGTCTATGTCGTTGGTTTCGAGAATGATTTCTTCGGAGATAAACCCCACCAATTTTTCATCGGCGACAACCGGCATGAAACTGCATCGAAATTCCTCCATCCAAACGATAGCTTTGTGAGCGTCGTCTGTGACCTTCAGGGGAGGAATCATATGGTTGATCAAGTCTTCAGCAATCATAATAGCTATTGGGCTTTGGGGTTTAGCTATCGGCGGGGTGTGGGTGTGTGTTATTGTTAGTTGAATGATTCAAAAGCTCTGTCAAGTAACCAAAAAATCCTGAACAAACTCATTAAATTTTTCAGGATGCTCCATCATAGGCGCATGGCAGCATTTATCAATAAATTTCAGCTGTGATCTGGGTATCAACCTGTTAAATTCATGTGCCACGATAGGCGGGGTTATGGTGTCATTCAGGCCCCAGACCAACAACGTGGGGATCTGAATAGCAGGTACTTCCTCGGCCATATTATGTCTTTGCGCCGATTTGGCAATGGCTACGATACGCATGCATTTTGGGATGCTTTTCGTAGTCTCGAATACTTCATCTACTAGCTCTTTTGTAGCCACATCGGGATTGTAAAAAGTATAAGCCACTCGTTCTCTAATGTATTCATAATTGCCACGTTTGGGGTAAGAACCACCCATGGAATCTTCAAACAATCCGGAGCTGCCGGTGAGGATCAATTTTTTTACTTTTTCTTTGTTCTTGAGCGTATACAACAGGGCAATATGACCACCAAGACTGTTGCCCATGATAATCATATCCGACAACTTTTTGAACGCCACGAAATCTTCAACAAATTTTCGCAGCCCATCCAGTCCCGCTTCCTTAATCGGCATTTCATAAATTGGAAGCATGGGTATCACCACCCTGAAGTTCTTCGAAAAACGATTGACCACACCTTCCCAATTACTGAGCGCGCCGAATAGACCATGAAGCAACAGAAGTACCTGGCCTGATCCCTCGTCAACAAATCTGAATCCGTTTTCTTCTTTAACTTGAATGGGCATGTGGAGAAATATAAGTGATAAGTAAGGAAAAAAAATATCAGAATAAAAGTTTTAACTCAGAGTAATCTTACGTCAGAAGATATCTTTAAAAGCAGGAACTATTTCACCGATCCATGATGTTACAGTGGGCGCAAATTCGCTCACATAGGGATAGATGACAGACTTCTCAGTCCACTTTTCGGGGAATTTAAATTTCATCGATTCCATTAACCAGAGTGCTACACTGACTATAAAAACTGTTTTGACGGCGCCCAACAATGCCCCGGCTACCTGATCGGCACGTCCCAGAAAAGTTTGATCGATAGAAGCCTTGATCATTCTACCTAACAAATTCACCAGTAGAACGATGCCTACGAATACTGCACCAAAAGCAATGTAGGGCAGCACTTTTTCGTCTACATTGAATTCGTTGGCCAGGTATATCATTGCCCAACCCATCAGTTTGAATCCACCGAGTACGCCGAGCACGATAGCGATCAAAGAAAATAGCGTCATTAAAAAACCCTCCTTGTATCCGGAAAAGATACCCACCACAACCATGAGCACCAATGCGATGTCTATGTAGCTCAAGAGGTCAGCAATTTTTTTACGAGTTCGGAAATCACTCTGCCGTCGGCTTGACCGGCGAGCTTTTTAGTCACCACGCCCATCACTTTGCCCATATCCTGAGGGCCCTTTGCGCCTACTTCCTGGATTACATCCTGGATGGCCGTTGTAATTTGGCTTTCTGAAAGTTGTTTAGGCAAATAGCGATTGATAACTTCGAGTTGAAACAATTCGCGTTGCGCGAGGTCTTCACGATTCTGTTGTTTAAAAATGTCTGCCGATTCTTTGCGTTGTTTGGCTGCCTTCATAAGGATTTTATTCTCAGCATCGGGAGATATATCTGTAGCACCGCCTTTTTCTGTTTCCGCCAACAGGATCATCGATTTAATACTTCGCAACGCCTCCAGTTCTTCCTTGTTCTTGGCGAGCATGGCTTGTTTGATATCACTATCAATTTGTTGCTTAAGACTCATATTTTTTACTTAGTTTTTAATTTCGAAACGAAATATTGCCGTAATCAGTTAACTATGCATCGAAGTTATAAACTCGACCCATTCAAACCGTGACAAGATTAAGCGTCAATATTAATAAAATTGCCACACTCCGAAATGCGCGGGGAGGAAATAATCCTGATGTCGTTAAAGCGGCCATCGACTGCGAGCGGTTTGGTGCGCAGGGTATTACCGTTCACCCTCGTCCGGATGAAAGACACATCCGATACAAGGATGTGATCCAGTTGAAGCAAGTGGTGAAGACGGAGTTCAATATCGAAGGGTATCCCGACGAACGCTTTCTCAAAATTATGGATGAAGTGAAACCAGCGCAGGCCACTCTCGTGCCCGACGCGCCCGGTGTTATTACATCCAATGCCGGTTGGGACACGATCAAACATGCTGCTTTTTTAAAAGACATTACCAAAGAGATCAAGTTAAAGGGAATTCGCGTGTCGATTTTTGTCGACCCCGCGCCTCGCCTGGTCGAAGGCGCTGCGCAGGCGGGAGCCGACCGGATCGAACTTTACACGGAACCTTATGCCAGAGAATTTCAAGTTAGCAAGGAGGTAGCCGTAAAACCGTACGTTGAAAGCGCGCGGGTTGCACGAAGCTTGAACCTGGGTATCAACGCCGGGCATGATCTGGATCTGAACAACCTGAAATTTCTAAAACAAAGTATTCCGTACCTCGATGAAGTGTCTATCGGTCATGCTCTCATCTCTGACGCACTTTATCTGGGATTGGAGAATACTATTCAGCTTTACCTCAAACAATTGAGATAAACAGGCCACCGGTCTTTTTAAATAAACAGCGAGTCAATTAGACTGGCTTCTCTTATCTTTGAGATCAATTCTGATCACACATGAAATTAAAGCAAAAATTTAGCGAGGCCGACCTACAGCGGATAAAAGCTGCCGTGAAGGATGCCGAGAACAATATTTCCGGCGAGATTGTGCCGGTGATCGTGGAGAAAAGTGGTTTTTACACCGTTGCTAATTATAAAGGAAGTCTTTTTGGCGCTACGTTACTGTTCGTGGTCATGATTATTCTGGACCGGTATGTGATCGACGCCAGCAACACGTTGTTCTATGATCCTGTATTCATATTCTTTGTTGTTGTGTTAGGCGGTATTATCGGTGCCTTACTGCCGAATTTTTCGCCATTCATCAGACGAAAGCTTATCGACCAGGTACACATGGATCGCGCCACCCGTCAACGCGCCGAAAACGCGTTTCTTGAAGAAGAAGTTTTTAATACCAGGCATCGCACCGGCATCATGATCTTCATCTCATTTTTCGAACACGAAGTTATTGTGATGGCCGATCGTGGTATCAGCAAAGTGGTAGAGCAAAAGCAATGGGACAAGATCGTGTCAGACCTCGTGTTGAACATACGTGATGGAAAGATCGTGGAAGGTATTGAAGCGGGTATCCGTCGCTGTGGAGAAATTCTGCTGGAAAAAGGCTTCCATAAAACTTCTGACGACATCAACGAACTGCGCGATGACCTGCGCATCAGCTGACCTTTCTTGACAAGACCATTCAATAGCACAGAACATTCCAATGAAAAAGATTTTATTTTTTTATTTCATACTGCTTCCCGTATTGGTTCAGGCCCAGCTTGCTATCCCCGAGCTGTGGGGAACACGGGTTCATGACGAAGCCAAAGTTCTCTCTTCGGGTACTATTGGATTTCTCGAGCAAGAACTCAAAAGCCATGAAGATTCTACATCCAATCAGATCGCGATACTTATCGTGCCGTCGCTGGAAGGAGAGTCTATAGAAGAATATACCCTTCGAGTGGCCGAGAAGTGGAAACTGGGTCAGGCAAAGAATGACAATGGTGTTTTGTTTTTTATCGCTGTGAATGATCGTAAAGTGCGAATTGAAGTAGGCGAAGGCCTGGAAGGGGTGCTTCCGGATGCGCTTTGTGCACAGATCATCCGCAATGAACTTGCACCCTATTTCAGACAACAGAATTACGACGCTGGAGTGCAGGCCGCAGTCGCGGCGATAATAAAAGCAATTGCAGGAGAGTACCATGCCGAAGCAAAGCCCCTTAAACGACGGAGTCGTGGAGGTTCCTTGGTAGGCACCCTCATCATACTAGTGATCATCATTATTATCTCCAGCATTCGCCGGGGCGGCGGCAACTACCGCGGGGGCGGATGGTCTGCGGGTTCGGGATGGTTTGGCGGAGGTTATGGTGGCGGCGGTGGCGGCTGGTCTGGAGGAGGAGGTTTTTCCGGCGGCGGCGGCGGGTTTAGTGGCGGTGGAAGCAGTGGCTCCTGGTAGGAAATTACCGCACACGATACCGATGTTATCCCCATCACAAATTGTCAGTGATTTGAATTTAATGCTTGGGATTTAGCATTTATCTACCCTATTTTTGAGCCTTCTTTTTAACAACCCATTCATGAAAAAAGACAAAGCCATTTTTGATCTTATCGAAAGAGAAAAGCAGCGCCAGCAAGACGGTATAGAACTGATCGCTTCAGAGAACTTCACTTCTCAGCAGGTCATGAAGGCCATGGGCACGTGCCTCACAAATAAGTACGCTGAGGGACTTCCCGGCAAGCGATACTATGGCGGTTGTGAAGTAGTGGATGAGGTTGAACAACTGGCTATAGATAGAGCGAAAGAACTTTTTGGTGCAGAATGGGCCAATGTGCAGCCGCACTCCGGCGCACAAGCCAACGCGGCCGTAATGCTGGCATGCCTTAAACCCGGCGACAAAATACTGGGTTTCGACCTTTCCCACGGCGGTCATCTCACGCACGGTTCGCCTGTGAACTTCTCAGGTAAACTTTACCAGCCGGTTTTTTATGGCGTTGAAGAGGCCACCGGAACGATCAACTTCGATAAAGTTATTGAGATCGCGCAACGCGAAAAACCCAAGATGATCATCTGTGGGGCGTCTGCTTATAGCCGCGATTGGGACTATAAAAAACTCAGGGAGGCTGCAGACAGCGTTGGCGCAATTCTCCTCGCCGATATCTCTCACCCCGCAGGCCTGATTGCCCGCGGTTTGCTGAACGACCCCATGGAACATTGTCATGTAGTGACAACGACAACGCATAAAACTCTTCGCGGGCCTCGCGGCGGAATGATACTTGTTGGAAAAAATTTCGACAACCCATGGGGTCTGAAGACACCCAAAGGAGAGCTGAGAAAGATAACATCTGTTCTCGACTCTGGTGTTTTCCCGGGTACGCAGGGTGGTCCGTTAGAGCATGTGATCGCAGCCAAAGCGGTGTCGTTTCTCGAAGCCCTTTCAGACGAATATCTAGATTATATCGTGCAGGTGGCAAAGAATGCCAAGGTGATGGCGCAAACGTTCACCGAGAGAGGATACAAAATCATCTCCGGCGGAACCGACAACCACCTCATGTTGATCGATCTTCGTTCAAAAAAATTGACTGGTAAACAAGCGGAAGAAAGCCTGATCCAGGCCGACATTACCATCAACAAAAACATGGTCCCTTTCGACACACAATCGCCCATGGTTACCTCCGGAATGCGCATTGGCACGCCTGCTGTGACAACTCGCGGCATGAAGGAAAAAGATATCGTGAAGATCGTGGAATTGATCGATGAGGCACTTCAAAAACCGGAAGATCAAAAACACCTGAAGGCTGTTAAAAGAAAAGTCAACCGTCTGATGGACAAGTTTCCATTGTACGCTTGATTGGCTCGGCCAGTAAATTAAGAATCATCGATTATTCATGGCATTAGATCAGGAACCAATAGACAGCGGAGAGCGGGAGATGACTTTCCTCGATCATTTGGAAGAACTGCGTTGGCACGTCATCCGCTCGGCAGTTTCCATTGTGGTATTTACAATAGTTGCCTTTATTTATGTAAAATGGGTTTTTAACGAGCTTTTGCTGGCGCCGGCTAATGCCAACTTTCCGACCTGGAGAGCATTGTGTAAACTCGGCAATTGGATAAACAACCCCGACCTTTGTATTGAGAGCATTCCTCTTGAATTGCAAAGTCGTTATATGACAGGGCAATTCACGATCACTATTGTCTCTGCGTTCATCATCGGCCTGATCCTGTCATTTCCCTATGTGTCATGGGAGTTGTGGCGATTTATTAAACCCGGTTTGTATAAAAAAGAACGTACTAATTCGCGAGGTGTGGTGGGCGTTGTAAGCTTGCTGTTTGCGGCCGGAGTCTCCTTTGGATATTTTGTGATTACTCCATTGATGGTTTATGTTATGGTAAACTATCGAATCAGCGATCAGATCGTAAACCAATTTGATATCACTTCTTACGTAACAACGGTTGTCGCCCTGGTTTTTGGTAGCGGGCTTTTGTTCCAGTTGCCCGTGGTGATCTATTTCCTGTCTAAGATTGGCATGGTAACACCTCGGTTTTTACGTCGCTATCGCAAGCATTCTGTAGTGATCATTCTTATCGTTGCGGCTATTATTACGCCTCCTGATCCGCTCAGCCAGATTCTCATCACCATTCCGTTGTACTTGCTGTTCGAAATCAGTATCTTGATATCAGCCAGAGTAGAAAAGAGAAAGTTGCGCGAAGAGGAAGAAGAACGATTAAAAGAACAAGTTTCATGATGCCCAAAATCGCCATCGGAGCAGATCACGCCGGTTTCGAATACAAGGAACAAATAAAACAGTGGCTTGAAAAGAACGGCTATCCGTACAAGGATTTTGGTACACACAGTGCCGAATCTGCCGATTATCCGGATTTCGCGCATCCGGTATCTCATGCTGTTGAAAAAAGTCAGTTCGACCTGGGAATTTTGGTTTGCGGAAGCGCCAATGGCGTGGCTATCACAGCCAATAAACACCAGGGCATTCGCGCTGCCATTTGCTGGACCGAAGAACTGGCGGCTTTGGCACGTCAGCATAACAACGCCAACATTGTTTGCCTGCCGGCGCGCTTTGTGGATTACCCTGAGGCCGAAAAGATCATTCAGAAATTTATCCTAACCGGTTTTGAAGGCGGGCGCCACGAGCGCAGGGTGAGCAAAATTGCCTGCTGATTTTCTGAGTCTAGATCAGACGATAAACGCCGTCTGACACCTTCTTATACCGGCGCTTCAAGCCCGGCATTTTTTCCCAGAACGCATCCATCACATGGTTAGGGTCTACAATCACCTGTGGCATATCTTTCCTGAAGGCTTCGTATACCTCTGTGATGTTATCATAGTACTCAGGGTGTTCGAAAATGTCTCTAGACAGATCCCAATTCAGAAATTTTGTAGCAAGGCTATTTTCCGCATAAAGACTAAGGTCGTTTTCCAGTACCAGAATTTTTTTATTGGAGATCGCCTGATTCTCAGTTTTTACAAACATCCTTTCATAATTGATGGATTCTAGTTTGCCATACCGAGCCAGATAGCTAGTGGTCACCACGCCCAGGAGGAAAAGCCAAAGGTTGATCTCTGCAAATTTTTTTCTGCGAATCATCAACAAGAAATGCGTAAAAAAGAAACTGAAGCAGGGAATAAAAACGATCAGATTTTGAGGCCGCTGATCTTTGGCGAGAAGAATATACAAGAATGAAAAGCCGGTCCATAATACAACCGACTGCAGTAACTGTGATTGGTACTTGCTGAATCTTGCTTCACGGTTGAGCATGAACAGCGAGACAGCGAGATAAATGATCGGTAACAACGTTAAAATAAACAACCCTTTACCCGACATCAACGCTTCGCGGTTAAAACCAAGGTTGGCCAGATAGTAGTAGTTCCAGAATTTTTCGAGTGTGCCGTTGAGGTAATAGATACATATCAAGATCAGGTGAGGCAATAAAAAGCCGAATATCGCAAGCAGGTATTTTCTACCCGAGGTGCGTGTATAAACTAATAGAATTACAATACTGGCAGCCAGGTAAACGCTGAAGGCGAAGTTGCACAGGGAAGCCATGCTTATAAAAACGCCAAGGTTAAATATTGTCTCGTCGCGTTGCACCCTGAACTCGATTTCTTTAAAAAGATTATCGAGTGCCAGCAGCAGGAACCCCGATCCCATCAAGTCGCTGCTCAGCGTCCAGGTATCGAACGAGAAGAGAAATAATACGGAAAATATCAAGGAAGGTATGAATGTGTTTTCGCCGAATACCTTTTTGTCAATGAACATGATGCCCAGGTAGGCGCTTTGAAAAAATATAATGAGCACACCCATGATGTGCCGGGCCACCAGCGATCTGCCGAACAAGAATTCTATGACCGAATCTACCCACATGGACACAGGGCCTGTGTGGTCTGCCACGCGTGTGTGCGGCAGGCTGCCAAGACTTACTTTTTCGCCGATGATCATCGACTTGAGTTCGGGGTAGGTTAAAGAAGGTGAATCCAGCAACAATGGGAGATAGATTATGACTGTGATCACCAGCACACCAACCAGTCGATAGGGATCATTTATTCGAAAATAGCGCAGCAATGGGTAATTGTTTGTTCGACAGAAAAATAGACAGTAATTCCAAAGGTTTAAAATGAATCAATTGTTTTTTGCTAATGTTTAATAGTTCGTATCAAATTGTTGAGGATATTTGTTCTATGGCAGGTTCAACGAGACAACAAAAATTCAGCCGGCTGATCCAGAAAGAATTAAGCGATGTTTTTCAGCGCGATAAACGTGGCGTTTTGGGCAACGCTTTTATTACCATTGCCGATGTTAAAATGAGCACGGACCTGAGTGTGGCGAAGATTTACATCAGTATGATGCTGGCGAAAGACAAAGAAAAAGTTCTGGAGAGGCTTAATGTCCACAAGAAAGATATCCGGAAAGCCTTAGGCGAAAAGATCGGCAAACAAGTGCGCATCATTCCCGAACTCATTTTTATCATCGATGAGGTGGAAGAAAAAGCACAGCGCCTGGAAGACTTGATCAAAAACCTGAACATCCCGCCGTCGCCTAAAAAAGAATAAGCCCTCAAAAATCCGTTACCATTTTGAAACTACCTTTCTTCATCGCCAAACGTTACCTGTTTTCCAAGCGAAAGAAGAATTTTATCAATATCATTTCCTCGCTGTCGATGCTGGCAGTGGCTTTTAGCACGGCGGCGCTTATCATCGTACTTTCGGTTTTCAATGGACTTGAAGAGTTGCTGCGGTCGCTGAATAATTCGTTTGACCCGGAGATCAAAATTGAAGCGGCTGAGGGAAAATCGTTTCGCGCCACGCCGTCACTGTTGGGCCAAGTGAAGCAAATAGAAGGTGTTTCACTGGTGACGGAGGTTATTGAAGACTATGCCTACGTGCGGTACCGCGACGCCAACCAGGTGGTGACCATAAAAGGTGTGAGCGATAATTTTGTACAACAAAAGCGCATTCCGCAAGAGAATATTGTTGAAGGAGAGTTGAAGCTCAGAAAAAACGATGTGAACTACGCCATTGTGGGCCGTGGAATTCACTATACGCTATCGATTGTCACCAATGATCCCACTTATCCACTTCAGGTTTACTACATAAAAAATGTAAAAGCCGGAACCCTCGATCCGTCCAATCTTTATACGCGAAAGAGCATCCTGCCCGGTGGCGTATTTTCGATTGTTCAGAATCTGGATGACAACTATGTCATTGTTCCGCTCGATTTCGCGCAGGACCTTCTTAATTACGGAGACAAGCGCACTTCACTTGAAATTAAAGTAGCCGATGGGGCCGACATGTCAATCGTCGAAAAAAGCCTTGAAAAAATGCTGGGAGATCAATTCCGGGTGCTTAATCCGGAAGAACAGCATATGGACCTATACCGGCTGCTGAAGATGGAGAAACTTTTCACTTTCCTGGCGCTTACGCTATTGCTGGTGATCAGTTCGATCAACATTTTTTTCAGCCTAATGATGTTGGCTCTAGACAAAAAGCGCGATATCTCCATTTTGGCCGCGATGGGGGCAAGCCCCCTGGTAATTCAAAGGATTTTCCTCGCAGAGGGGGCTTTGATAGCGTTTTTAGGGGCGTTTTTAGGTCTTTTGTTAGGGGGGCTTTTTTGTTTTATACAAATGAACTTTGGAGTGATTTCTATGGGAATGGAGACATCGGTTACGCAGGGATACCCCATCCAGGTTAAGCCCATGGATTTCATCTACATCCTCCTGGTGGTTTCCACCATTACTTTTCTAATGTCGTTCAGGCCGGCTGTAATGGCAGCGCGCTTTGCATCGGTCCGGAACCTGTAAGATTCATGTACCATATCGGTTAAAAAAAGACAGTTTTTTATGCCTAAGAATCTGTAACTTAGAGGTTCTGTTTCTTATAAAAAGGCCACTTTTGCATGAAAGTATCTGCCTCACAGCCGTTTCAGATTGTCTATTCGCTCTATCAGCACGAATACCTCGGCTTCATATTCGAGGCCTACATTGTGCATTTGGATGATAAGGGAAAACTAACCTACCAGCATCAGAATATCTCGTCTAAAAACGCGCGGGAATTTTCAAAAGGATTAGACGACCGCGATTTCGAACTCATTGAGATCATGGACTCCATGCAGCAAGACACGATCGTGAAGAAATTTTCGCCCAAACTGATCAAGCCCGAAGAATTTTTCGCCAAAACCTACGATAAAGCCAAAGGCAACGAACTGGTGCAGGAGCAGATTGAAGATTATATGGAAAAGCGCCGTGCCCGCGTGCTTGAAAAGTTGAAAGGCAAGTGGCTTTTTGAAATGGGAAATGATGGTGAACCAACCTGGCGAAAGATCGAAGTGCTTGACAAACGCGCTACGATCCAGTTTCACTTCATGCGCAACAACGATCACACGAATTATTACCCCACCGTATTTCATCAGGGCAGAAAGTTGGATCTGCCCAATCCATCGGCTTACCTGATCTGCAAAAACCCGGCGTGGATGGTGCTCGACGGAAAACTTTATGGCTTTGAGAAATACGTGGATGGCAAAAAGCTGATCCCTTTCCTCAGCAAAAAATTTGTGGTGATTCCTAAAAACGTCGAAGAAACCTACTACAATCGCTTCGTTGCACCATTGATCGCATCATTTGACGATGTGGAGGCCAGTGGGTTCGAGATCAATAAAAATCAATACGATCCACATCCAATTCTGACCCTGTCGGAATTGCATACCACCCAGCCTGCCACGGCACCATCCTTGTTCGAGTCTGGCCCGCCGCCCGAAGACACAAGCGACGAAGTGGGTAAGATAGTTTTCGATCTATCATTCAAATATGGTAAGCATCGTTTTCGTGGCGACAACATCGGGCCGGTAAGTGTTACCGTAGAAAAACGCGACGATGGTTATGTTTTTCACCGCGTGATGCGCAAGACAGAGGAAGAAAAGAATTTCCTTCACACCCTTCAGAAACTGGGACTCCCCATGAAGGGGTTCCGTGTGGCGATACCGAAGTCAGAAGCGTTTTCGTGGCTGAATGAAAACCGCGTAAACCTGTTAAACTTTGGGTTCGAGGTGAGTCAGCCTGAGAGCCGTGATAAAAAATATTTTGTCGGCAAGGCCGTCATCGAAGTAGAAGTTAAAGAGAATATCGATTGGTTTGACATCCATGCCAAGATCAGGTTCGGTGAATTTGAAATTCCCTTCAAAGAACTGCGCAAACTGATTTTGCGGAAGAAAGTTGAATTCAAACTTCCTAACGGCGAGATCGCCATCATTCCAGAAGTGTGGCTCACAAAATATGCAGACCTTTTTGCCTTGAGCGAAACCGAAGGCCAGGCCGAAAAGCCAGTGCTGCGCAAGCATCACCTTAATCTGGTGAAGGAACTTGAGGAAGGCAACCTGGCCAAAGTACATCTGAGCGAAAAATTGCGCTCGCTCAGCTCATTCAGTGGCATTAAAAATTATCCGGTGCCCGCGGGTTTCAAAGGAGAACTGAGGCCGTACCAGAAAGCCGGATACAACTGGTTGAGATTCTTAAATGAATATAAACTTGGCGGCTGTCTCGCGGATGACATGGGTTTGGGTAAAACTGTGCAGACCCTTACCATGCTGCAGGCCGAAAAGGATTCCGGTGCGGGCACATCGCTGCTCATCATGCCTACCTCCCTTATTTACAACTGGGAGATGGAGGCCAGTAAGTTCACTCCCGATCTTAAGATATTGAACTATACCGGTACGCTCCGCAATAAAGACATTACACGATTTGAGAAATACGACCTGGTGCTTACGTCTTATGGTATTACCAGACTGGATGTAGAACTCTTACAGAAGTTTTACTTCAACTACATCATTCTCGACGAATCGCAGGTGATAAAAAATCCAACATCGAATATCGCGAAGGCTGTGCGGGAATTGAAATCGCGCCATAAGCTTGTGCTTACGGGCACACCGATCGAGAACACAACGCTCGATCTCTGGTCGCAAATGTCATTTATCAACCCAGGAATACTGGGCTCTCAGACTTATTTCCGGAACGAGTACCAGAATCCGATCGAGAAGAGGGCGGATGAAGCGCGGTCGAAAAAGCTTGGAGCGGTCATCAAACCGTTTATCCTGCGTCGGCATAAATCCCAGGTGGCTACAGAGCTTCCCGAAAAGGTGGAACACATCCAATATTCTGAGATGACCCTCGAGCAGGAGAAACGATACGAAGAGGTGAAGTCGCAGTATCGTGAAAAAATTTTCAAACTTATTGAACAGGAGGGTTTGGGCAACAGCCGATTCCTCATTCTCGAAGGCCTTACAAAGCTGAGGCAACTTGCAAACCATCCGCGTATGATCGAGCAGGGTTACTCCGGCGACTCCGGCAAGCTTGAAGATATTACGCACATGCTCGAGAATGCAATCGCCGAGGGCCACAAGGTTTTGGTGTTTAGCCAATTTGTGAAACACCTCGATCTTGTAAAACAATATCTGAAATCCAATAAAATCGACTTCGCCTATCTCGATGGGTCGAGCGTCGACCGCAAAGAACAAGTGGAGCGATTCAATAAAGATCCGAAGCTGAAAGTGTTTTTGATCTCCATCAAAGCAGGAGGCCTGGGATTGAATTTAACAGAAGCCGACTACGTGTTCATTTTGGATCCATGGTGGAACCCGGCCGTTGAAGCCCAGGCGGTTGACCGGGCGCATCGCATCGGCCAAAAGAACAAAGTGTTCACGTACAAATTTATTACGCGTAATTCCGTCGAGGAAAAGATCCTCATGCTTCAGCAAAAGAAATTGAGGCTCACATCTGAGCTGATCACAACGGAGGAAAGTTTTATGAAGCAACTGACAAAGGAAGATATAGCGCAAATGCTGGCGTAGGACGTAAAATGTTACGTACCTACGCCTGCTCAAGGTGTCTTTTTTTCCAGCGATTGTGTGACCATAACCATCCGGAAGGATTTTCGCGGATCATTTCTTCCACTACCCGTACATAGTTTTCGATCACAACGTCCTTGTTTTTCTCATAAGGCGGCGTGGCAACGATCTCAGGGTAAGCTTCGTAGTACCCGCGCTTGATGCGCTTCATTTTGTAATAGATCACGGGTCCTTGCGACAGGATGGCCAGCTGATTGGTTCCATAGAAGAATACCGTTTCCTGATTGAGGAATTGGGTGAAGTACTTTTTGTCTTGCGTGTATCCCGGATACTGATCGGCCACGGTGCAAATGGCCCTTGCCAAATTTCTGCGCTTCACCATTTCACGCCCCACTTCATCGCGTTTGATCGGGAAGGCCCCAAATCGGGTGCGGCACGCTTGTGACACGTCTTCAAAAAACTTACTGTTCACCGATTGATAAACAAAATCTAACGGAACGGGATAGTCGGCCGAGGCAGAAACCAATAACCATTCCCAGTTAAACTGGTGCGAGGCCAGCACCACAAAAGATCTGTTCTGACGTGCGATCCCTGCGGGCAGGTCCATATTTTTCAAAACCATTCTGCGCAGCAACTCGGCTCTCGAGATGGTGAGCAGCTTGAGCGTTTCCACGGCGTAGTCGCACAGGTTTTTGAAAAAACCTTTTTCGATCAGACTTAGCTCTGCGGGCGATTTTTCGGGAAAAGCATTTCTTAAATTTTTCTGCACCATCTTCCTGCGGTACCGCACCACATAAAAGCTCCCGAAAAACAAGAAATCGGAGAACAGGTACAGGACGGGTAGCGGCAGGTGGGATATCAATCGCAGAAAAAACATCTATCAAAAATGTTGGCGCAGCAAGTTAAGCAAGTATTACTATTTTTGGCCCCATGAAAGATAAAGTTGTTATTATCACCGGAGGTTCGTCGGGCATTGGCAAAGCCATGGCGGCCGAGTTCGGCGGCAAGGGTTCGCGAATACTGATCACTGGCAGAAACAAAGACGAACTCGACGCGACGGTAGAAGAGCTTTCTAAGCAAGGAATAGCCGTTTGCGGATTTCAGGCCGACGTAAGCCGGGAATCTGACAATCTACGGATGGCACAGGAGGCAATGCAGCGGTACGGACGGATCGATGTGCTGATCAACAACGCAGGCATATCGATGCGAGCGCTTTTCGAAGAAGTCGACATTGAAGTCATCAAAAGGGTGATGGACATTAATTTTTACGGCGTGCTTTACGCCACCAAACATTGCCTGCCCGAAATAAAAAAGAACAATGGCTCCATAGTAGGCATTTCATCAATAGCGGGTTATCGCGGCTTGCCTGGTCGCACGGGATATTCGGCCTCCAAGTTTGCACTCAATGGATTTTTAGAAGTGTTGCGAACTGAATTGCTGAAGACCGGCGTACACGTGCTCACCGCGTGCCCGGGCTTTACGGCCTCTAATATCAGAAAACGCTCTTTAACCAAGGACGGATCGTCGCAGGGAGAATCACCGCGAAACGAACAAAAGATGATGACTGCCGAAGAATGCGCCCGTCATATTTACAATGCAACTTTGAACAGGAAACGCACGCTGATACTGACCACCCAGGGCAAGCTGGCGGTGTTCCTCAATAAATGGCTCCCTTCGTTGGCCGATAAAATGGTATACAATGTAATGGCCAAAGAAGTTAACGCTCCAATCAAATAAAACTAAAGCTTCAGTTCGAGCCAGTTTGTAGTGGCAGTAGGCGTTGCTGCAGCTGGAAATTTAAAACCAAGTTGTTTGGGGTGACTTACTTCCACCATGATTTTGATGGTGGTGGTATCAAACCTGCTTTTTCGAAGCTGAAATTCTTTGGCTTCATCCATATGAAATTTTCGTTCGGCGAGTTTGTCAATGCGCACGACATTGGCCACCCAGCGCTCGTTGTTCCACCAGGTCCATTCGCCATAATCGTTACCCGATAATTTTCGTTCGCCCAGCTGTGCTGACGCATGAAAGTTGATGAGATTGTTATCTACCAACATGTAAAAGTCAACTCCTCCTAGTGTTGGTTTTTTAAACAGGCCGCGCAGGCACCAATAAATGTTTTCCTTGTCCTGCATGATATAGAAATTCACCGAATCGCTCATCACAACGCGCTGTGCTTTAAACCACTCTGCGTCTTCGAAGCGTCCGTCGATCATCACGGAGGATGCCTTTATGGTGGGAACTTTCTGGGGAGAGCTTTGAGCGATTGAATCCGTGAAAAATAACACGAACGCAAATAGGATCATCAGGTTTTTCATAGCTTGGGTTGTGAGCTACAATGATAGTGCAAACCGGAACGAACCGATGAAAAGAGAAACGTGTTTCCGGCATACGAAACGAGTAGTTTGGGATTAACAGAAGGCAGAAAGCGAAAAAGCCTAAAGCGAAAAAGCATTTGACTTTTCACCTTAGACTTTCATCTTTTTGCTTTTTGCTTTGAGCTTTTTGCGCTTTCTGCTTTGAGCTTTTTGCGCTTTTTGCTTTGAGCTTTTTGCGCTTTCTGCTTTTAGCTTTACGCTTTGCCCACTACGTTTTGCTCATGAACACGAGCTTGTTATTATCCGCTTTGTTTATGTTGCGATAGAATTCTATCAGTTCGTTGTATGATTCTGGGGGGAATTCGCCTTTATTCATTTTTACCCTTCTGATGTAGAGCAGTCTTCCTTGGTCTATCTTAAAGCTTGATTCATATTCACCGAAGCGTGACGAGATCTTTGTTGGCTCCGGCAGAAACTCGGGATAGATTTCTTCAGGCAGATGATAGCGGATGGTGTCGAGATCGATGTAGGCTAGGTTTCTTACGACCTTGTTTTTTCGCGACTCGACTTTTGGTGGAATGTACGTTGAGCGGTTCATGAGATTAGGTGTGATGAACAGTCGTTTCCCGCTAACGGAGGCCAGGCGCTTGAGTGTGAGATCCAATTTTACGGTTGCCGATGGGACTTTATCTTTTTTGTCGGATATCGAAAAAGAGTTCACATCGAAGGAGGCGATACCGGTATTTTCCTCAACCCACTTTTTCTGCTCGTCAAACTGGTTGCCAAGAATGTGGTTAAGACTACCGTTTTCGTATTGAAGGCCGGCATAAGTTGTGCTTACTTTGGCCTTGCCGTTTCCTGAGCTCTCCAGATAAACATCGGCTGTGCGGCTTTGTATATTTTGTTCGGCAGGATAGCTGATCGTGTTCACAACTTTGGCGCCGTCGTCGGTAATAAGCAGAGCCTTGCGATCGCCAGTAAACGAGCCCATGTAGCCAAAGGGGTTGGTCTGATTGGTGCATTCCAGCCAGATGGTATCCTTGTCATTAGGTACGGCCACAATCACATGGTTGAATTGCGAACTGGGAAAATCCGCCTGCATCTGGGGTTCGTTTTTGCCGGCTCTTATCAGCACATAATGAGACTTTATACCGGCCACTTCCAACATCGAAACCATATAATTGGAAAGAGCTTTGCAATCGCCGTAACCTGTCTGATCGACCGTCGAAGCCTCGAATGGCTGATACCCGCCAATGCCTAATTGAATACCTACATATCGAGTCTTGTTTTGAAGATAATTGTAAATGGCTTTAACTTTTTCATCGGTGGTTGATTCGTTGGCAATAAGTTGTTTTATTTTCTGTTTGGTGGCTTCGGGCAAGGCGCTTCTGCCTTTATTCAACTTACCGATCCATCGCCCATAGTCGTTCCATGTTTTCATCGAGCCTTTGTAGCCATCGTATTCGAAATCGGCTGGGGCTGTTACGATATGTGGAATGAAGTGTTGAGTATCTGGACTGAAAGGTTCAAATTTTTCAGGAATTACATTTTCAAATGACCACTCCAGCGATTCCTTTCCATTTATTATATTTTTTTTCGGCTCGCCTATTTTAAACAGTGAATATCGCGGAGCAAGCTCTTTGGGATGGATCAGTACGAACTTTTGCCTTTGGATCGAAATCTCGTCGTCATTGTACATTTCGAAATCTGGCGTCTCATACAAGCGTTTGTAGGATGTCTCCACCTCGAACTCAACGGTATATGGGTAGGATCCTTGCCGCAGACTGGCGGCCTTGAAGCGATCGTCGCTGAAAAGAGTTCCTCCCTGGTACACGCTTTGATCGTATATCTCGCTTTGTTTTAGCTTTTTAATAACATTTCCGGCTGCATCGTAGGCTGTTCCTTTGAAAGATTTTACAGAACTTAATTTGTCATAGAATGCAGCGAATTCGGCATGCTCCTTAGCCTTGTCGTTAAAAATTGTAATGACAATTCTTTCAAACAAGCTCGAGCTGTTGATGGAATTTATTTCGAACCGGCGTTCCTGTTCCCGGATGACGGCGTACATTCCCTTTTTCATGTTCTCCGGAATTTCGCTCACCGGATACTTGGGATCACCCGCCAACGTGGCGATTTGAAACACAACGCCCGACAGGATCAACAATATTTTCTTCATAAAACTTATTTTTTCTTCAGTACAATCTGCTCAGCCTGTTTGGCAACCACCTGGTTGTAAAACTCCCGGAGGTCGGGATATTCAACCTGCGTGAAAATATTTCTGTTTATCTGAAAGCTGCTGGTAATGTTCACCATGTTATCAGTCTTGGCAACATTGTAAACATACTTGGCGGCGTTGCCGGGCAAAACAAGAATACGGCTCTGCGGTATTTCATCTACAGTGTAACCTTCTGGAATGGCGATCTTTGCCATATACATTTTGTCGATCGGTGCGCCGAAGTCGACAGGGTAAACACGTTGCTCGGATTTAAAGGGGTTGCTAACAATTTGTGAGGTAACGAAAGGGTTGATGTACATGACATCGCCTGCCACGGCTACATGTTCGGTGATCGTTAGCTCGTGATTTTCTTTTACCAATTGACCAACTTCCTTGATATTCTGAAACTCGCTTTTCTCCACCTGCCAGGTTTTGCTTCCCAGAAAATCATTGAGGTATGTTTCCTGACCTTTTTGCGCGTAGAGTTTACGCATGCTGCAGGCATCGTAGCCGTCGCGCGAGAAGTTGAGTTTGCCTTTCAGGCTGCCATCTTTATCCAATACCAGATCGGCATTAACCACAGTTTTTGCCTTGGTCTTTGAATCAAGATTTATCCATCCGTGGTTCTTTTTGGATATCACAAGGCCCTGTCCGTTCAGGCAGCGTTCAGGCAAGACGTTTACCGGCAGATATTTTTCAGTGGCATCGAGCCAAATATTTTTGTCGCCATTTCTTACCAGACAAACAACATAGTTAAACTGGCGTCTCATCGGGTACGATTGTCTTACAAAGCCATGATCGCGCGTGCTTACCAGAACCATATCTACTTCAAGGCCCGCCTTCTCAAGCATAGAGGCGAGAAGCAGGTTGATGTCACCTGTAGTGCCTTTTTTCTTTTCCAGCACATCTTTCGGATTATCGGCCAGCAAGTCTTTTTCGCCATCCCACTCAATTTCCTGTTTCACGAAATTGTGCAGAGCAGTGATCTTTTGCAGCGGATCAGTCATGCCCGCGGTTAGTTCATCAACTTTTTTCTTCAGGAAATTCGAGCCTGTGATCGTCCTGCCAAAGGCATCGCTTTCCAAAAGATCGTCGTTCAGCTTTTTCCATGAACCCATCACTTCCTTCACAGGTTGGTGCGGGAAATTGTAATGAGAAAGAGCGAAGTTCATCCTTGAAATGTAATCTTCTTCAGAAGTCATAAAGGGCTCTTCTTTAAACGCGGGCACATCTTTTACAACCCAATGGTGACCTTGCGCGCGAAAATCTGCCTGGCTTTTGTCTTTCACTTCATAGTTTGTTACCTGCACGTAACCCTGCATATATTTTTCGTACATGAAAATATCGGGAATGATGGCCCAGAACTCGCTGTGCCGCGTGGGAATGGTGCGCTGAAATTGCCAGTTAGGAAATTCCGAAAAGAATTCGGAAGCGATCTTGTAAGAATATTCAATAACAGAACCCTCTTTTACGTTGGGCAGCGTGAATTTCTGGAGGTTGATGTATTTATTGAATTTCTCTTTGAAGACGTTGTCTTTCGACATCTTGGTCTCCACGATCTTGCCATTTTCTAGGTTATAAGTTGTGGCCTTGAGCCCTAGCAATCTTTCTTCCGTGGACCCGACGTGATATAATTTTACTCCCACGTCGGCCCAATTCAGGCCTTCTTTTTTTAAGATTTTTATGCGGGTATGACGCTCAAACGCCAATTCAACTGTAATGGCTGTTACCTGAAGGTATGCCTCACCATAGTCGGCGAGGATAACGGCGGCAGCGGAAGAATCTTTGTCGTAAATGGTCATCTTCATATCTTCCATAGGGATTTCACCATATTTGATAGGAGATTTTTGCGCCGAAGATGATAGCGCCAGGAGGACCAACGTTAGTCCGGTGATTAAAGCCTTCATTTCTTTTGTGGGATTTAAAATTATTTGATTAAGAATTGAAATTTTCGGCACAAATTTACCACTTCTGTTTAAAAAAAATGTAACCAGGAGTTTTTATTCCTTACATAGCAATAGTTCTTTTTAACTAGCAACGCGTGGCAAAATCTAAAACTGTATTCTATTGTCAGAGCTGTGGATATGAATCGCCAAAATGGCTGGGGAAGTGCCCTTCTTGTGCATCCTGGAATTCTTTTGCGGAAGAAATAGTGGCAAAGGAAGAAAGCAACAAGAACGACTGGCGCCAGGATTCATCGCGTCAGAAACAGAGCAAGGTTAAAACACTTTCAGAGATAGAATCTTCGCGAGATATCCGCATCAGCGCCACTGATGTTGAGCTCAACCGGGTTCTGGGAGGTGGTATCGTTCCCGGCTCACTGGTGCTCATCGGCGGCGAGCCTGGCATCGGCAAATCTACACTCATGTTGCAGACTGGTCTGAGGTTAAAATCACAAAAAGTATTGTATATCTCAGGCGAAGAAAGTGAACAGCAATTGAAAATGCGAGCCGAGCGCATCAACGATGCTTCCGAAAAATTTTTCATTCTAACGGAAACAAATACCAAGAATATTTTTCAATCGGTGTCTGCTTTAGAGCCTGACCTGGTGATCATCGATTCTATTCAGACGTTGTATTCAAGCCAGATGGAATCTGCCGCCGGAAGTATTGGCCAGGTTCGTCAGTGCGCCGGAGAACTTATGAAGTTTGCCAAGGAAACGGACACACCCGTGTTTCTTGTTGGTCATATCACCAAAGATGGATTGTTGGCAGGGCCTAAGGTGTTGGAGCACATGGTAGATACGGTGTTGCAATTCGAGGGCGATCGTCATTTGGCCTATCGGATACTTCGCACTACAAAAAACCGATTTGGATCAACGTCAGAGATCGGTATTTACGAAATGCTGGGCAACGGTCTGCGCGAAGTATCCAACCCTTCAGAAATACTCATCTCGCAAAAGGACGGAACGCTAAGCGGTATTACCATCGGGGCCACCATTGAAGGCAACCGTCCACTGCTCATTGAGATTCAATCGCTCGTGAGTCCGGCTTCTTATGGCACACCGCAGCGCACACCTACTGGGTTTGATCAGAAGAGATTGAACATGCTGCTCGCCGTACTCGAAAAACGATGTGGCTTTCGCATGGGCACACAAGATGTATTTTTAAATATGGCTGGCGGAATTAAAGTGGAGGATCCTGCTATCGACCTCGCCATTTGTGTTTCGATCATATCATCGATGGAAGAAATTCCGGTGTCAGATAAAATTTGTTTTGCTGCCGAGATCGGTCTTGGCGGCGAATTGCGGGCAGTGAACCGTATCGATCAACGAATATCTGAAGCGGAAAAGTTAGGATTCGAAGAAATCTACATTTCAAAATACAGCCAGAAGTCCCTCAATCTTTCCAAGACGCGTATTAAAGTAAACTCATTTGGTAAACTTACTGAGGTCTTTCAGGATTTGATGGGTTGACGCCTGCTAAAAACATACCTTTATGCCTATGGAAAGTTTCTTCACAGACACCCTCGGCATACCCGATGCCATGTTCAGCTATGTTGTGTTACCCGTGCTCATCTTCCTGGCCAGGATTGGCGACGTTTCTATCAACACCATCAGGATTATTTATGTGCTGGGCGGCAGACGGTGGACTGCCACAATGTTGGGTTTTTTTGAATCGTTTATCTGGCTGATGGCCATTAGGCAGATATTTGAACACCTCGACAACTGGATCTGCTACATTGCTTATCCGGCAGGTTTTGCTTCCGGAATATTGGTAGGTATGATCATTGAAGAGCGAATTGCTTTCGGAAAAGTTATCGTCCGGATTATCACCCGAAAGGAGATTTCAGTACTAATCACTTACTTGAACGCGCAAAAGTTCAGATACACCCATGTGAACGCCGATGGCCCCGATGGTCACGAAAACCTGGTGTTTACAGTACTGGAACGTGAAAGACTTGAAGAGCTGCTGCAAAAACTGAAGGAAATGCTTCCTTCGGCATTTTATACCGTCGAAAAGGTAAACCGCGCTGCCGAAAGTGGTGCTGTAGTAGAGGAAACGACTCGATGGAGTATTGCAGGTTGGTTGCGCAGCATTAAGAGAGAATAAATATAAAGACCGAAAAAAAGTCAGGATTACTTTTAATTTAAACAAATGAAAACGTTAAGATTTATCGTATTGCTGTTGATCGCATCAGCATTTACACCGGCTGACGATGTGAAGTTAAAATACACGTTTTTGAAAGGAGAGGAGTATCAGTGGAGTCAAGTGGTTTCGCAAACCATTAAACAATCTTTTGGCGGGATGGATCAAATCATCGAAAATACCATCAGAGCAGTGTTGAAAATCAAAGTAATAGAAGTAACACCGACCGGTGCAAAGCTGGAAACGCAATATATCAATATGGCAATGTTCATGAAAATGCCGGCAGGTATGGGCGACATGACCCTCGAATCGGACGGCCCCCAGGATAAATCCGAGAACAAGGTCATGAAGGCACTCACCGGGAAACCTTTTTTCGTTCACATGTCTGGTCAGGGTAAGATTGAAAAAATCGAGAATATCGAAAACCTTTGGTCGGGATTGGCGGGCGCGGGCCTCGAACAGCAGCAACTGGCGCTGATGAAACAACAACTTCAGGAAAGTCTTGGCGAAAAGTCTATCAGGAATTCATTCGAAAATGGCTTTATTGTTTATCCTGATAAAACCGTAAAAGTGGGCGACAAATGGAGTCAGAAAACCGGCATGCCCGGCAATTTTCCTCTGCTTCTGGACAATAACTGGAGCGTGACCAGCATCGCCAAAGATGTAGTAAAGTTCTCCTCCGAAGGCACCATCGTAACCACCAATAAAGATCAACTGGTGAGCTTGCCAAACGGGCTCAAATCGAAAGTAGATCTCAGTGGGGGCCAAAAACTGTATTCGTCAGTAGATCCTAAAACAGGCTGGCCTAAAGAAGTGAAATCAACTTCTGAAATGAAAGGCACTTTAAAATTACTGGCCGGGGGAATGATTCCTCAGGATATGGATGTGCCTATGTCGATCCTCACGGAAAGCACTTACACCATTATAAAAAAATAAAACGACAGCAGAGAATTTAAGATGAATGCAATGGCGCACTCTTCCCGACGAACCCAAACTCTTTTCTGTCCAAAGCTCGTGCGCACGATAGGCCTTGTCGTGCGGCGAGCACCTTTGTAAGGCTTCATCAATGTTCAATACCGCTCGAAGCCTTGGCGTGAAGATCGTTTTTGGCGCATTGCTTTTGGCAAGCTTTTTTTCCCAGAATTTGTTCGAAATTTTTTCTTGCCGATGTGGTCTACGCTTCGGCAATCATTTGTAAAATATCATCCACATATTCGCGCGAGTTGAACAGGCGCGGTACTTTGTTCTGACCCCCGAGCTTGCCACGACGTTTCATCCACTGATAAAACGTGCCTTCGTTCACGCTGTGGATCTTGGGCTCGATCAGCGCCAGATTGTGTTTTCGCTTCGCATCATAATCTGAATTGATCTTGCGCAGATGATCGTCGAGAATTTTTTTGAATTCATCCAGGCTCCTGGGTTTCACCTTGAACTCGATGATCCACTCATGTCCACCTCGCTTTCCCTTTTCTAAAAATATAGGGGCGGCAGTAAAATTATCGATTACCGAGTGGGTTTGTTCACATGCCCGTGTAATGGCCGCTTCTGCGTTTTCAATGATGACCTCTTCTCCGAAAGCGTTGATGAAATGTTTAGTGCGTCCGGATATCTTAATGCGATAAGGAGAAATAGATGTGAACTTCACCGTATCGCCAATGTTATATCGCCAAAGCCCGGCGTTGGTCGAAATAACCATGGCGTAGTTTTTACCCATTTCCACTTCACCCAGCCGAAGTGCTTTTGGATTTTCATCGTCAATGTTTTCCATAGGAATAAACTCGTAGAATATTCCGTAATCAAGCATGAGCAACAGTTCTTCAGAGTCCGGCTCATCCTGTATCCCAAAAAAACCTTCACTGGCATTATAGGTTTCCCAATAGCGCATTTCGGTTTTTGGAATCAGCGATTTGAAAAGGCTGCGGTAAGGTTTGAACGCAACGGCGCCGTGAAAAAAGGCTTCAAGATTAGGCCATACTTCCAGAATGTTGTTCTTCTTCTCAAGCTCCACGATACGTTGCAGCAGTAAGACAGTCCATGTAGGCACACCGGCAATATTCGTTACATTGACTTGCGCCGTTTCGCGTGCCATCTTATCGATCTTTTCTTCCCAGTTGCTCATCAATGCTGTTTCCAAACTTGGTGTTCGGATGAATTCAGCCCACGATGGCAGGTTTTGCATGATCACCGCCGACACGTCGCCGTAATACGATGAGGCACTGGGATCATATTCATTGATCTGGTGACTTCCTCCCACGGCCAATCCTTTGCCGTCAAACAAGCGGGAATCAGGATAATTGTTTACATAGATAGAGATGAGGTCTTTTCCACCCTTGAAATGGCACTCATCCAGCGCCTCCTGCGATACAGGAATAAATTTGCTGCGGTGGTTGGTGGTGCCTGAGGATTTAGAAAACCATTTGATCTCTGAAGGCCAGAGAATATTTTGCTCTCCACGCATTAACCGCTCTATGTACGGGAAGAATTTTTCATAAGTATGAATCGGGATCCTTTCCGCGTACTGTTCGTAGCTCTGCAGGTCTCCAAAGCCGAACTTTGTTCCGAATTGCGTACCGCGGGCATTTTGAATAAGTTTCTTCAACAGCTCATCCTGAACTTCATGTGGATATTTTTTGAAGAGCTCAATCTGATGAATGCGCTTCTTCATCACCCAGGTCACTATAGAATTGATCAATCCCACGGCTTATTGAATCATGATAACTTCAAAAATAACGTTAAATCGGAATATTTTGGACAGCCGGTGAATGAAAAAGCCGTTCCGGTAACAGCTCTTTTCGCAGATTTATTGCAGGCTAGGCTTTCCCTTTTTTACCTGTAATTTTTTTCCAAGATGTTCGCGATCGTCGGGTGTTGCGAGTGTCTCGATATAATACCATTCTGCTTTTGCGTCGTTCGGACTTAGCGTCAGCAGCAGGTATCCATGGTCACGTTGGTTGATATACTTCAGATGAGGATTGGCCTTCATCAAATCACTCTCGCCGGTTTTAACGGTATCGTCGGTAGTGTATTCATTCCAGTTGGATGACGATATGCTGGTGACACCAAACTCTACTGCCAGGGCGCCTTGTGAGTTTTTCTTATTATACGTTTTTGCCGCGTCTACTGCGACTTCAAAGCCCCAGGACCCGTGCGTATCGCCGGAAAGGATGATCAGGTCTTCAATTCTGTTGTCGACAATGAATTTCGCGATACGTTTTTTTTCCACAGGATAGCCGTCCCAGCTGTCGAGGTTTTTAGGAGTATCCGGAAACGCAATGGATTGATCAAGGTCTGAGAAGATCACCTGGTTGCCGATCACTTTCCATGTGCTTTTAGAATTCCTGAGCTCATTTTCAAACCAGGAAAGTTGTTCCTGACCTAACATGGTATGCTCTTCGCTACCGAAAGTTGGATCTGAAATACTGTCGAGTTGGCGAGTTCTGCCCTCCAGCCGCTCATCCAGCATGATCACATCCGCAAGATTTCCGTAGTGAAAGGCGCGGTAGTGCTTCGCGTTTTCACGAATAGGTATCCATTCATAATAGGCTTGCCGGGCCGCTTGTTTCCGCGCATTGAAATCCCCTTCTTTATCGGGCTGATGATTTTGGGCGCCTGTCGCATAAGTATTGTTGGCTACTTCATGGTCATCCCAGATGGTGATAAATGGATGTTTCATGCGTGCGTGGCGTAGCCCCTTGTCGAGATGATATTGAGAATAACGTGTTCTGTAATCCTTAAGGGTTACGATTTCGTGGGCAGGTAAATTCTTCCGGTCGAGTTTTTTATTTCCATAAACGCCGGTGCCATATTCATAAATATAGTCTCCGAGATGCAATACAGCATCGACATCTTTTCCCGCTATCCGGTCGTAGGCATTAAAATAGCCGAATTCCCAGTTAGCGCAACTTACAATGGCCAGCCTGATGCTATCGCGATCACCAACCGGTGCTGTTTTGGTTCTTCCGGTGGCCGAGGTTTTTCCTAAAGCTGAGAACCGATAGTAGTAAAAACGATCGGGCTGCAACCCGCGCACGTCGACCTTCACGGTGTAATCCCGGGAGGGAGAAGTAGTGACGGAATCAGTTAACACTGGTTTAGAAAAATTTTCATCCTCGGCTACCTGCCAGGCAACGGTTATCTCACTTAGGGAATCTTCGGGCGTTACGCGGGTCCAGATGATCACACCGTCTGAAAGAGGATCTCCCGAGGCAACACCATGGTAAAACGGCATCAGAGTGGAGTCGTAAAGACCAGATACCAGCTCGGAGAACTTCTGCAATTCATTTTTCTTTTCTTGTGTGCATGAAAGGAGAATGAAACTAAGAGATAGAAAAGAAACAAAACCTGCGTAAAGGACCTTCTTCATTTGTATAATTTTTTTTCTAAGCTAATTCTAAAGATTGAAAAAGTCATTAGCTATTCATGAAGAACCTTTTATGAGAGTGTTTTAAAAGTTAAGAATTAGATTTGAGTATTAAATAAACTGCCATGTATTGGATCTACCTCGTTATCGCGGGCTTATTTGAAGTGGGCTTTACGACAAGCCTGAAATTATCTGACAATTTTTCGCACCGCTGGTGGTCGGCGGCTTTCTTTATTTCAATCTATCTAAGTTTTCATTTTCTCAACAAGGCCATTCAAAGTATTCCCATGGGAACAGCTTACGCCGTATGGACGGGTATTGGTGCGGCAGGGACGGTTATTATCGGCATGATCTTTTTCAAAGAGCCGTCTGACTTTTGGAGATTATTTTTTATTGTGCTATTGATAGGGTCTATCCTTGGATTGAAGCTCGTGTCGTCTCATTGATTCTGTGAGGTGGAGATGAATTTTTTGCTTCTTACAAACAACAAAACTTGTTTTTTGAAATTTTATGCATCTTTCCATTTGATACCACAACCAATGGCTTTGGTTTTGGTAACCGGAACGGGCTTGCCGGCGACAATGGCTTCGACGGCTTCTTCTACATATTTTTTACTTACAGAAGACGGGTTGCGAGCACTGTCGTCAATGGCGCCGATGTAGGCAACTTTAAAATCATTTCCTTCTTTCTTTAGTAGAAACACATGCGGCGTGTTGGTAGCGCCAAAGGCGCGGGCGACACTTTGAGTTTCGTCAATCAAGTAAGGGAAATCGTACTTGCTCTGTTTTGCACGATAAACCATATCATCGAACGAGTCGCCAGGTGAAACTTCAGGATCGTTTGAGTTAATGGTCACCACAGGGAAACCAACGGGTGTTAACTTTTTATTTAATGCAATGATACGCTGGTTATAGGCCTTTGAGTAAGGGCAGGTGTTACAGTCAAAGATCACAATTACACCTTTTGAATTCTTGTAGTCTGATAGCGACACCATTTTGCCATCTACGTTCTTCAACTTGAAATCCGACACGGTATCGCCAACGCCGTAATTCGGCACCATAGGCGTGGAAGCGACAAGTAAAGCTAAGCCCATGACAAGTGTAAGCGACCTCAGATATTTCATACAGATTGATTTTTTCGATTTAACAGTTAACATTCTACTGCAATTCGTCAATGAATTTTTCAAGATCACCTTCGTGCAGCTCTTTTTCAATAAATTTTCTTTTACCGGTTTTTTGATTCACAATAATGGTTGCGGGCAATGCACCTGACCATTGCTTTTCTATTTTGTTGATCCACGAATTGGCATTTTGCTCATTGAGAATAAATACTTCTGACTGAAGATTTTTTCTCGAAATGAATTTATAAACCTTTTCGGGATCAGGATCCAGGTCCATGTCCATACTCACCAAGGCAATCTTTATACCCGGTCTACTTTCCGCGTGAAGTTTTTCGAAGAGCGGTAGCTCTTTTACGCAAGGTGCACACCAGGTGGCCCAGAAGTTAACGATTTGAATATTATCAGATTTGGTTTCGAGCAGTGCCTGCAGCCTGTTGAGCTTGATGATCTCGGCTTTTTGTGCGAGACCAGCCGAACAGACGAGCATGAATAAGATTGCTAAACTTCTTTTCATAAATATCAAATACGAAACAGTGAAGACCTTGGTCAAAAATATCAGCAAAAGTTAGAACCTCATCATCATGTAAGTCTACGAATAAGTAACACACAAAAGTGTTATAATTCAGACACTTAGAAAGATTCTAAAATCGGGTTAAAAAGATATCCACAAAACGCATGAGTTATCCACATTACCCTAGAATTAACTGTTAAGTCACAGATAAACAGATCATTACATTAGATTTTATAAATCAATTCTTTGTGGACAACTTATGCCGGTAGGAATTATTAAAAGTTTAGACGTCAGAAATCTAATTTTAAGATATTCAGAATAATACGATTGTAAAATGTATGATTTACTCTATTTTTTCAACTTCTATGAACTCAAGCAATCCTCTAGTACAACTTTTTAATATCGACGTGCCTATCGTACAAGCCGGTATGGTGTGGTGCAGCGGCTGGCGGCTTGCATCGGCGGTGAGCAATGCCGGGGGGCTGGGCCTGATCGGAGCCGGTTCTATGCATCCTGAAATTCTGCAAGAACACATTCGAAAATGTAAGGCAGCTACTCAAAAACCTTTCGGCGTAAACGTGCCGCTGTTGTACCCGGAGATTGAGCGGATCATGAGCATGATCGTAGAAGAGAACGTGAAGATCGTGTTTACGTCGGCGGGCAATCCTGCGTTATGGACCCGTTTCCTGAAGGACAAGGGAATAATTGTGGTGCATGTGGTGTCAAGTGTGAAGTTTGCTAAAAAGGCCGAGCAAGCAGGCGCAGACGCCATCGTAGCCGAGGGATTTGAAGCCGGCGGACACAACGGTCGCGAAGAGACCACCACCCTGGTGCTCATCCCCATGGTTAGCGATGCGATCGGCATTCCGTTAATAGCCGCCGGAGGTATTGCCGATGGCCGGGCAATGCTGGCGATGGAGGCACTGGGAGCTGACGGAATTCAGGTCGGAAGTCGCTTTGCCGCCAGCGTTGAGTCATCGGCGCATATCAATTTTAAAAATCGGATCACCCAGGTCGCTGAGGGTGAGACCATCGTCACGCTAAAGCAGCTAACACCCGTTCGCCTGATTAAGAACAAATTTTATCAGCAAGTGCAGGAGGCAGAGAACGCTGGCGCCGATGTGGAACACCTCACACAACTTCTGGGCAAACGCAGAGCGAAACACGGAATGTTTGAGGGTGATCTGGACGAGGGCGAACTGGAGATCGGGCAGGTGTCTGCTTCGATAAAAAGGATTCAACCTGCGGCCGAGATCGTGCGTGAGATTTGGGACGAATACAATGCACTAAAAAAATCGATGTGCAATGGATTTTCGAAGAATTAAGGAGACCTGCTTGTACATACGTGATCTTGAGCGCGCCAAAGAGTTTTATCACGATGTGTTAGGACTGCCGGTGATCAATTTTGCGCCTGGAAAACATTTGTTCTTGCGATCCGGTGAATCTGTGCTGCTACTTTTCAATCCGGAAGATTCTAAATTGAAAAATTCGCCACCGCCGCACTTCGGAGGAGGCAAACAACATCTGGCTTTTGAAGTACCTCGCGAAGATTACGACAAAGTAAAAAGTGAGCTAAAAAAAAAGAATATTCCTATTATTGATGAGGTGATCTGGAAGAGCGGCCAGGAATCGTGTTACTTCAATGATCCTGAAGGAAATGTTTTAGAAATTGTGCCCGATGGTATTTGGGATTAGTTTTTCGGAGGGAATAGTGACCTCTTCAACTTTTTTGGTTTCTGCCAGAGCCGGGTTGGAGAAAACGCTATTGTACCACAGGCAATAATCCTTGTACTGAATGCAACGGGAGATAACCTCGCCATCAACTAGTATTTTGATGAAAAGGTGACGATTAAAAGTTTCTAAAATTTTTTCACGCTGCGGTTGAGGAAGTTCCGCAAACTCCACGTATTCGATCCCCTTGTAAATTTTTGAACTGATTATCATAGAATAGCATCTGTTGATAGTACTCAGACTTCATTTGTAACCGGGGGTTTAAGATCTTTAAGTTAAAAAAAATAATCAGTTTAATGTCAACTCGAACTTGACATTTTCGAATTTTGTAACTGCAAATTTTTGATGCCAGGTTTTTTTGATACGCCAGTTGAATTTCTCAAAGGAGTAGGCCCTCAGCGAGCTGCATTACTTAATAAAGAATTAAACATTTTTACTTTTGGAGATCTCATTCAGCACTACCCCTTCCGTTACGAAGATCGGACCCGCTTCTATTTAGTGAAAGAGTTGAACGATGAAATGCCTTTTGTGCAGATTAAGGGCAGGATTACCAGAAAAGAGTTGATCGGTGCTGGTTTCAAAAAACGATTGGTTGCACATTTTACCGATGGCACAGGCGAAGTTGAACTCGTGTGGTTTCAAGGCATATCGTGGGTCTCTGAAAAAATTAAAACAGGCGTTGACTATCTCGTGTTTGGCAAACCGAGTAAATACGGAAGCCGATACAGTCTGGCGCATCCTGAGATCGAGCCACTAACGAGCTCCAACGAAAAGGGAGGATCGTTGTACCCAAT
Organism: Bacteroidota bacterium; assembly: GCA_049324355.1. GTDB lineage: Bacteria > Bacteroidota > Bacteroidia > Cytophagales > Cyclobacteriaceae > Chryseosolibacter. The sequence goes on from JBMOKS010000511.1 coordinate 32,880, forward strand.
TTATCCGCTCACCGAAAAACTTCGCAGCAAACACTTGGATAGTAAAACATTATCCAAACTAGTCAAGGAATTGCTGATCGCGGCACACGACAAGATTCGCGAAACACTTCCTTCTAAAATACTGCTACAGAATAAGATGCTGGCAAAGAAGGACGCGCTCAGCCACATTCACTTTCCTTCGAGCCACGCCCTATTGGTTGAAGCACAGCGGCGATTAAAATTCGAAGAGCTGTTTTACATTCAACTTCGCCTCATGAAAATGAAGCTGGTACGACAGGAAAAGTTCAGAGGCCTTATTTTTAATGATGCCGCTATGGTCACTCGGTTCTACAATGACCATTTGCCGTTTTCGCTTACCGATGCGCAAAAAAGAGTGATTAAAGAAATTTATGCCGACCTGCGATCGGGAAAACAAATGAACAGACTTTTACAAGGCGACGTAGGTAGTGGCAAAACGATCGTAGGTTTCATCTGTATGCTGTTGGCCATCAGCAGTGGAGCGCAAGCCTCGCTGATGGCGCCCACCGAAATTTTAGCTCAGCAACATTATAATAATCTGAAGCGATATGCTGACCTGATGTCGGTACCCATAGCCCTGATCACGGGTTCAACAAAAAAATCGGCGAGGAAAGAAATTCACGAGGCATTGCAGGATGGATCGTTGCAGATCCTGATCGGCACCCATGCGTTGCTCGAAGAGGAAGTGCAGTTTAAGAACCTGGGCCTTGCCATCATCGATGAACAACATCGCTTTGGAGTGGCCCAGCGATCGAAGTTGTGGCAAAAAAATCCTGACGTTTACCCGCATGTTTTAGTGATGACAGCCACACCCATTCCCAGAACGCTGGCGATGACTTTGTATGGCGACCTCGATATTTCTACCATCGATCAACTGCCCGCGGGCAGAAAGCCGATTAAGACCATTCACAAGTTCGATTCGCACCGCTTGCAGCTGAATCAGTTTTTAAAAGATCAGATCGCCGCGGGCCGGCAGATCTACATCGTTTATCCGCTGATTGAAGAATCGGAGAAATTGGACCTGAAACATTTGATGGATGGTTATGAAAGCATATGCCGAGCTTTTCCCGACGTGGCGGTAAGCATCGTGCACGGAAAGATGAAAGCCCACGCCAAAGACTTTGAAATGGCACGTTTTGTGAAAAATGAAACGAAAATCATGGTGGCCACAACGGTTATTGAAGTCGGGGTGGATGTGCCCAATGCATCGGTCATGGTGATCGAAAACGCCGAACGTTTCGGTCTTTCCCAACTCCATCAACTCCGCGGAAGGGTGGGGCGTGGCGCCGAACAATCGTTTTGTATCCTCATGACAGATTATAAGCTGAGCGCCGACTCGAAGGTGCGGATCCAAACCATGGTGCGCACCAACAATGGTTTCGAAATATCCGAAACCGATCTCAAGTTGCGTGGTCCGGGGGATCTTATGGGCACACAACAAAGCGGTGTGCTGGATTTACTGATTGCCGATCTGGCCAAAGACGGCAACCTGCTTCAGCAGGCAAGAACCATTGCGGCCGAGGTTCTGGCCGACGACCCCGAATTACAAAAACCGGAAAACAAGGTAATTCGCTTACAAATTGATTCCACACACAAAAATTCGATTAACTGGAGCAGGGTCAGCTGAATGTAACGTTTTATGTCAGTTTTGGTGACAACCTCATTTTTTTAGAAAGATAAATCCAGATAAATTTGGTGGATCTGAACGCCCACGTTTTAAAAAGACGAGCCCACAATCAATGAAAAGAATATTGCGTAACCTTTTCTTTTTCTTGTTGTGTGCCAGCGGGGCGTTGGCACAGACAGGTAATTACTTCTTGTCGCACTACGCGCCTTCTCAAGAACGTTTCGATAACGTTTGCTTCGATATCATACAAGATGCGCGTGGCGTCATGTACTTTGCCACCAAAGCTGGTGTATTGGAATTCGACGGTCTCAATTGGGATGTTGTTCAGGGCAAAGCGGCGATCTATTCACTCCAAATCAATGACGACGGTGAGATCTATTGGGCGGGCGCCGCAGGCTTTGGCAAAATAGGATATGATGAAAACGGCTTCGAAAAGATCCAACTCCTCTCAGACACCAGCACGCGCGATGTGTTTCAAAGCCTGGTCATCAAAGACCAAGTTTATTTTTTGAGCACTGAGGCCGTTTACATTTTAAACAAAACTTCGCAAAAGATCGTCACGATTCAAACCTCATCGCTGACTGGCTCATTCACTGGGCTCTTTGAATTGTACGATGTTGCCTATGTGAACACTGAGGTCGGCAACATTTTACAGATATCAGACGGGGAACTCAAAAAATCATCACTTCCTATCACAACGGAAGTCATTTTTACCGAGAAGATCGTCGTAGCCGAATCCAACAGCTACGTGATCGGTACGGCCGACAAAAAAATATATGCATGCTCAGAAGGTCTAAGGCTCAAAGAGATCGTACTCGAGGATCAGGCTTATGCAGACGCCAGCGTGGTCATCAGCGGTCGGTGGATCAATGGGCAGTTGCTGGCATTAGGTACATTGCGGGGAGGCGTGATCTTTGTTAATCCTATCAATGGAAAAACTGTAGAGATTGCAAACTACAACACGGGGCTGCCTGACAACGAAGTGTTTGCGATGATGGACGATAAAAACCAGAATATTTGGATTGCTCACGACTATGGTTTTACAAAGATCGCTCCTTATATGCCCTTCCGGTCGTTCAGCCACTATGCGGGACTGCAGGGCAACATGCTGTGCGCTTCATCTTATCAAAACACGGTATACGTGGGCACGTCGCTGGGGCTTTTCAAACTGGAAAAGGAAGATCAGTTTGAGGAACTGATCTATTACGTAAATGTTGAGGTAAAAGAAAAGACAACCAAAAAACAGCCAGCCACTGTCGAAAAAAAGGCAGAAGTGAAACCCGAAGCAGAGTCTAAGAAAAAAGGGTTCTTCAGTTTCTTGCGGCGCAACAAAAAACAAACACCTGAAGCAGCGCAGCCCGAAAAGAAGGCAGAACAAAACAAGACTACCGGTAAAAAACCAAAGTTTGTCCGTGAAAAAAGGACGGAAAAAGTACTGAGATCATCACAATTTATTTTCAAAAAAGTTCAAGGCATTGAAGCCAAGATCACACACCTCGCGGAAATGAACGGCAAGTTATTGGCGTCAGGTCTCGGTGGGTCGTACGAAGTGAGCAACCTTGAAGCTAAACCTATTCTGGAAGAACCTGTCCGCTATCTGTACGCCGGCCAGGAAAAAAATATTCTTTTGTTGTCTACCTACGATGACGAAATACGGTCGATGGAGTATACCGACAAGGGTTGGCAGCAAATCAGCCTGCTTGACAATCTCAAAGACCGCATCAATTTTATTTTCCAGGGAAAAGACAATGAACTTTGGCTGTGCGGACTTACCCGTATTTATCGCCTCGACATTGAAGATCATGAAGTAAAGAACATTCAAACCATCGACTTCAATACTCCCGGTTTCGATGAGACCATAGGTATTCGGTGGAAAGACGAGATCGTATTGGTCAACTCCAATGGATTTTTCAATTACCACCGTTCCAGAAATAAAATTGAAAAGATCGATTCGCTGCCCTCGCCAACCCAGTGTTTTGCGCAAGGCGACAACTTATTGTACCGCGACCGGCACGGCTGGAATTTACTGAGAAGCGACGGACCACAAAGTAATTTACAATTGCTGAATCTGTTCAAAAATCTACGGTTCGTTTCGTCAGACAGAAGCACCAGCAACCTCTGGATCATCAGCGGCAGCAATGAACTTTATAAATTCTTCGGCGAGCAACTCACGCCATATGAAGCGGGCTATCCGCTCTTTTTGAAGTCGATCGTCAACAATGATAGAAAACTGTCACAACGCAGCAAGCTTATCATCAACCAACAGGAAAGTTCCATTACGTTTGATGTCGTTCAACCAGATTATGTTAACCCCGAAGCTGTTGAGTTTCGCTATATTCTGCGTGGTGTAGATAAAGAGTGGTCAGACTGGTCGAATAACCATAGCAGCATTTACTACCCGTATTTGCCTGTTGGCGAATATCAGCTTCAGGTTCAGTCGAGGAACATCTTTGGTAAGACCAGCGAATTAGATGAGCTGGCGTTCAAGGTGCTGCCTCCCTATTGGAAACGCTCGTGGTTCTACGCGCTCGAGTTTGCCATTTTTGCTTCACTGGTGCTGTTATCGTTTAGGCTCAGCACGCGGTATCGCATCATCAGTCGGTTGCTTTCGTTACTCACTATCATCTTATTGATCCAGTTTATTCAAACGGTGATCAATGCCACGTTCATTCGCAAGACAAGTCCCGTGGTGGATTTCTTCATTCAGGTATTCATTGCGTTGCTCATTCTCCCGGTGGAGGGTTACTTGCGAAACCTGATGCTGCGGTCGCTGGATTCGTCGCGCAGCTTCTACAAGTTCTTAAAACCCCGCAAGGATGCCGATGAGGCGCCCAAAACAACCGACTCTGAGGAGGAACTGGTAAAGGAAGCTTCCGATACGGAATAGCGGGGGTTACGTTCCGGCATCTCCATTATTTTCTTACCTTCACCAGAAATACTTTTAGTAATTTATGAGATCCTCAGCATGGCTTCCGTTATTGATGTCTATACTACTGTCGGCTTGTTTCGATCGTCAAGAGGAAACTGAAACGAAAGGCAATCCTCCAGCAGAAGGGTTTGACATGGCAAATTCTGATCCTGCCGCTGTAGAGCTTGCCGACAGCATTATGAAGGCCATGGGAGGTCGCGCCAGTTGGGACAAGACGAAGTTTATCTCATGGGATTTTTTCGATCGCAGAAAACTCGTGTGGGACAAGCATGAAGGGCGTGTGCGAATAGAAAGCTTGCGCGATAGCATCATTTATCTTGTAAATATTAATAGCAACGAAGGGCGCGTAAGAGTGAAAGGGCAGGAGCTCACCGAAGCCGATTCGTTGAAGAAAATGCTGAACAAAGCCAAAAGCATTTGGATTAACGATTCATACTGGCTCGTCATGCCGTTTAAGCTGAAAGACAGTGGTGTAACTTTAAAATATTTAGGCGAAGACACTCTGATGAGCGGAGGCAAGTGCAATATGCTGGAGCTCACATTCAAACAAGTTGGAGATACGCCAGAGAATAAGTACCGGATCTATGTCGATTTGAAAGACAACCTCGTCAAACAATGGGCGTACTACGAACATGCCAGCCAGGATTCAGCCAACTTTGTAAGACCCTGGGATAACTACAAGCAGTATGGAAATATCTTGCTCTCCGCCGACCGCTCTGACGGGAAAGGCCCAAAAAATGTAAAAGTTTCAGACGAGATGCCTGACAAAGTATTTACGGAATTCTAATTTGTTTGGTCAAGCATTATCCAACACTATCGTGAATGCGCTGCCTTTGCCGTATTGCGATTGAACAAATATGGTTCCTTTGATCTTGCTTAAGGCTTCTTTTACAATGTACAAACCGAGGCCTGTTCCTTCGGTACCTTCAGATGCGCGATAAAACATTTCAAAGATCTTTGGAATACTTTCTTTCGGAATGCCCTGGCCGTTGTCCTCCACTGTGATCTCCACTTTTTCGTTGGTGCGTCTAAATATTATCCGGATAAATGGATAATGCTGCGCCACGTTATGATACTTTACAGCGTTCGCCATAAGATTGCTCAGAATGATTTTCATCTGGCTGTAGTCTGACTGAAAAACATTACTATCGCTGCGCTCATACTCCAGCGTAATGGCGGCTGCGCCTTTGTTGAACTTGACGTCGGCCACTGTTTCGTCGACCAGTTTGTTGAGATCGATCGTTTCAATTTTGAGTTCAAATTTTTTGCTGCGTGCCAGGCTCAAAATATCGAAGATCACAAGGTCGAGTTTTTTGATGCGCTCTTCGATCAAGCCCATGTACATACGGGCCTTTTCTTCTCCCAGTTCCACCTTCCCCAGGTATGTAAGACCCAAAATAGATGCGATTGGCGCCCGCAAATCGTGCGAGGCACTGTACAAAAACTTATCTAGTTCCTGATTCGTTTTTTTTAACCTTTCACGCTCGTCTTCCAAAAGCCACATGACCATGCTAAGCCCCGTGAGTGAGATCAATAACAGATCAATGAGACCCAGATAGTTGGGGATGTTCAGGTCGTGGTTCCACATACTGGTTACCACAACCGAGAAATACATAAACTGGTCGAGGCAGAAGAGAAGAAATGAGATGGAAAGTAGCCGTTGTGCGAAGCCTTTGTTGAAACTCGGATGAATTCCAACCACGATGCCGGCTACAAGAAAAGCCATCATCGTTAAGAAGCTCCTGAGGCCATATCGGATAAAATAAAGGAAGGGCGGAAGAGCGGCACCACTGGGCAAAACGGAAATAACAGCGACAAGAATGGTGAGCGCCGCATACAACAAAATTCTCGACCGCCTCAAAACATTATTGGTGATCAGCTCATAAGTACCCACCAGCAGGAAAAGGATCTGGAGAAAACAGGCCGACTGTGTAAACATACTCGCCGCAAGCCGGTTGCTGTCGCGGTTAGTCAACTGAATAGTCACCACTACGAGCCCCATCATATATAAGCTGAACGCAAGCCAGCTCACCGACCAAGTACGTAGAAATTTTCGCCGATATACTTTGCTGAAATAGATGAAGATCAAAAAAAGTACGATGCCCAATACCGACTGGGCAGAGTATGTCACAAGCAATCGAACGACAGCTTCTGGGAGATTTAATAGATAGCCCATGTGAACATATTAATCCCTAAAAATTACAATAAGAAACAGATAGTTTTTACTAAATCGCTAAAATTGGGGGCGGGAGTAAGGCGTCGGGAGCTGTTAACAAAAAAGTCTTCAAAGCGAATTTGAAGACTTTTAGTGGTGATGGAGGGAATCGAACCCCCGACACAAGGATTTTCAGTCCTTTGCTCTACCAACTGAGCTACATCACCTTCAAAAACAAAGATTCCTGAGTGAGCAGGGGCACAAAAGTATGTAATTTTATATTTGGTGCAAAATGTGGCCAATATTTATTAGAAATTGAATTTTTAGAAGTTAGTTAGCGCATATGATTCAACAAATAGCATTTGTTCTGGTATTAGGTGCTGCCATTTATTTTATCAGTAAACGGTTCGGCCGTATCCGGAAAAACATTCAGATCGGTAAAAAGCTATCGGTTACCGGCCGTGTCGGCGAAAGACTCAATAACGTGTTATTGATAGCTTTTGGCCAGAAAAAAATGTTCAAGCGTTTTACCCCCGCTTTTTTCCATTTCTTCATTTACTTCGGCTTCCTGGTAATCAACCTCGAAGTGTTGGAGTTCGTAATCGACGGCCTGGCCGGTACACACCGGATCTTTGCACCCTATCTCGGGAGCTATTACACCATGTTGATGAATATTTTTGAGTTCCTGGCTGTTGCCGTGCTCGTATCTTGCCTCATTTTCCTGATCCGCCGAAATGTTATAAAACTGAAAAGATTTTGGACCTACGAAATGAAGGGCTGGCCCCGCCTGGATGGAAATATCATTTTAATGACCGAGATCGTGCTCATGCTGGCAATTCTCACCATGAATGCTTCCGATCAGATATTACAAAAAGCCAATCCTCATTACACTGCCACAGGCCCATTGTTCTTCAGTTCTTACCTGGTGCCCGCGCTGGATTCTTTGCCAACAACAACACTAATATTTTTGGAGCGCTTCGCCTGGTGGTTTCACATTATCGGCATTCTGGGATTCGCCGTGTACATAACCTATTCGAAGCATCTTCACATCTTTTTAGCTTTCCCCAACACCTACTACGCCAGGCTTGAACCCAAGGGCGAAATGGTGAACATGCCAGTGGTGACAAACGAAGTGAAGGTGATGCTCGGATTGCCCGATGCCAATACGGCTACGCCTGCGGAGCCCGAAAGATTCGGAGCGAAAGACATTAACGACCTGACGTGGACCAATCTGATGGCGGCATACTCGTGTACGGAGTGCGGGAGATGTACGTCTGAATGCCCGGCAAACCTGACGGGCAAAAAACTTTCACCGCGAAAGATCATGATGGACACCCGCGATCGCATGGAAGAAGTAGGAAAAAGTTTGGATAAAGGAGGGCCCGGTTTGAACGACGGTAAAACTTTACTGAACGACTATATTACGAAAGAAGAGATCAATGCATGCACCAGTTGCAATGCCTGCGTGGAAGCTTGCCCCGTGCTGATCAATCCGCTCGAGATCATTCTTGAACTAAGACGATATGTTTCGATGGAAGAATCGGGCGCGCCGGCGTCGTGGAACTCTATGTATCAGAATATTGAAACCAACTTTGCCCCCTGGAAATTTTCACCGAGCGATCGTTTCAATTGGGTAAAAGATTAATTGAGTAGCATCAACCTAACCTATAATTACGAAAGAATGAACGTTCCTACCCTGGCCGAGCTTGCAGCAAAAGGCGAAACCCCCGAAATACTTTTTTGGGTTGGCTGCGCAGGCTCATTTGATGATCGGGCTAAACGCGTTACCCGGGCTTTTGCCAAAATATTGCAAGCTGTAGGCACAAAATTCGGTGTGTTGGGAACAGAAGAAGCCTGTACAGGCGACCCCGCGCGACGAGCAGGAAATGAATTCCTTTTTCAAATGCAGGCCATGAGTAACATTCAGGTGTTGAATGGCTATGGCGTAAAGAAGATCGTTACGGCATGCCCCCATTGTTTTAATATTATCAAGAATGAGTATCCTGAGCTTGGCGGTAATTATGAGGTAATCCACCATTCAACTTTTATTCAGCAGTTGATCGAGACCGGAAAAATTAAATTGCAGGGAGGAGGGTCATTCAAAGGTAAGAAGATCACCTACCATGATTCTTGCTATCTGGGTCGAGCCAACAACATTTACGAGGCGCCGCGTTCCGTGCTGGAAAGTTTAGATGCAGATCTGGTAGAAATGAAAAGGTGCCGTACAACCGGCCTTTGCTGCGGCGCTGGTGGGGCCCAGATGTTTAAAGAGCCCGAAAAAGGTAATAAAGACATCAATATTGCCAGAACCGAAGAAGCTATCGCAACCGGTGCATCGACCATAGCCGTGGCATGCCCTTTTTGCATGACTATGATGAACGATGGTGTTAAAAACAAAGAAAAAGAAGCCGAGGTAAAGGTAAAAGACCTCGCAGAACTAATTGCTGAAGCACAAGGTTTAGTGTGAAGTAACGACATAGAGGAGATAAATTCATGTTTGTACCATTTGAAAGCCTTCCACCGCAAGCGCGGGTCTGGGTTTATCAGGCCGATCGGAAGTTCACAACCGCCGAAAAAGCCGCCATCAACGAACATTTAAAAAAATTTACAGAAAGCTGGGCAGCCCATGGCCATCAGCTCAAATCGTCTTATGAGATCAGGTTCGATCAGTTTGTTATCCTGGCGGCCGACGAGAGCTATAATGCCGCCAGCGGATGTTCGATCGACGATTCCGTAAGGGTCATCAAGGACATTACAACGTTTACGGGCCTTGATTTTTTCAACCGAAACCTGGTAGCCTTTAAAAGCTCCGAAAATATTCTTTTGATCCCCATTTCGGCGCTAAAAGAAAAGTTGGCGGAGAACATCTGGAATGGATCGATGCATACGTTTAATAATCTGGTCAACACCAAAGCCGACCTTGACCACCGCTGGCTGGTAACAGCCGGAAACTCGTGGCTCAAGCGCTACCTACCACAAACGGTGGGAGCACCACGAGCCTGAATTTTTTTGTAGCTTTAAAAAGTATTTAGGAAAGATTGATATGCGTTACTCCATCTTCATTTTTGCGATTGCCCTGGCGGCGTGCAGCGCCGAGAAAAAAGCCAACAAAGCATTTCGTTTAGGCAAATATCAAAATACGATCAATCTTTATAAAAAACAGTTGGCGGCCAACCCCAATAATGGCCGAGCGAATTATTTTATCGCGGAATCCTATCGACTTTCCAACCGATTAAAAGAAGCAGAACCTTTCTACGAAAAAGCGGGGGGGCGTGGCCTTGATAAAGATTCCATTAAGTTTTACTATGGTCAGGCCCTGAAGATCAATGGAAAATATGACGCAGCCCGGCAGCAGATGGAAGCTCTTGCTGCCAATGCCACTGAAGAAAGGATGAAAGACCGTGCCCGCGATGAACTGGATGGTATTGCCTACCTCGAAAAACTTCGCGAGAAGAAAAGTTATTATAAAATCAAGAATCTTGAACTCATCAACACCGCCTCAAGTGAATACTCTCCGGTGTTTTTAAACAACGAATTGTACTTCACCTCTTCACGCACCAGCAACGGCAAGATCTATGAGGCCACCGGAACACCTTTCACCGACATTTACAAAGTAGCCTCCCGGGGAGCCAACGTGGATGTAGCAACAGTCGCGGCCTTGCCAACAGGCATCAATTCTGAGAACATCAATGATGGCTGCATCACTTTCTCGCCCGATGGAAAGCTCATGGTATTTGCCAAGGGAAACTCAGGCAAGCGCAAAGGCGGTTATGATGTAGACCTTTACCTGTCGAGATTCAGAAACAATGTGTGGTCAGAACCCATACCACTGAACATCAATGATCCCAACTCGTGGGATTCTTCTCCATCATTTAGTCCTGATGGTCGTACGTTATACTTCGCATCAAACCGCCGTGGCCGCGGCAAAGAAAACGCCGGTTACGGGGGCACCGACATCTATTCTGCGCAAATGGATAGCCGGGGAAGATTTTCGCGTGTGAGAAATCTAGGCCCTGAAGTGAACACCCCGGGAAATGAGTTGTTTCCATATGTAGCCGAAGACGCAAAGCTTTACTTTTCATCAGATGGCCACGCGGGCTATGGAGGACTAGACTTGTTTGTGGTGAAAAGGGCAAATGGAAGAACCGTTATCGAGAACCTGGGTGAACCTGTAAATTCTACGGGCGACGATTTTGGAATTTTTCTATTCCGTCCCGACAGAGGTTTCTTTACCTCTAACCGCGACGGCGGAAAAGGCGACGACGATATCTACACATTTATCAACGAAGACCCCAACCTTAAGGTAGTGAACTACTATCTGCAGGGCATCACCTATACACCGGATAGCGAAGGTAAACTCCAGATTCTGGCCAACACAAAAGTTTCTTTGATCGATTCTAAAGGAGATGTGATGCAAGATTATGTAACCGGAAATGACGGTAAGTTTTTGTTTCGTGTGTATGAAAATGAAAACTATGATCTCATCGGCGAAACCGATGGCTATCTGGTGAAACGGTCGCCGTACACTACCAAGGGTAAATCGGTGGACCCCCAAACTTTAAAAGAACTGGTCACTAACATCACACTTGATACCATGCTCGTGCTTGATAAAATCGAGTTGAATAAGATCTTTGTGCTCGAGAACATTTATTATGACTACGACAAGTTCAACATCAGGCCAGACGCCGCGAAAGAACTTGATAAGCTTGTACAACTCCTTGCCGACAACCCGGAGATCAAGATCGAATTGAGCTCCCACACCGACAGCGTAGACACCGAATCGTATAACCTCGACCTTTCACAAAAGCGCGCTCAGTCTGCGGTCAACTACTTGATGCAGCGTGGTATTGGCCCCGATCGTCTCGTGGCTAAAGGTTATGGCGAATCTAAACCGATAGCCCGAAACACAAATCCTGATGGTACCGACAATCCGAAGGGACGTCAGAGAAACCGCAGAACAGAATTCAAGATCCTGGAGATACATGCCATTCCTAAGTCTATTGAAGACGAAGAGCAGTTTGATGAGGACAAGTATTTCAAAAACGACGGGAATTGATTTTTCTTGGATCCAAAAATGTCTCAAATTTTACAAAAGGCGCGCCTATAACTGATAGAGATGGCTTAGCATAAAAGCCACCTTATTAGGTTCACGATTAATTTCACCACAATAAGTCGCCTGATGATAAAAAAACTTGTTATATCATTCTTAGTTCTGTTCTCAATATCTTGGACGGGCTATTCGCAAAAAGACAGTTCGGATTATAAACTCGAATTTGACACACCCTATAACAACCTTTTGAACGTAGATAAAAAGAAATACCCCATAGTAAATTCAAATGTTAAAAGGGTTCCGAGCGATTCTATTGTTTATATGATAGATGGGAAATTTTACAGCGGTAGGGAAATCAATGGAATGACCGATCAACAACTTGAAGCCTGGAAAAAAGACATCAAATCAATTGTTGTAGAACATAACAAGGAAGCAATTGATAGTACCTTAAAAAATAGGTTTAAAACAATGATCATTATTCAATTAAAAGATCCGAATAAGTGATTCCGTTTTTGAGAAGGTAAGAAAGTAGTTTCAAAAGAGTTAAAGTTTTTAATGTGCTCATGCACTGTCCAAACCAACCCAGTACCACACCCAACAAAAGGTAAGAAGGCCAAACACCACCATAATTTCTTCGTAGCAGAAGTGAATTCCAGGGACAATCTGCTAAAAAAGCCCTGCTTGAGCTGGCAAGAATTCAAAAACCACTCTTATTACTACGGGTTATTTGATTTATTTTTGTTCCCTAATTCAACATTATGAACCATCGCATCGAAAAAGACACCATGGGCGAAGTGCAGGTACCAGCCGACCGTTACTGGGGCGCCCAGACCGAACGCTCCCGCAATAACTTTAAGATCGGCCCTGAAGCCAGCATGCCCAGGGAAATCGTTCACGCCTTTGCCTATCTGAAGAAGGCTGCGGCCCAAGCCAACCACGAACTGGGTGTACTTTCGGCCGATAAAAAAGACCTGATCGCCAAAGTTTGTGATGAGATACTTACTGGCAAACTCGATGGTGAATTTCCCCTCGTCATTTGGCAAACAGGTTCAGGCACACAAAGCAATATGAACGTGAACGAGGTGATCGCCTACCGCGCGCATGTCATGAACGGCGGAAAACTCACCGACGAAAAAAAGGTATTGCACCCTAACGATGATGTTAATAAATCACAATCATCCAACGATACATTCCCGACCGCCATGCACATCGCGGCATATAAGCAGGTGGCGGAGATCACGCTGCCGGGAATGCAGAAATTGCGCAGTACGTTGGCGAGGAAATCTGCGGAATTCAAGAACATAGTCAAAACGGGGCGCACCCATTTTATGGATGCCACACCCCTAACCCTCGGACAAGAGTTCTCAGGCTATGTACAGCAGATTGATAACAGCATCAAGACCATCAAAAATGCGCTGGAAGCTGTCAGCGAACTGGCCCTCGGCGGCACAGCCGTAGGCACTGGCTTGAATACACCGAAGGGATACGATGTGTTGGTGGCCAAGAAGATTGCGGACCTCACCAAACTCCCTTTTGTCACGGCGCCCAACAAGTTTGAAGCCCTTGCCGCCCACGATGCTATGGTGGAGCTCTCCGGAGCGTTGAAGCGCGCAGCCGTGGCGTTGATGAAAGTGGCCAACGACATCCGCATGCTGAGCTCTGGTCCACGCTGTGGCATTGGCGAGATCCTCATCCCTGATAATGAACCCGGTTCCTCTATCATGCCAGGCAAGGTGAACCCTACTCAACCCGAAGCCCTCACGATGGTATGTGCTCAGGTTATGGGCAACGACGTGGCGGTTTCTATAGGCGGCTCTATGGGCCATTTCGAATTGAACGTCTTCAAACCAATGATCGCTGCCAACGTACTCCAGTCAGCAAGATTGATTGGCGACGCTTGCGTTTCCTTCAACGATAAGTGCGCTGAAGGTATAGAGCCCAACCAGCCGGTTCTCCAGCAACACCTGGAAAACTCACTGATGTTGGTCACGGCATTGAACACGCATATCGGCTACGAAAATGCAGCCAAGATCGCCAAGAAGGCGCACAAGGAAAACAAGACCTTGCGCGAGGCAGCCGTGCAGCTGGGACTACTCACCTCGGCGCAATTCGATGAATGGGTAAGGCCTGAAAAGATGGTGGGAAGTCTCGAGAAATAGGAGGTCTTTTAAGAATTCGAAAAAATATTTGTACTTTTAATTTGATTTAAACTAATCAAGCCATGAAATCAAGACTCGTTTTAATTTTTTGTCTGGCTTTAATTTTTTCAGCTTCTCAAAGTTTCGCCCAACTCTCCAAAAAAGAAAAAAAGGAGTGGAAGAAGAAAGCCAAGGAATTTGCCAAGAATCCTGCTAACCTTAAGCAGTTCACTGAAGATAAGCAAACAGCCGACAATCAGGTATCGGAATTAACCCAGAAAGTAAGCCAGATGCAATCTTCAATTAGTGATAAAGACGCTAAGATTGCAGAACTTGAAGACCAGCTCGCACAGGCGAGGGCTCAGCTTACCACCGCTAGGGCTGAGATTGCACAGCTCAAAGAGGCCCCTCCCGTAACTAACCCGATGGACTTTTCGAAGGGTGTGGTGTTCAAAGTTCAGATCGGTGCTTTCAAGAATAAGGATCTTGCCAAATATTTTGAGAATAACCCGAATTTCGGAGGTGAAGCAAAAGAGGGCGAACCACAGAAAATTACCATTGGAATTTTCCGCGATTATTGGGAAGCCGATACCTTTAAAAAATATATGCGCGAAATGGGCGTTAAGGATGCGTGGATCGTTCCTTACCGGGATGGTGAGCGTGTGGAGATCAAAGACGTATTAGAAGGTGTTGTGAATGAAAAACCTGCCGAAGGAACAAAATAACAGAGTTTTGACCCCATACTTAAAAGCAGTATAGCCGTACTGCTTTTTTTATTTGCCGTTCACGGGCGTTAACTTTCAAAAGCCCTTTTCAGGGTTATTTTTGTAACATGACAAGGGCTGTCTTATTCATACTTTTTGCTACCATCACCTCTTATGCACAGGTGCGTGTAAGCAAACTTGTCATTAATCCCGGCGAAGTTTACGAACTGGGGGAATCAGACATCATCGTGGCCGACACGCTTATCATGATGGATTCCTCGCGCATCAAACTCAATCAGCTGAAACGGGAAAATTACATTCGCGCAAAAGTTGCCATCTTCGGAAATCATACGATCATAGACGGCCGAGGCGTCAGTGGAAAACCGGGCCGAAATGGTAAACCCGGCAGAACCTTTATAGGGCCCTGCCGTGCCGGTTCCGACGGCGCTCATGGCACGCGCGGACTGGAAGGCACGCCAGGCATCAATCTTTTTCTTTATATTGATAAGATTAATATAACAGGCAGACTGATCATAGATTTAAGCGGTGGCCATGGTGGCAATGGAGGCGATGGCGGAGAAGGTGGAGGTGGTAGCCCCGGCACACTGCAATGCGACGGAGGCAATGGAGGAAACGGCGGCAGCGGTGCTATAGGAGGAAACGGCGGTGTCGGCGGAACTTTAACAATCGGAGGTAGTGATCTCGCGATCATCAAAACCCTGATCGGAAACAAATTGACCTTGTATAATAAAGGCGGGAATTTTGGATACGGAGGAATTTCTGGTTTTGGCGGTCCGCCCGGTCTCGGGCCCGCAAAAAAAAATGGCAGGGCAGGAGTTAGAGGAATAGACGGGCCCTATGGTCGGTCAGGGAACAACGGCAGTGTAAAGTTCGAAGAACAATAAGTTGATGGAGAAGCGTTGGTTATATAAAGAAATTCCGGAGCAGAGGAAGATCGAAGAATTGTCGAAAGCGATCAATGTGAACGCTCACTTGTCAGCCCTGCTGATCCAACGAGGTATTACAGACTTTCACACCGCGAAAGAGTTCTTTCGACCTGCCCTGGACGATCTCTTCGATCCGTTCCTGATGAAGGATATGGATAAGGCTGTAGCTCGCCTGAGATCAGCCATTGATACTGAAGAGAAAATTCTCATCTATGGCGATTACGATGTCGATGGCACCACCGCAGTATCGCTGGTGTACAGTTACCTGCGCGAATTTTATCAGCATTGTAATGTATACATACCCGACCGATATGCTGAAGGATATGGCATTTCACTCGCAGGCATTGAGTGGGCAGAACAAAACGGATACTCACTTATCATCGCACTAGACTGTGGTATAAAATCGATGGAACTGATAACCATCGCCAACAATAAAGGTATCGACTTTATTATTTGCGATCATCACCTCCCCGACGAAACTATACCCGAGGCCATTGCCGTATTGGACCCCAAACGCGAAGATTGCCCTTATCCCTGCAAAGAGCTCAGTGGCTGTGGCATCGGATTCAAATTCATGCAGGCTTTTGCCCAGCGATATCGTGACAAACAAGCAATATACAGGTATCTTGATCTGGTGGCGGTGAGTATTGCGTCTGATATTGTTCCTATCGTTGGCGAAAACCGCATACTTACTTTCTTTGGACTGAAAAAGTTGAATGAAGATCCGTTGCCCGGACTTAAAGCATTGAAAGATATTGCCAGTCTGCGCAGCGATTTTGATGTGTCAGGCGTGGTGTTCACCCTCGGGCCTCGCATTAATGCCGCCGGCCGCGTAGCCCACGCCCGTGCTGCCGTAGATCTGCTAATCGCTAAAACAGAAGAAGAGGCCAATGAGCTGGCAGAAAAAGTAAACCTGAAAAACGAACTGAGAAAGGAATTCGACTCGTCTATTACCGAAGAAGCTATTGCTATGATCGAAGGCAACAACGCCATACGATCATCCAAATCCACTGTGCTTTTCAAAAACACGTGGCATAAAGGTGTTATTGGCATAGTTGCTGCTCGATGTGTGGAGAAATTTTACCGACCCACCGTGATACTGACTGAATCGAATAATAAAATAACAGGCTCTGCGCGCAGCGTGAACGGCTTTGATTTATACAACGCCATTCTCGGGTGTAGTGACTTGCTCGAAAAATTCGGAGGGCACAAATATGCAGCAGGCCTCACCCTCGACGTGAGCAATCTGGAGGCATTTCAGCAACGATTTGAAGAAGTGGTTTCTGCCACCATCACAGATGACATGCTCATCCCGGTTGTCGATATCGATCTGCCTATCACCCTGGATACAATCACGCCCAAATTCCTGAACATCTTAAAACAGATCGCACCGTTCGGCCCTGAAAACCAACGGCCTGTGTTTGAGGCCAGAGAATTGTATGTATTCAACTCGCTTTCGAGCTTCAAAGACAGACATATTAAATTCCTGGTTGGCCAACGCGGCAGCGAAAATGTTTTTCAAGCAGTGGGGTTCGATCTGGCCGAGCACTACAGCCGTATTGCCCGGTGCGATCCGTTCAGAATGGCATTCACTATTGAGGAGAACACCTACAACGGCTCTACAACCGTTCAATTGCGGATAAAGGATATCAAATTTGAGTAGATCATGATTTTGCGTGCGGAGCACTTAGTGAAAAAATACAAGGCACGAACCGTAGTAAACAACGTTTCAGTGCAGGTAGAGCAAGGAGAGATCGTAGGCCTGCTCGGTCCCAACGGCGCAGGGAAAACTACGTCGTTCTATATGATCGTAGGATTGATCAAGCCCAATGAAGGAAAAATATTTCTTGAGAATGAGGAGATAACACCCCTGCCGATGTATCAACGAGCAAAAAAGGGCATTGGCTATCTGGCGCAAGAGGCATCCGTTTTTCGGAAACTTACGGTGGAAGAAAACATCATGGCGGTGCTCGAGATGAGAAACCCCAACAAGCAAGAACGAAAAGAAAAAGTAGAACAACTCATCGAAGAGTTCAGCCTGCAGAAAGTTAGAAAGAACCTGGGCATGTCGTTGTCAGGGGGAGAGCGAAGGCGCACTGAAATTGCCCGCGCGCTGGCGGTAGATCCGAAGTTTGTATTACTTGATGAACCTTTCGCTGGCGTGGATCCCATTGCAGTAGAAGAAATTCAGACCATCGTAGCCAAGCTCAAGAAGAAAAACATCGGTATTCTCATTACAGACCACAACGTAGACGAAACACTTTCAATCACCGACCGCGCCTACCTGATGGTTGATGGGAAATTGTTCAAATCAGGCACGGCAGAAGAATTGGCCAGCGATCCGCAGGTAAGAAAGGTATATCTTGGGCAAAATTTTGAATTGCGCCGGGCCAAACTCAACGTTCCTGATTCAACCATGGACGAATGGATCGACCCGAATCCACTTTAACATGGAATCATTTCCTTGATGAACCTCCAAACCATTTCGGATTCATAACCTTTTTGAATGGCATAATGTGAGAGTTTGTCACGAACCACAAAAACATTTTCGGCGTCAATAGTAGCTAGTTTCTTTTGCAACACCGCCTTTAAGGTGTCTTCGTAGTCAGCGTCATCAATTTCGCGGAGGCCGATCTTAATACAATTTTTGGAAACATTCCTGGCCTCAAGCTCATGGGTGATCTTGATGCGCCCCCATTTTTTTATACGGAATTTTCCGCCGGCAAATGCTTTGGCAAAACGTTCTTCGTTAAGGAAGCCGTCAGTGATCAGTTGCGTGAGAATTTCATCAACCTGACTGGAGTAAAGACCGTATTCAAAAAGTTTCTGTCGCACCTCCTGGTGGCACCGCTCCTGATATGCACAATACCGTTGAATCCTTTCCTTTGCTTGCTGAACGGTTAACTTTTTTGATCGATTATCTCTCTCCAAAGTGACGTTATAGTGACAATTACAGATGACGACGAATCAATGCGGTCTTCTTTAATGGACGATCGACAATTACTTCACCAAGCCTTTTGTTTTCAGAATGCTGGCTAAAAATTTACGCTCGTTTTCAGTGTTGAAGATCTTAAAGGGCAAATGTATCAGCTGCGCCTTGTTGATGAAGAGCACGAAGTAGTCTTTACCGATTTTGGCCTTCTTGACCTGGTCCCATTTCAAGGGCATGCCTTCGCGCGGGTTGATCTTCATGACGATTTGCTGACTGTTGATCTCGTACATGAATTTTTCAAACAACATTTTGCCCTGTTCTAGTTGAGTAACGCCATAAAACTGTATCCACCAGAATAGCAGATAAAGTCCAAGACCCACAAAAGCGCCGATAAACCACCAGATGCTGGGCACCCAGATGTAACATAAGCACAAGGCGAAAGCGACTGTTGCGGCGATCCACCCCTGCTTCATTAAAATTTCCTTGAGGGCCAGGTTGATATAAATTTTCTTATCGAGTTTGTAGTTTTTCGTTTTAATAATCATAATTCATGTTCACTTTTATTCATTCTTACCGCAGTCTCCGGCGCAAAACTACTTGACAGCTTTGAGACTTAGATCAAGACTTTTTACGGTGTGGGTCAAGGCGCCTACTGAGATATAATCAACACCGCAAGAAGCTACCGCAGCAATAGTTTCTTCTGTGATTCCGCCGCTGGCTTCTGTTTTATATTTTCCGTCGATCAGGGCCACCGCCTCTTTCATCGTTTTGATATCCATATTATCCAGCATAATGACGTGAACTCCTCCGGTATTTAGCACCTGTCTCACTTCATCTAGGTTTCGGGTCTCAATCTCTATTTGGAGATTTCTATTGGTGGCGCGAAGATAATCTTTTGTTCGAATGATTGCTTCGGCGATTCCACCCGCCATATCAATATGATTATCTTTCAGCATGATCATATCGTATAGCCCGATCCGGTGATTGTGTCCGCCACCGATCAAAACGGCCCATTTTTCCAAGAGCCTGAAATTTGGTGTGGTTTTACGCGTGTCGAGCAGCTGGACCCGCGTTCCCTTGACCAGATTGACCATGGCGCGGGTTTTGGTGGCAATGCCACTCATGCGTTGCATGCAATTTAAAACGAGACGCTCGGCCGTGAGGATAGAGCGGGCTAAACCAGAAACGGTAAAAACGATATCGCCCTTCCTGATCTCAGATCCATCAGCCAACATCATTTCTACCTTTAAAGCAGGATCTACCTGGCGAAAAATCTTCCAGGCAAGCTCGGTTCCGCCCAAAATGCCATCTTCTTTAACCAAAAGGTTGGCTTTGCATTCTTTATCTGCGGTTACGGAAGCCAGCGATGAATGATCACCATCGCCAACATCTTCCGCCAGGGCGGTGCTGATAAAACGATGCAAGAAATCTTCGTTGATATAGTATGGTTTCACTCCGCAAAAATAAAACAGGATTTTAGGATTAACAGGTTTATGGGAAGGATTGGCAAGGATTATTTGGCCTATTCCTTGGAAAAAGAAATTTCGTGGACGAGCGCCTGATTATTGACGGATTTTATCTTCATAAATACCCGGTAGATATCGGTGTTGCTTTTATACTGACCAATGGCAAAGGGCTGCCCGCCTTTAGATGAGCCCTGGTGGATAATATTAAATTCCGCGGGAGGATGCTGCTTAAAAAAGTCGCGAAACACAAACTCGGCTTGGGCCTTGCTGTAAGATTCTACCTTACCCTCGATCGTGATATCAACGGTTTGATTCAGGTACTTGGAAAGTTCCTTGGCACTACCAGCTTTAATGGTCTCTTTTACCTGGCCAATAACATCAGTCTGGCCCAATGAGACAAACGCATGTAAGGTAAGTACCGCAAAAACTATAATCACCTGTATTCTGTTCCCCTTCATGACAATCGGGTTAAATGGCCAAAATTATGCCATTGTTGAAAGATAAATAAATTTTATTGAAGCAATTAGCCATACAAACGATTACAAGGTAACAGTTTCAACATCTGCAATAATTTGAGCTAATCGTGCCTATATTTGCGCCTCTTTTACGCTTGAAAGTCAAACTATTATGAATAAAAAAGTTTTGCTCATGATATTGGATGGTTGGGGTATCGCTTTGAAAAAAGACGTATCAGCGATCGACAAAGCCAAAACACCCTTTATCAATTCTTTATACACCAAGTATAAGCATAGTAAGTTGGAAGCTTCTGGCTTGGCTGTGGGCCTGCCGGCCGGACAAATGGGCAATTCTGAAGTTGGCCACATGAACATCGGCGCAGGCCGCGTGGTGTACCAGGATCTGGTAAGGGTGAATAAAGCCATTGAAGAACAGGAACTGGATTCTAATCCGGTTTTGACCGAAGCATTTGCCTACGCCAAAAAAAATAACAAGAATATTCACTTTATCGGGTTGGTTTCAGATGGTGGCGTTCACTCACATATCGATCATCTGAAAGGGTTGATCAGCATAGCCCATCGTCAAAGCGTTCAGAATCTTTTCATACACGCATTTACGGACGGCCGCGATACCGACCCAAGAAGCGGACTGGGTTTTTTGAAAGATCTCTTGCATCACATGCAAAAAACAACTGGCAAACTCGCCAGCGTTGTGGGCCGCTACTATGCGATGGATCGCGATAAACGTTGGGAGCGGGTGAAGCTCGCTTATGATGCGTTGGTGAAAGGCGCTGGCGAGAAAACAACCGACATCATCGAAGCCGTGCAGCGATCTTACGATGCCAATGTTACTGACGAATTCATTCGTCCGGTGGTAGCCGTGAATAATGACCAGCAGCCATTGGCCACCATCAAGGATGGTGATGTAGTGTTGTGCTTCAACTTCCGCACCGACCGTGGTCGCGAGATCACTCAGGTGCTGACGCAGCTCGATTTTCCCGATCACGGCATGAAGAAATTGAAGTTGCACTATGTCACCCTCACCAATTACGACGATACATTCAAAGACGTAAAGACCATTTTCGATAAGGATAATCTCGCAAAAACTTTAGGCGAAGTAGTTTCCGAAGCCGGTAAAAAACAAATTCGCATCGCGGAGACTGAAAAATACCCCCATGTGACCTTCTTTTTCTCGGGAGGAAGAGAAGAACAGTTTCCGGGAGAGTCTAGGATCTTATGTCCGTCACCCAAAGTGGCGACCTACGACTTGAAGCCCGAAATGAGCGCCCACGATATCAAGGATAAAATCATACCGGAGCTGGAAAAGAAAGAGGCTGATTTCATCTGCCTCAATTTTGCCAACCCTGACATGGTGGGACATACCGGCGTTTTTGAAGCAGCGGTGAAAGCCTGCGAAACGGTTGACTTCTGCGCACAGAAGGTAACAGAAGCGGCATTGAAGAATGGCTATAGCACCATTATTATCGCCGATCACGGCAACGCCGATCTTATGATCAACGACGACGGCACACCTAACACCGCGCATACTACCAACTTAGTGCCCTGCATATTGGTCGACGATAACTACACAGGCAAATTGAAGAATGGAAAATTAGGTGATCTGGCGCCCACCATCCTGACCCTGATGGGCGTGCCGATACCGGCTCAAATGACTGGCGATGTTTTGCTTGAAAAATAATTTTATAAAAAAAATAGCGTGGGTATTGCTTGGCTCAGCGTTGCTGATATCATGCCATGAACACTACTCCGAACGTGCCACTTTCTATCCGGTGGATAGTTTGGTGATGGCACAGATCAATTATTTGTCTTCAGTACACGCCACGTTATATAAAGAATCCGCTTTGAATGCCCAGTTGGATACGTCAAGATATTCTCCTGCCGATTCCATGCAGTGGATCAAGGAGCTCGATATATTTCGTCAGCTTGAAGTGATCAATAAACCCATTAACCGGGATAGTTATCTGGTGAACGATGGCGAGACTGATCCGGGCAGCAATCTGACCATTAAAACTTTTACCCGCAAAGAGAAAGAGGAGCTGCCAGTGGTTTACCTGAAAGTATATTATCAGCATTCTATCCGACAACCTCGCAAAATTGAAGCTTTGTTTGATGAGGAAAATGCGTTGTATAAAAGTGCCCGCGTGCTTTCAATGGATTTTCATCCGATCAACAATAAAACAGTGCTCACATCCTACTCCATTACGGGAGGACAAAAAATGATTCTGCGAGATTCGGTTGATTTTTCCATAAGAGGAAAGATCACTGTGGGTGGGCGTTTAAATTAAGAAGCATGGCGAAGCGTAGCAAAGAACCTTTGAAGGAAGAGGAGAAACGGAAGATCAATAAAGAATCTTTGAAGCAGCTGCTGGGAATTTTCAAATATACGCTGCCTTATCGCGGTATATTTATCATTGGCATTGTGTGCCTGGCGCTCTCCAGCGGCACGCTGCTGGCCTTTCCATATTTTGCCGGAAAACTGTTGGATGTTGCTTCCGGAAAACCGATTCCGTATTTCACCACCATAAGTCAGATCGCATTGACTCTGATGGCCATTTTATTGCTTCAAAGTGCCTTTTCGTTCACACGAGTTTATACATTTTCCATTGTCAGCGAACGCGCGCTGGCAGACGTGAGAAAATCAGTGTATAAAAAAATGGTTTGGCTCCCCATCAGCTTCTTTGATAACCGAAGAGTAGGTGAATTGACAAGCCGAATTACGGCAGATGTTG
This sequence comes from Bacteroidota bacterium, assembly GCA_049324355.1. Classification (GTDB taxonomy): domain Bacteria; phylum Bacteroidota; class Bacteroidia; order Cytophagales; family Cyclobacteriaceae; genus Chryseosolibacter. Next base: position 56,051 of record JBMOKS010000511.1, read on the forward strand.
GTACACTCCACGACACATTTTCTTTTGCGTTGGCCGAATTGCTTCGCCAAGTGCTCACGCTGGTGTTAGGTACTGCCTGGATATTTTATCTCACACCAAAACTGACGACGTTTATGTTGCTCACGTTTCCGGTTTTAGTGGTGCTTGTTTTGTTGTTCGGAAAATTTATCCGGAAACAATCCAGGAATACACAAGACAAGCTGGCAGAAACAAACGTAATCGTAGATGAGTCGCTGCATTCTATTTCGGTAGTCAAATCGTTTACCAACGAAATGTTTGAGATAGCTCGATATTCGAAAGCTCTCAATCATGTTGTTGACGTTGCTTTGAAAACCGCTCGTTATCGTGCGTTGTTTATTTCGTTCACCATCATCACGCTGTTTGGCGGCATCGTTGCTGTGGGTTGGTACGGTGCCAGCTTGGTTCAAGCCAACGAAATGACAGTAGGCGAACTATTTTCTTTCGTGATATATACAAGCTTCATAGGCGGATCGATCGCAGGCGTGGGTGATATTTATACCCAACTGCAGCGCGCAGTTGGCGCGACGGAGCGAATCATGGAGATCATGAATCAGCCTGATGAATCGGCCGACGCGACCCATGCCGTGAAGCTGAAGGGAGAAGTAGATTTCGAGAACATTACGTTCTCTTACCCAAGCCGTCCTGATTTTACCGTTTTACAGGATTTGAACTTTAGGATTCGGCCCGGTGAAAAAATAGCATTTGTCGGACAAAGTGGTTCGGGCAAATCCACCATTATCAACCTGCTGATGCGATTCTATCCCCTGAACCAGGGCACAATTAAGGTTGACGGTGAAGATATCCGCAATTTTAACCTCGCTGATTATCGCCATAATCTAGGCATAGTTCCGCAGGAGGTGATCTTATTTGGTGGTACGATCTTCGAAAACATTCTTTACGGAAAGCCAACCGCCAGTGCAGCCGAGGTTCGGGAGGCGGCCCGCAAGGCCAATGCGCTGGAATTTGTTGAAGGTTTCCCGGAGAAGTTTGAGACTGTGGTGGGCGAGAGGGGCGTAAAATTGTCCGGAGGTCAGCGGCAGCGTATTGCTATCGCCCGGGCTATACTCAAAGATCCGGCGATCCTGATCCTCGACGAAGCAACGAGTTCCTTGGATGCCCATGCGGAGGTGCTGGTTCAGGAAGCGTTGGAAAAATTAATGGAGGGCCGCACTAGTATTATCATTGCCCATCGCCTGAGTACGATTAAGAAAGTAGATCGTATCTTTGTTATCAAAGACGGCAGATTGGCGGAAATGGGCTCACATGCCGAGCTAACACGTGTCAATAATGGCATCTACAGCAATCTGTTGAAGCTGCAATTACAATAGTTTACTTTTATGGACGCTGTTTCGAACCGGCTGTTAAAAGACTTCAGACTGCGGTCTACACCGAGTCGCCAGGAAATACTGCATCTGTTCCTGAAGCGCGAATATGCCCTTTCTCATGGCGATATCGAAAAAGCTATTAGCAATTCACTTGACCGGGTCACCGTTTACCGTACCCTGAAAACTTTTCTGGACAAAGGCCTAATTCATAAGGTGCTTGATGACGAAGGAAGTCTGAAATATGCCTTGTGCAACGATGCCTGTACCACCGCCGGTCACCATCACGACCACGTGCATTTTAAGTGTACAAAATGTGGACAAACCAACTGCCTCAGCATTGAGATCCCGATCATAAAATTGCCAAAAGGCTACAAAGCGCAGGAGCAAAATTTGCTGATTCAGGGTATATGCGAAAATTGCTCATAATCAAATTTTTTCCATTCCATTTTTCGCTTTAAATTCCTTGGGATAAATCAGCCATGTAAGTTTTCGGGATTAAAATATATTTGTAGTTTTGACGATTAAGGAAGGCTGGAGTTGTGATTTTTTTCAAACGGTAAAGCTTCTATAAAAAGGTAAATAGACCCCTTTTGCAATCAGATTTGAACATACTTTTATTCACCATTTTGGAAAGTCAAAGAGAAACAATCCTCTTTGGCATTTTTGCCGTTATCATCATCCTTTTCCTTGTCCTTGACCTGGGTTTATTCCACAAGAAGGCCCATAAAATATCTACCCGTTCGGCACTTTATCAATCAATTTTCTGGGTAGTTGTTTCAACACTTTTTGGATTCTTCATATACGTTTACGACGAAAGTGGAGCCGTGGGCGCCGTGGAGTACTTTTCCGCTTACCTTACCGAATATGCCCTTTCGGTTGATAACATCTTCGTCATTCTGCTTATTCTGAAATATTTCCGAGTTAACGAAGATTATTACCACAAGATCCTTTTCTGGGGGATTCTAGGGGCCATCGTCTTTCGCGCGATCTTCATCTTTGTGGGAACATTCCTCATCTCGAAATTCCATTGGATACTCTACATATTCGGTGTGTTTCTGATTTATTCCGGTATCCGGATCTACTTCGAAGATGGCGACGAGAAGATCGAACCCGAGAAGAATCCGATCCTGAAATTCTGCCGCAAATACCTACCCATTTCCCAGGGCGATTTTGGCGGGCGTTTTATGGTGCGCGACCACGGGAAAATTTTATTTACGCCCTTGTTTCTGGTGATTGTATTGATCGAAACCACAGACCTCATCTTCGCCGTCGATTCCATTCCGGCCGCATTTGCCATTACTCAAAACCCATTCCTCATCTATACGTCAAATATTTTTGCCGTGATGGGCCTTCGTGCCATGTTCTTCCTGCTGGCGGGCATCATCGATAAATTTTACTTATTGCAAAAGGGCCTTTCCATCATCCTGTTCTTTATTGGTGCTAAAATGTTGTTAGATATCTGGCATATCGAGGTGAATGTCTACCTCTCGTTTACCGTGATCATCGCCACATTGACACTATCCATAATTTTCTCTGTTCTGATTCCACGCAAGGAAGAAGCTGTTGAAGAGACTCCAGACCGTTCCTAGTTCAACATCCCCCACAATTTCATTTCTGAAATCTTATCTACGTTGAGTATGTGCCTTGATTATTTATAGGCGATGCCACGCGCTACTACGTCCCGGCATGGAAGGGATTAAAGAACAATAGGCTGCAACAACTCAGAACTTAAGTCACAATACCCTCAGCAAAAAGGTTCTTCGGAAGAATCTTC
>JBMOKS010000511.1:59180-65096 GCA_049324355.1 Bacteroidota bacterium
TGCGGCAACGAGATAATCACGAAGGTTGGGATCGTCTTAAGGATCAGGATCAGCGACTCGCGCATTTGTTCTTTTTCTTCGATGGTAAGCTCGTTAGAACGCGCCTTCTTGAGCAAATCCATCACCTCCTGGCTTTCGAGGAGCTCTTTCATTAAACGGCTCTTATTCTTTTCCGCGACCCTGGCAACACGTTTAATGAAGTCCTCACTCACTTGATTGTAGTCTTGCTTGTTCTGGAGATGCTCCAGCTGTTCCCAGTGTTCCAGTACAAAGCCTTCGATGGCAATAAGACTGTTCTCGAAATCTTCGTCGTCGAAGCCCAGGATGTGACAAAACTGCTGTAGGAAGTCGAGTTCGGCCTGCTCCACTTTTTTATCGGCCCAAATGGTGAGTATGCCTATCTCTAAAAAGAACTTTTTAAGTATCCATGAATTTTCAGAGGGCAGGTTGATGTCGTCCAGCACAACTCCATCTTCGAAGATCTTCACTGCTTCTTTCCTTTTCTCTGGCGATAGGTCAGTGCTGTTAATGAAGTATTCAAATAATTTTTTCTCTTCGTAGGCAATCTCTTTGTTGGCGTGTGCAGCGGCGGCGATCACTTTAACCACCGAAAACCTCAATTCTTCGCGTTCATACCGAAAGAAGTCGGCCACGATGCGATCAGCATTGGTGTGAATCCACTGACCAAAAATAAAAACATCAAGGAACAGCAAACTGTTATGAAAGAAGTAAGTCCAGAAGTTTCCTTCGAAATCGCTGGTATGTTCAATACGTTTATCGAGGATTTTCTCGGCCAATTCGAGCGGCGATTTTTTTCTGCCAAACAGGGTTTTGCTCGGCGTTGCCAGCTCGGGGAAAATGTTGTTGTAGAAATTGCCGATATTTTCCAGGGTGCGCAGAATAACTCTCGAGATTTCTTCCGGGCTATCCACGGGCTTGTCGTAAAATAACAATGAGCTGCTGATGAGACTCTCCGCGAGCAGGATCTTCATTTTATCCTTCTCGTCCCAGTTTTCCTGGTTGGGCCAATCGATGTCGCCCACGGATTGGCCGTACATCAGCCCCGTAGGCTGAACTATTCGATAGAGGGAATGCTCCGGGTGAGAGCTTTTCCGAACGGCTTCGCTCGTCAGATCTTTTAATAGATCCTGGCGGAATTCGAGGTATTCTTTAAGCCAACCTTTTTCGTTTGGTTTCATGCAGCCTTGAAGTAAACCTCTTAAATTAAATTTTTTAAGGCAATCTTGAAAGATGTTGTTTCAAAGATGCTTTCCAGCCCTTGGATTCGAGCTTTTTCGCAGCAGATTCGACCTTTATTTGCAGCGATTTTTTGTATTTATCGAGTTTCCTGCCCACTTCCCGGTCAAAAGACCCGATAATCTGAGCTGCCAGTATCCCGGCATTTTTAGCCCCGTTCAGTGCTACCGTTGCCACAGGCACACCAGCGGGCATTTGTAATATCGAAAGAATAGAATCCCAACCATCAATCGAATTAGATGACTTCACTGGAACCCCAACAACCGGCAACGACGTGAGCGATGCTACCATACCGGGCAAATGGGCTGCACCACCCGCGCCCGCGATAATCACCCTTAAACCTCGCCTGCGCGCATTTGCCGCATACTCAACCATACGCAAGGGTGTGCGGTGCGCTGACACCACGGTAAGCTCGAATGCTACACCCAATTCTTCTAATATCTCGGCAGCATCTTTCATAACCGTAAGGTCTGAGTCGCTGCCCATTATAATTCCAACCAGTGGTTTCATATCAGGCGATCACTTTTAAGGTTTGCTTCACAAAGTTGACTTTCTTTTTCAAACTCTCAACATCCTTGTCAATAATGGTAACGTGCCCCATCTTGCGGAAAGGTTTGGTAAAACGTTTTCCGTAAAGGTGTATGTGCACACCAGGTACCTTCGCCACTTCATGAAACCCTTCATATTGCGCAGCACCTTCATACCCGGGCTCACCCAAAATATTTACCATAGCACTTGGTAGCAGCAATGTGGTATCGCCCAAAGGCAGGCCCAGAATGGCCCGCAGATGTTGTTCATACTGTGAGGTAACATTGGCTTCTATGGTCTGATGTCCACTATTGTGGGGCCTTGGCGCAACCTCATTTACCAACACTTCGCCTCTTTTGGTTACAAACATTTCTACCGCCAGCAACCCAACCATGTTCAGTTCATGGATGATCTTTTTCGCGATGGTTTCGGCCTGGGCAGCAACCGTAGGTGCTAGGTCTGCTGGAGCGAAAAGATATTCAACCAGGTTTTGCACCGGATGGAAAACCATTTCTACTGCAGGAAACGTTTTTACTTCGCCACTTTCGGTCCTGGCTACGATCACCGAGATCTCCTTTTCGAAATCGATGAGCTTTTCTAAAAGTCCCGGAGCATCGAACGCTTTTTCCAGGTCGGCGGCGGTGCGTAAAATCTGCACGCCGCGGCCGTCGTACCCTTCCTGTCCGAGCTTATTTACGGCTGGAAGAAATTTTTTATTCCGTTTTACATCCGTTGCGTTTTCGGTAAGAATAAAATCTGACGTTGGAATGTCGTGATTTCGATAAAACGTTTTTTGAACCCGCTTGTCTTTGATCAGCTCTATTACTTCGGGCTGGGGATAAACTTTTTTCCCGGTTTTCACCAGCTCTCTCAGTGCTGCCGTGTTTACATTTTCGATTTCGATGGTGATGATATCACATAGGAGGCCGAATTTCAGCACCGTGTCGTAATCCGTCATTTTGCCGTGATGAAATTCCGCCAGTGTTGCGCAAGGTGCGTGAGCATCGGGGTCGAGAACGGCAAAGGGAATATTAAAATCGATACCCGACTGGATTAGCATACGGCCAAGCTGGCCGCCACCGAGAATACCCAGTTTAAAATTTTGGAGAAAAGGCTGGTTCAACGTGTTCGTTTATTTCGCGCAATTTAGCCAAAATTAGCAGCGTGGTACGTGTTGCGAGCCTCGAGTTTTAGGCTCAGGACTGGCCGGCCACTCCTGAGGCCCGTCGCTGACGGTTCGAAGTTATTTTTTACCCACCAGCTTCACATCAACGATCTCATCACCAACCTCAATCAGGTGAACCACATCCATACCTTCTTCAACTTCGGCGAAGATCGTATAACGGCCATCGAGGTGTGGCGTAGGGGAGTGGGTAATGAACCACTGTGTGCCTTCGGTGTCTTTCCCAGCAGAGGCCATGCCTACGCTTCCGGTTTTATATTTTCTCCAAGAGAATTCCGAACGGATGGAATAATCTTCACTTCCAAATCCATCGCCTCGTTTGCAACCCGCTTGCGCTACGAAATTGGGCACCACGCGATGGAACAACTTATGATCGAAATAATTCATATTTGCCAAGTGAATAAAATTCGCCACCGAGCCGGGCGCTTCCTCCACCAGCAAGCGAAGAGTGATGCTACCACGGCTGGTTATGATCACGGCCTTCTGATCGCGTGGTAAGGTCTTAATAAGATCCCAGTCGATAGGATGGTTGAATTCGTTTTTGATGGCCGAAACTTTCCTGCGCTCGAAATGTGCGATGGCCATCTCCAGCGGTTGTAACGACTCGTTGTCTCTGGGAAGGGACAATTTCTTTTTCGCATCATAGAGAAACGAAAAATCCTTGATCACATTTCTGTATCCCAATACTGAGTCTGCCAACGCGGCGCTGACGGTTCCGATCACTGCGGCATCGCCGGTCTCAATCGCTTTTTTGTAAATGTCCGCAAAGTGTGCTCTCAACGCCGACTTGAATTTCTGCCCGCGATTAATAGAAACCAGCGCGGCCGCTGCAGTTGACTTCACTACGAGCGTATCTGCTTTAAAGAGTTCTTCTTCAATAAAGCCAGCGGCGATCACCGAGTTTTGCAACGCCGAAAGTAGCGCGGCCTTGTGGTAGGAATTGGTAGTTTGCCTGTAACTCGCAAAAACTTCTTCAGCCACTTCTTTGTTGTCGCTTACTTTCAGAACCGCTTCATATAGGTTGGCTTGAATTCTCCAGTTCTTCACACGATCCACAATGTTGGCGATATCTAGCCAGTAGTCTTTTGTGGCCGACGCGATGATAACTTCAGAGGACGCGATGCCAACATTGGTATTTTTATGATTGAGTACGCTGAAGAGGTCCGCTTTTGTTTTTTCGAATGGGAAGGGTGCTAGAGCGCGCACGGCGCTGATCTGCACGCGATAGTCTGAATCCTTTTCCAATACTTCGCGGATCGCCAACAGCGAATTATCCGTTTTGATTTTTCGAAGGGCCAGCACAGCCGCCATTCTTACTTCCACGCTGGGATCATTTTTAGCGGCGTCGATCAGCGATCTTTCAGCGGATTCATATTGCCGGGCTCCTCTTGCAAAAAAGTGAGCGGCGCTGAGTCTTGTCTGAACGTTATTGGCGGGAGCGAGCAGATCGGCCACGGCGCGGTTTACGGTGCTGTCTGCCGTGTTTCTTAAACCAGATCTGTAGAGTGACCAACCGAAACCACATGTTTTCGCCGTGTCTCTTAGCAAAGTTGGCTGTACCAGTTGCCAGTGCTCGGTCACTTTTCCATATGCTTCAACTATTTCGCAAAAGACCGCGTTGTTTTTTTCTTTCACCAAACCACCCAACAAAAGTCTTTCGCTGTGAAATGTCGGTATTTGCCCTAACGCGAATGCTGCGGCTCGACGAACCAGCGTATCGCTATCCATGAGTAATCTCCTTCCGATATTTTCCACCACGCTGGAATCCTGCACAGACCCAAAAGCTGTGAGCGCCTCACGGCGGTAGACGGGGTTTGCATGGTTGAGGTAGATCAGCAAACTATCTGAATTTCTATGATCCTGAAAGTCGGCGATCTTCAAGATCACGGGATCTGAAAATTTATTGATCGGTTCTTTTTCCGAAGAATTGCAGGAGAACAAGAAACAGACAATCAGCAAACCGGGTACAATGCGATTCATAAGATTTATGGCAGAAAAATTAAATTAAGGATAGTGATGTCTTGGCTTTGTTGACTACGTCGTCGAACTCTATTCCGGCGGTTTTGATAGAATATAAAAGCAAGCGGATCTCTTTAGCGTGCACGCGTCCGTCTACCTCCGAAAGTTTGTATAACATGACAAAGACATGAAGTTTTTCGGCGGAAGTACAGCGATTGATGAGGTCGATGCCAAATTGGTATACTTCGCGCTCCTTTTTGTTGGCGGTGAGCATTCTGAATTCGTGAAAAACCTCATCGCTGATCTTTTCCCTTTCCTGGATGATCTTCCAGGCGTCAATTTCATTGTCGTCTACGATCCCATCGGCGCCGATCAACAGATGCGTAAGGCAAAGCAATCCCAACTCGTAATTCCGGTTCATGCAGCGGGGCTATAAACCGCCAAAGATACAATAATTACGGCAGCCGCTTGCCAGTAAGCGGGCATTTAAGAAAACCTAAATATGGGACAACTCAGGAAAGTGCCTGAAATACTATAAATGCAGATAAATAGGCCAATGTTGTCATGTAAACGAGTTGTATCAGCGGCCATTTCCAGCCTCTTGTTTCCCGGTAGACTATCGCTAAAGTGCTCATACATTGCATGGCAAACGTGTAAAATACCAAGAGCGAAAATCCTACCGCCGGCGTGAAGCGCGGGCCGCCGGTTTCAGGATTGATCTCGGCCTTCATTCGTGCTTTGATGGTGGCATCATCGCCTGCATCCACACTACCGATGCTGTAGATCGTAGCCATGGTACCAACAAACACTTCACGTGCCGCAAAAGAAGTGATCAGCGCGATGCCTATCTTCCAATCGTAACCCAGCGGCTTAATGATCGGTTCCAGACCTTTTCCGATAATGCCAGCATACGAATTTTCAAGTTTGAAAGCTGCGACGCGATCTTGCAACGCCTGTTCGGAGAGTCTCACATTTGCATGCTCTTGTAA
>JBMOKS010000511.1:65106-83830 GCA_049324355.1 Bacteroidota bacterium
AAACATACTTCTCGGCATTTTGTATTTTATCGCCGGGACCATAGCTGGCAAGCACCCAAAGTATCACAGAAATGGCGATGATCACTTTGCCAGCTTCCAGCACAAACGCCTTTGTTTTTTCTATGATGGTGTAACCGACATTGGACCACTTGGGCACACGATATGTGGGCAGCTCCATAACGAGAAAACTCCTTTCCTTCACGCGGATCAAAAGTTTCATGATCCATGCAGAGCCCAATGCGGCAACGAAGCCTAGCAGGTACAATCCCATCAAGGCTAAGCCCTGGAGGTTAAAAAAACCTAAAGCTTTGCGATCAGGAACGATCAAAGCGATGAGAATGGTAAATACCGGCAATCGCGCAGAACAACTCATCAGCGGCGTGATCAGAATGGTGATGGTTCGCTCCTTCCAATTGTCGATGGTGCGAGTGGCCATAATTGCCGGAATAGCGCAAGCCACACCAGACATCAAAGGCACCACACTTTTGCCATTCAATCCGAACTTACGCATGATCTTGTCCATGAGAAAGACCACGCGTGCCATGTAGCCCGATTCCTCGAGAATGGCAATAAACGCAAACAGTATAGCGATCTGGGGAACGAATATGATGATTCCGCCAATGCCTGGAATGATGCCCTCGGCCAGCAGGCTGGTGAGCTGACCTTTGGGCAACACCGAACCTGCATAACCGCTCAAGGTCGCAAACATGGAGTCAATGACATCCATCGGCACCGTTGCCCAGGCAAAGATCGCCTGGAAGATGATGAAAAGAATGCCGAAGAAAATAAGATATCCCCAAACTTTGTGGGTAAGGATCTTATCGAGCCTGTTCGTATTTTTTTTCCATGAAAGATCTGCAGCTTTTAACGTGATGCTGTTGAGAAGATCCTGAATGAAACTATAACGTTGAATGGTTTCGGCACCTTGAAACTTTCCTGGAAAGAAGTTGTATTTGGTGCGCACCTGTTCTACGATCTGGCGATCCTCCTTCGAAAGAAAATGCAACGAGTTAGGCTGCTCCAGGAACTGATACGCTTCGTAGTCATTGTCTACATTTAACTTTTCACGAAGAACTTTGATTGGCGCTTTCGTTTCTTCCCAGATGTTGAAAATATGTTTCGAAGGCAAGGGCACTTCGTTGCCCATTAATTTCTTGAGTTCATCCAGACCTACACCATGTCGGGCGTTGATGGCCACGACAGGAATACCGAGACGCTTGGATAATGCCTGGAAATCGTAACTGATGCCTGCTTTGGCGGCAAGGTCCATCATGTTCAAGGCAAGCACCGTGGGCAGGCCGATGTCGATAACTTGTGTGAGCAGTAGCAAACCGCGTTTCAGGTTTGTAGCGTCGGCGATGACGATGACCTTATCGGGTGTGGCGGGTGAATGATGGTCGAGGAGAACTTCGGCCACTATCCGTTCGTCCAGACTTCGCGGATAGATGCTGTAAATGCCGGGAAGGTCCACGATGTCTGCCAGAGAACCATTGGGTAGGGTGGTAACGCCCGCGCGTTTTTCGACGGTAACACCCGGAAAATTTCCAATTTTCTGATTCAGACCAGTAAGATGATTGAACAAAGAGGATTTCCCTGAATTGGGATTTCCAACTAAAGCGATGGTTGGCCTCCGAGGGGTGGACATTAATTTACAATTGAAATGGTTGCTGCTTCCTCTAATCGCAGAGAAAGTTCGTAACCCGAAACACTAATGCAAACCGGATCACCCAGAGGTGCTGAAAAATTGAATCTCACTGGAGCCCCCGGCAAGCACCCCATTTCCATCAGCTTCACAGACAAATGATCATCTGTAAAGCCGGCTATGATCCCCACGTCACCAGGCCTCATTTGAGCCACATTTTTAGCGCCTCCGACCATTATATTATAATTAGATTAATTTTAAACAAGGCAAAGATAGCACGATTGGACCAGGATTTTAAAAACTACATTGCAGGATTTACACGATTTTAAGTTCCATGGAAATGAAAAAAAGGAAACGAAGGGTCGAAAAGGAGCTTGCAAAGCGCAATAAAGTTGATCAGGCTCAGAAAACCACGGGAAATCGCCAGGAGCCGGTACCGGAGGAGGAAGAAAAACCTTTCGATTTCGGTGGCATACCTGACTGTAATTTGAAGAAAAACCTAGGCTGTGGTTAGCTAAAAATGAGCCACGCCATGATCAGCGTAAAAACGACGTTGAACAACTGAGCCAGCAAGAAAGCGAAAGCTGGCCGACCGCTATCCATTTTAAAAATATCGACAAAGCGGGTTTCCAATCCGATGCAAATGAAGGCCAGAGCAAACCAAAAGGTTTGTAATCCCTTCACTGGACCTTTTACTGCCGCTATGGTATCCGCGGAAAGTAGAAAGGAGAACACCAACGATGAGAGAATAAAACCCAGTACGAACTTTGGAAATCGTTCCCATATGGTTTTGGCAGAAGGCCTTTCTTGTGCTTGATTTTTTGCGTAGGCCCAGTATATAGATATCATAAAAGCCGCCAGGCCGAGTAAAACATTCTGAGAGAATTTTACCACTGTTGCGTATTTAAGACCTTCGTCGCCAAGCACATTTCCCGCAGCAACCACAGCGCCAGTAGTATCGATGGTGCCGCCCATCCAAGCGCCAGCTACGGCATTGCTTAGGCCCATTGATTTAGCCATGATCGGCATGATGAGCATCATGGGAATTGCCGTGATCAACACCAATGAAATGACATAGGACAACTTTTTGCCGTCGCCCTTGATGACGCCGGCCGTTGCAATGGCGGCAGACACCCCGCAAATAGCCACGGCGCTCGACAACATCGTACGAAGTTCATCATCGATCTTAAGCCACCGGCATAACCAGAAACTGAATTCCCACACTACGAAAACCACGGCAACAGATTGGATCAAGCCCAGCGCACCAGCCTGCATAATGTCTTTAAAGATTATGCCACATCCTAACAACACCAATCCGATCTTGATGTAGAACTCGGTTTGGATCATCGGTTTGACCCACTCCGGTACTTTGGTTATGTTTGAAATGAATAGTCCTATGAGCAAACTAAACAGCACAATCTCCAACCCAAGATCTTTCACTTTCGAATTTCCAGTGATGATCTGTGCTAAAAGCGCCAACACAAAAATGAAGCTATAACCCGCCAGACTTTTTAATGTGAATTTGTCGCCCTTCAGAAGAAGTCCCCCCACTGTACTAGCATAAACGAACGCCCAAAGTATGGACAGGTCAGTCCACAGCTGAAAGTCGCCGAATATATTTTTTAACTCATCGAAGTTTGTCCAATTGAAAGTAGGGAGACTGGGCTTGAAACCCGTCAGTAAAACAATGATGACAACAGAGGCCACGGCTACTGCTGACCAATCTTCGTTCAATGTTGATTTTCGTTCCATTTTTGAAAGTGACAATACCTGCCGTCGAACGGCTACGGGTTAAATATAATCCTGATGCTGATCAGAATCCACGTTGAAAGCGACAAGAAATTTTATATCTGCGTTTTTACTTACTTAGGTCAGTTACTGATCTTAAACACCTGTTGCCGGTTATGCTTCACGAATAAATTGAACATGTGTCGACTCGTAGGCTGAATTGCTTATATTTAACATAGGTCGGTCTGACCCATTATGAGTCCAATTGTACGATATTTTGGTTTGCCCTTGCTGGGGGTGTGTCTTGCCTTTCAGGCGAACGGACAGCTTTTTAACCTTGAGTTTGAATCGTACAATACCACCAATGGATTATCGCAAAATGAGGTCTTCGACATTGTACAGGACAGTCAAGGTTTTCTGTGGTTTGGAACAGACGAAGGCTTGAACCGGTTTGATGGACACGAATTCAAGATATTCAGGAACCAGGAGAACAATCCGCACACCATCATTGGCAATTCTGTGCAGGCGTTAGAGATCGATCGACGAGGCACATTGTGGATCGGCACAACCAACGGCATTAGCCGTTACTATCCGGAAACAGAACTCATCGAACAACTTCCGGTTGACCTAGAGGATAAATCGAAACCCCAAGGCACGAGCGTGCGCACGATCACCGAACACCGCGATGGAAGTATCTGGATCACCTATCTCGGCAGCGGCATAGACGTCTATTTCCCTGACAAAAACGAATTTTTTCATTACTCGATCGACCGGAGCGATGAATATAAGATCAAAAACGACTATATCATGTCGCTGCAATTTATGCCCAACGGTGACAAATTGTTCGGCTCACGCGGCGGCATATTTATTATCGGTGCTGATGGTATTCCGCTGACCGACGACGCGGCAAGCAAAAAATATCCATGGATCGCCGACATAGATCGGTCTGTCACTTGCTTCCAGCTTTCGGCAAATCAACAGGTTTTGTGGGTGGGCAGCGAGTTAAAAGGATTTTATAAAGTGGACCTGACAACTGGCCAGGTCACTAACTTCAATACCAGCAACAGCGCGCTGAAATTTAACAACAACGTGCCATCGCTATACGAAGATTCGCGCGGCAATCTGTGGGTAGGAGGAGAGGCCATTTATCTTTTCAATCAGAAAGAAGAAACCATGCTGCCGTACAACGAGCTTGGTGTTCAGGAAAATCCTGAAACGAAAAATCCAATACTGTCAATTTTTGAAGATGAAGAGAATAATATCTGGTTTGGAACTTTTCGTTTTGGCGTATTGAAATACAATCCTGGCAACGTTCAAATATTGCACTACCACAGTCGCCAGGGAGAAGGCAGCATTAAGAATGATCAGGTACTTTCCTTCAATGAAGACCTCGACGGAAACATTTGGATCGGCACCGACGGCGGCGGACTTTTTAAACTATTACCCGATCTCAGCGGATTTGTTCAGGCGCCCGGCAATGACAAGTTCAGCTCACAAGCCATCAAATGCATTTACCGCGACTCGCATGGATTTTTCTGGATGGGAACCTGGGACGGAGGTATGATCAAGTATCATCCGGCTAAAGGCACCGTTGATGTGTTTAGCCCTGAAAGGCGAAATTTCAAAAGCCGGCATGTATGGGACATCAAAGAAGATAGCCTCGGCAACTTTTGGATTGGCACACTGCGCGAAGGGCTGTGCTACTTCAATCCCCGCAGCAACACCTATCAATACTATGAGAACATACCGGAAGATTCTACTTCGCTAGTGAATAACGATATTCTTTCACTATACATCGACTCGCAAAATACCCTATGGATCGGTACATCCGATGGAGTGAGTGTGCTGCGCGCCGGATCGGAAAAATTTTTGAATATCGAAAGTGAAGATTTCCCGCTGCAGAATATCAACGTGCTCAGCATACATGAAGATAAAAAAGGTAAAATATGGATGGGAACCAATGGGGGCGGAATTATCATCATGAACAAAAACCTGGAGATCGAAAGGGTAATCAATGAGCAGGATGGGCTGTTGAGCAGCACGATCTGCGCCTTACAGGCAGACGATCATGACAACATTTGGGTCAGCACCTACAACGGCTTATTCAAAGTCAATTCAAAAGACCTATCCGTCGCCGAAGTGCCTCAGTTTATTGGGTTGCAGGGTAAAGAATTTATTCCACGCGCTAACTTTAAATTGCCCAATGGAAGATTATTGTTCGGCGGTGTCAATGGCTTTAACTTTTTCCATCCCGACAGCCTGAAATTTGCGCCGTTGCATGTTAAAGTGGTTTTCACCTCGCTCCACGTGCTGTCTGAAGAGATCAAACCCGATTCACTATACAATGGCAAAAAGATATTGGCCAAGTCCATCACCGATACGGATGAGATCAGCCTCACCTATAAGGATTATTCCTTCACGCTGACGTTCTCGCCGATGTTGTTCAACTGGCAGAACAGCATGCATTATGCTTATAAATTGGAAGATCTCGATCAAGACTGGCAATACACCACTTCCAAAAACCGCACGATTCACTATACTAACCTGGCACCTGGCAACTATAAATTGATCGTAAAAACATCGTTCGATGGGAAGAACTGGTCGAGTGAAGAAAAGACTTTGGCGATCATCATGACACCACCCTGGTGGGGCACGTTGTGGTTTAAGATTGTGGCCTTCCTATGGTCGGCGTCGGTGCTGTTCATGTTTTACAGGGTTAGAGTGAGCTTCCTCACGAAACGGAAAAAGAAATTGGAGGAGCTGGTGAAAGTGCGCACGGCGGAATTAGAAAAATCCAATCAGGAACTTTGGCAGAAGAATGCGAAGATCGAAATGCAGAACGAAGAGATCCAGACGCTGATGGAAGAACTTGCTGAGCAGAAGAATGATATTGAAAACAAAAACGATGAGCTTAGCCTCATCAACGAAGAACTTCAAACCCAGCGCGATAATCTTGAGATAAAGAGTTCAGAACTCGAAAAAGCACGACAACATTTAAAAGAAATTAATGCGAGCCTCGAACAATTGATCGAAGTACGCACGGAGAAATTAAACCAAACGTTACGTGAATTGGAAACCTTTCTCTACCGCGCCTCACACGATTTGCGCGGGCCAATTTCAAGCATGCTAGGACTACTGCGCGTTGCCGAATTAGAAAGCTACAAAGCGAATCCTGATAAGTCCTACTACGAATTCTTTCGCAAAACCATTTTGCAGCTGGAGCGAACGCTCATGAAGCTCATGCAAAAACACACCATTCAAAAAAGCAAAGTCTCTAATGAACTCATCACGAAGACTGTACTGCTCGAGATGATTCAGGCAATTACTAAAGAATTGGTGTATTTCAGAGAACAGGATTTTCAGATCAGGATCAATGACAATATTCGGTTTGAGAACGATAAAACCATGCTCGGCATCTTGCTCACCAATTTATTGGAGAACGCTTTTTTCTTCAGCGACCGGTCTGAAAATCCGAACGTGGTGCTGGAGATAACCCAGCAGAACGAAGCGGTTACCATCAGTGTGCTCGATCATGGTCCGGGCATCAAGGAGGACGTGAGAGACAAGATCTTCACCATGTTTTTCCGCGGCGACGAACGTTCAACCGGCAACGGGCTGGGATTGTATCTGGTGAAAAATGCGCTGAGCAAGATTCGTGGACGCATTCACCTCGACTCCAAAGAAGGAAGCTACTCCAAGTTTACCGTGAAACTGGAGAAGGAAAAAAGATAACTTAAATGCTCTCTGCGACAAAAACACGTTTCACCCGCTCACTGGTGTTGGTGAGAATTTCGTAGGCAATAGTGCCAATACGCGCAGCCACTTGTTGAATAGGATAATCTTTTCCGAAAATAATAACCTCGTCACCCTCCTGAGCCTCGATGCCGCTGATGTCGATCATGGTCATGTCCATGCAAACATTTCCTACAACTTTCGCCGCCTTGCCATTCACCAATACCTCGCCAACACCCCGACTGAAGGCACGACTGAAGCCATCGGCATAACCGATAGCGATGGTGGCTATCGTCATCGGTTTTTCCGCTTTTCCCTGACGACCATAACCAATGCTATCGCCTGCTGGTATCTGAGTGATTTGCGAGATCACGGTCTTCAGCGTAGCCACTGGTTTTAACGCATCAACTTTTTCCTGGGTGGGATCAACGCCATAGAGGCCGATACCAAGCCGTACCATGTCGAACTGCAGTTCCGGCAATCGTAGAATGCCAGGAGAATTGATAAGGTGATACAATGGTCGATAACCCAAACCAACCGAAATATTATCGGCCTGGGCTTTGAATCGTTGCGCCTGTTCATGCGAGAATTGATCGTGCTGGGCTTCGTCGGCGCCCGCAAGATGACTGAAAATCGAACGTACTTTGAGATGCGTATTCTTTTTCAAGATCCCTAGCAACGACGAAAGGTCACTATCTGAAAAGCCCAGCCTGTGCATTCCCGTATCCAGCTTGATGTGGATAGAAGCCGTTCTGCCCTGCAGAAAATTCAAAAAACTATCAAGTATCCTGAAATTGTAGATCTCAGGTTCCAGCTGGTGTTCGATCAGCGATAAAAAACTCTCTTCAGACGGGTTCATCACCATGATGGGCAGGGAGATATTATTTTTCCTTAGCTCAACGCCTTCGTCGGCGTATGCCACGCCGAGGTAATCCACCTTGTGATATTGTAAAACATTGGCGATTTCAGTGCTGCCACTGCCGTATGCAAAGGCTTTGACCATCACCATGATCTTGGTAGAGGGCCTTAACCGCGACTTGAAAAAATTGAGATTGTGTACCACTGCGCCGAGGTCGATTTCCATAATGGTGCCATGCACCTTGCGCTGGAGACGATTTACAATCTTTTCAAATTGAAAAGCCCGCGCACCCTTGACTAGAATAACTTCCTGGTGGACAGTATTCCAATCGAAATGTTTCAGAAAATCTTCGGTGTCGGCAAAGAACAATGCGTTTGGCGGAAAAATTTTTTTGTGCCGGCAGAGCTGAGGACCAATGCCTGTGAAGTAATGGACGTTATTCTTCGCGATCAAGGCCGCGATGGTTTTCGACAATGTTTCTTCGGAAAGACCTGATTCCAGGATGTCGGAGAGGATCAGGCGTTTTTTGATTTTCTGATGCTGGTTCGATAAAAACTCCAGGCTGATCTGCAGTCCGCCGAGATCATTGTTATACGTGTCGTCGATGATCTGGCTTTGATTGATACCTTCCTTCAATTCGAGACGCATGGGCACACCACGAAGACCGGTTATTCGATCTTGTATGACTTCAGGTTCGTATCGGAGATACAAAAGCATAGCCACGCAATGGATACAATTCTCAATGGAAGCCTGGTCTTTAAAAGGTAGCCGCAAGTCGAAGCTCAAGGTGCCAGAAGTAACATGAAAACGTTCGCCCTTCGATTGGATTTTGATATCCGCCCCCTCTGAAAAACCCCATGACAACGCCGGGAGTTTTGACGACCTGATGGCGGTATCGATAGAGCGATGATCACGACAATAAATTACAACATCACTATGCTGAAAAAGCTGGAGCTTCTCGTCAATCTTTTCCTGCTGATCCTTAAACCCCTCGTCGTGGGCCGACCCAATATTGGTGAACAGGCCTATGGTAGGTTGCATCACACCATTCAACTTTCCCATTTCTCCCGGCTTCGAGATCCCGGCTTCGAAGATTCCCATCTGATGATACGGTTGAAGTTGCCATACCGACAAAGGCACGCCGATCTGTGAATTATAGCTCCCAGGATTTTTAGCAATACGATAATCGGGAGAAAGCAATTGAAACAACCATTCTTTGATGATAGTTTTGCCGTTGCTACCCGTAATGCCGATCACGGGAACCCGTATTTCGCGGCGCCGGTTTGCGGCCAAGTCCTGGAGGCTTTTTATGGCTGAGGCAACAAGAATGATATTGGCATCGCGAAGGGAATCGAGATCTTTTGTTTCATATTCAACCACAAATTGTCTTACACCTTGCTCGTACAACGTTTTCAGGTATTGATGACCATCATGACGCTCTCCGCGGATGGCAAAAAAAATGTTTCCATCTCCAGTCACAGCCTTGCGACTATCCAGCAGCAATGACGTGATCGTTTGATCTTTTGTGAGTCGGAGATTTTTGCCTCCTGTAATCCGTTCGAGTTGTGAGAAGAGCATTTTTTTCTCAAAAGGTGGAAGCAAACTTAAAAAAGCCGTGCGCCGTTGGGGACCTGCTTATCTACGGTACACAAAACTACGCGCTGATCCTGATCGGCGAAGCCCGTTACCAGCACTTCTGACAGAAAGCCGGCTATTCTTTTCGGGGGAAAATTAACCACACATACTACGCGCTTGCCGGGTAGTGTATCCGGTGAGTAATGCTCAGTGATCTGCGCGCTCGAGCTCTTGATACCTAACTCGCCCAGGTCCACCCAAAGTTTGATAGAGGGCTTCCTCGCCTCGCTGAAGGGCTCGGCTTTAACGACCGTTCCCGCCCGAATATCAATTTTTGAAAAGTCATCCCATGTGATCATACATACTGTGATAGGCTGAAAAATACTCAGAAACGGCAAAATTGCTAAATCTATTAAAATTTGGCGGCCGACATTGATTGCAGAAAATCCTTTTCCGGATCAGGTTATCAGGGTTTATTTTGTACTTTTCTGAAACCAAAAACGAAATTCAGGCGTTAAGCAACTTTGTCCGAACCTAATGAAGATCAAACTTCATCATATCCTATTCATTGCCTGTTTAGCTGCCTCAGCTTTTACAGGCGTTTCTTATGGACAGGATGGCGGCATGCGCGACGTGGAAATGTCCGATACAGACAAGGACAAAGTGGATAAAGACAAAATGCTTTATTCACCTGGCGAATCGGATACCCGGTATGTGCCAAAAGCCACACACCCTAATCCCAAAGATTCTCTTCAGGTTCGTCCTCAAATCACCACACCGCCCGTTCAGCCGAGCCAGCAGCCCCGTATAAAGCCAGAAACCACTCCCATAAAAACGGTCGATAAGCAATCCAAAGAAGAAAAGGACGATTCCATTCTGTCTTTTAACTTCCTGAAATACATCATTGAGAAGTACAAATTGCAGGATATTGTAGACTAAAACGATTTTTTTTGGCCAACGCCCAGTTGCAACACTGCTGCATTTAGAATTTATCCTTTATATTCGCGCAGGAATTTAACTTTCTATCAGCAAAAATGCGATTTTTTACCTCTGCGGTCATCTTCAGTGTTGTTTTCATTCAGGCCCAAGCGCAGTTTTCATTGACGGGAACAGTGCGCGACGTCTCCACACAAGAACCTGTCACAGGAGCAACGGTCTATATAGCAGATCTGAAGAAAGGTGCTGTAACAGACCTTGATGGAAAGTATGTCATAGAGAATATTCCGCGGGGTAAATTTCTTGTTGAGTATATTTTCGTGGGATATGGTACTGTAGTTCAATCGATAGACATGCGGAGTTCACAAGAACTAAATGTGACGCTGAGCAGTACGGTAACTGAACTCAACGAGATTGTGATTTCCGGTATCAGCCATTCTACGGAGTTGAAAAAGAACCCCGTGCCAATTACCACCTTGGGTCGCGACGCGCTGGTGCAAAGCACGTCCAGTAACATTATTGATAACATTGCTCAGAAACCGGGCATCGATAAAATATCCACAGGTGCCGCCATTGCCAAACCGGTTATCCGCGGCCTATCCTACAACCGTATCATCACGTTGTTTGACGGCACCCGCCAGGAGGGGCAGCAGTGGGGAGATGAGCATGGAATTGAGATAGATGAATTTTCTGTGGATCGTGTAGAGGTCATCAAAGGGGCCGGAAGTTTAATGTACGGTAGTGACGGACTTGGCGGCGTGATCAATTTTTTAACACCGAACCCGGAGACTGTGGGCACTATCAAATCACATTGGATCAGCAACTATCAGAGCAATCACGGCCTGTTTGCCAACTCGATCATGAATGCCGGAAATCTCAACGGCTATTATTGGTCGGCGAGAGCAAGCCGCAAAGATGCCAGGCCCTATCAAAATGCATATGATGGAAGAGTTTTTAACTCCGGATTTCGGGAGAAAGATTTCAGTGTGCTGTTAGGGGTGAACAAATCGTGGGGATATTCCCAATTTTTGGTCAGTTCGTTCCAGCAAACATTGGGACTCGTGGAAGGAGAGCGCGATGAGAATGGCGATTTTATGTTTATAAAAAATATCAATGGCA
This sequence comes from Bacteroidota bacterium, assembly GCA_049324355.1. GTDB lineage: Bacteria > Bacteroidota > Bacteroidia > Cytophagales > Cyclobacteriaceae > Chryseosolibacter. Next base: position 76,698 of record JBMOKS010000511.1, read on the forward strand.
CCGAGCAAGAAGCAACAGCCAATATGGAAGAACTGAAAAGTTATTCACTCTTCTTTCCACAGCAGAATATCCGGCATAAGCGCATTAGTAATGCTACCAATTTTTACGCCGGCGATACCCGTGTGCAAGTGAATTTAGGTTATCAGCGCAATCAGCGCCGGGAGTACGGCAATGTGCTGGAGCCCAATGAACCTGATCTGTTTTTTGATCTTACCACTGCGACCGGAAACGTGATTGTATTCTTCCCTGAAGCCAGCGGTTGGAATTTATCGGCAACTGTCAGCAGCATGTGGCAGCAAAATGAGAACAGAGGTAACGAATTTCTCGTGCCGCAATACAGGTTATGGGACTGGGGAGCTGCAGCTTTCGCTCGTAAGAATTTTGATCGCCTCGATCTTTCCGGTGGCTTACGATTTGATTCACGACAACTTAGTATCGAAGCGTTGTACCTCGATGACGAAGGCATGCCCACCAGCGACTCCGGCATGACGCAGAAATTCAAAAGCGATGAACCCTCGTTTGCCAACATCTCGGCCAGCGCTGGCACAACCTATCAGTTTTCGCAGACCATTACCGCTAAGGCCAATATCTCAAGGGGGTTTCGTGCCCCCAATATTTCAGAGCTTGCGTCCAATGGCCGGCATGAAGGCTCGCTCCGCTATGAGTATGGGAGCTATGCTTTGAAACCCGAAAACTCGTGGCAGTTTGATATCTCGACGTTGGTCAACACGGACCATCTCTCAGCCGAAGTGTCGGTGTTCCAAAACAACATCAATCATTACATTTTTGTCGAAAAGTTGTTATCCTCCACAGGCACCGATAGCATTCCAGATCCATCTGATCCGGTGCCCGCGTACCAGTACACTCAGGGAAGGGCGCAGCTCACGGGCGGCGAGGTCTTCTTTGATCTTCATCCGCATCCATTAGATTGGCTTCATTTCGAAAATTCTTTTTCGACCGTATATGCTGTGAATAAAAGTCAAAGCGCTGATAGTGCTAAGTATCTTCCGTTCATTCCGGCGCCGCGGTGGCAGAGTGAGCTGAGGGCCACTGCGAAGCAATGGAAAAGCTTTTCCAATTTGTTTGTGAGGCTTCAATTTCAGCACCATGTAAAACAAGACCGCGTACTGTTGGAGAATGCTACCGAAACGCCAACACCTTCATATTCACTGTGGCATGCCGGATGTGGTTTCGATGTGGTGAATAAGAACAAGCGGACCATCTTCTCATTTCTGTTTACGGCAGCGAACTTGTTTGACAAAGCGTATCAGCATCACCTCAGCAGGTTGAAATATGCCTCGGAACATCCCATTACCGGAAGGCAAGGAGTATATAACATGGGCAGAAATTTCAGTTTTAAGATCCAGGTTCCAGTGGTGTTCAGAACTGGAAAGTAATGAATAGTTCCTGGTTCTTTGTTCCATGGCGATTATTCAACCTCGATGGTGCGCCGTTCGCAAAAATGTGCGTTCGGGAAATCAATAAACCCCGGAGGTGATATGCTTGCGATGGCGGAAAATCATTTCTACCGATTACAACGAAGCATTCAAGTTCGTAGGGATTGGCCTGTTTCTACAGTTCTTTCTTAACGAGAAATTGTTCAAGTTCCTGCAGCTTGAGAATACCTTCATAGTAGGCTTTGCCGAAGATGACGGCGAAGATACCCATTTCGTTCAACCGCTTGATGTCGTCTACGCCGCGTACGCCTCCGCTGGCCAATACGCATATTTCCGGAAACCTGTCGATGATCTCCTGGTAGAAGTCAAAGGCCGGGCCCTCGAGCACACCGTCTCTGGATACGTCGGTAGACTTTACGTATTTCAATCCGCGTGAGTAGAAGTAATCGAGGTGTTCGAATAGTGTGAGTTTGGATCTGTGCTGCCATCCTCGAAAGAGCAATTCTTTTGATTCTTTGTTGATCACATCCGCACCCAGTGTCATTTTTTCACGCCCGTATGAAATGATCCACGACGAAAATAATTCAGGATCTGTTACGGCAACGCTGGCGGCGGTGATATAATCGGCGCCGTATTCGTAAGCTTTGCTGATATCGCCGTCGGTAGAAATTCCACCAGTGAAATCTATCTTTAAATCAGTATGACCTGCTATGGCCTCTAGCACGTGCCAGTTTACCGGGCTACCTTTTTCGGCTCCGTCGAGATCAACCAGGTGAACAACTTCGATTCCGTGGTCTTCAAACCGTTTAGCGAGATCAAGCGGGTTTTCGTCGTATGCTTTTTCGCTGCTGATGTCGCCTTTACGCATCTTTACCACGTTGCCTTTCCGGATCGCTATCGAGGGAATTACCTGAATCATTCTTTTGGTGAGAGATTTTTACAAAGGCTAAGTTACAATGCAAAGGGCAAAGATGCATCCCTGAGCACTAAAACGCCGAAAATTATTTCGGTCGATGAATTGCTGTAACTAATCATTATTTTTGATTTTAACGGATTGCAATCGTATGAAATACCTGCTTAAACTTTTAATTCTGGTCCTAGTTTCGAGCACCGTTTTTTCGCAAGCAAAAGTGAGAAAGCTTCCAACCAGCATCAATCACCCTTCGCTCAACCTTTATTCACCGTTTATAAGTGCCGATGCCAACGCACTGGTATTCATTTCAGACAACGCCGAAGACAATGCACTCACTCCCTTTTATACGTTTCGCGACAATGCCGACTGGCGCGAGCCACAGGTGCTGCCTAAGAATATTCAAACGCGACTGAATTTTCTGCGTGGGTTTGCCCTGAGCGCCGATGGCAAAAGACTTTATTACACTACCATCAAGCAGCCCGGAGTGGGCGGATATGATATCTGGTCAAGCGACTGGAAAGGTTCGTCATGGGGAGACCCCGTCAATCTGGCGATGCCCATCAACTCAAAAGGCCATGAAGCGTGCCCATCGTTTACGCCTGATGGCAACACCATCTATTTTATGCGATGTATAAAAATGGACCAAAATAAAGCCGAGAGTTGCAAGCTCTTTCGGGCCAAAAAGAAATCCAACGGACAATGGGAAGAACCCGAAGAACTACCGGCTAATGTGAACACCGGAAATTCGCAGACCCCCAGGATCATGGCCGACGGCGAGACATTGATATTCGCTTCCGATAAGATCGCGGGGGGTAAGGGTGGTATGGATCTTTACATCAGCAAATTCGTCAATGCCAATTGGTCTAATCCCGTGCCGCTCGACTTTGTAAACACCGATAAAGATGATCAGTACATTAGCGTGGCGGCGCTCGGCCGATACCTTTTAAAAGATGCGCCGGGCTCCCGCAAGAATGAGATACTCGAATACCTGATACCGAACGAGATCCGCCCGAAAGGAATGATGAAAGTAGACGGTAAAGTTTTGGATCCCACCGGAAAGGCAATCCCGTCATACATTTCGTTGATCGATCTGGCCACAGGAAAACGTGTTTACAACGGCCGGCCTAATCCGGATGGATCATTTTTATTATACGTATTGGAAGGAAGCCGCTACGAATTGTCCATTGATCCTGAACAGGGAAATGTGAGTTACTTTGCCAAACAATTTGACCTTACCACCGACAAAATACCACAAGTTGAAAAAATGAGTGCGATATTAAAGTCGCTGTCTGTTGGCGATGAATTGCCTTTGGATATGGTGAAATTCAAACCCAACTCCAGTGAACTGGATGTCGCGGCGTCTTCACAGGAACTCAAGCGATTGGTACGTGTGGTCAATGGCAATCCGGCGGCTAAATTTGAAATTCAGGTTTTGCTCACCGGATATTTGGAGGACAGCATACAATCGTCGCCCGACCTTACCGAAGTCATCATCGATTCTATCAAAACACAATTTGACGATATCGATTCCCTGGGCCAACTGTACAAGCGCGATTCGGTAATGGTCAAAACGACCTATCACAATGACCGTACGTTGAGGCAGGCCCAAGCCATTATAGATTATCTGGTGAGCCAGGGAGGGAAACCAGATAACTTTAGATATTTTGGAAATGCTATACCAGCGGCTTTGCCTGAGAACCGGAAAACTGTGGTAAAAGCGGTTTTGCGATAATCAAAAATGAGTTGAAGCTCAATAAGAGAAGGGTACGGCCACAAGTGTTTTGTCCCATATCAAAACCATTTCGGCATCGTCCAGGCCTTTTTCAAAAGAAATGGTGAATTGTTCAAATTCCTGATCTTGTTGCACCGCATGAACATCGACAGTAAGAACATCTTGTTCTTTATCACGATTTGCCACACCTTTTGAGTTTACACCCCACTGACCTGATTCGGAGTTGAAGATGATGGTCCAGTTTTCTTCGCGCGGTATAGTCCACAAAGAGTATTTGCCTCTTTTCAATATTTTACCTTCTATATTCAAGTCCTTGTTGGTCTCGAAGGTTGTAGCTTCATTGGCGCCTGTTCTCCATACAGAATCATAAGGCACGAGGCCGCCAAAGATTTGACGTCCTTTTTTGAAAGGGCGGTTGTAGAAAACTTTGATTGTAAGATCGCCGGTATTAAAAAGCACTTCTTCTTCGGGACTGTGCGATTTGGTTTCTTTAATCCTCAAGTACAAGAGAATGGCAATAAGGCCGCTAATAATCGTAACACCTACGACGGAAAAGATGAGAAATTTCTTCATTGGTCAGTACACCGGGTTTAAAAGTCTGCAAATCAAAGAGTTTAACTTAAAAACATTTTTCTATACTTTCTATAAATATTACTTGAATAGAATCTATTTTTACGTGCTTTAAAACCTTAAGTTATGAATTTCGAATCCTGGTGGCCTTTTTACGTTGTTATCGCACTTTTTATTGCGGCAATTGTTTCTCCCTGGATTTTCCCTAACAAAATGGTGAGCAAGAACAAGCACGACAACAAGTTCTAAGCCCCCTTTCACAAACTTACTTCATGAATATCTGCGTTTTCTGCGGTTCCAGTGTGGGAAATGGACCCATTTATGCGGAATCGGCCAGAAAACTGGGCTCTGTATTTGCCCAACAATCCATAACGCTGGTCTATGGCGGCGGAAACGTAGGTTTAATGGGCGTTATGGCCGATGCCGTTTTGGAAAACCGCGGTGAAGTCATCGGCGTTATTCCCGAATTTTTATTGAAGCGCGAAGTTGGCCATCGAGGCCTTACCCGTCTGGAGATCGTGCAAACTATGCACGAACGTAAGAAAAGGATGGCTGATCTCGCCGATGCTTTCATGGCCATGCCCGGTGGCTGGGGCACACTCGATGAACTGGCCGAAATTCTTACCTGGAAACAACTCGGGCTTATTCATCAGCCGGTAGGCCTTCTGAATATTAATCATTTCTTTGAGCCGCTTCTGGCTCAAATGCGTATCATGGTAACAGAGGGTTTTCTAAAACCTGACTGTTTCGAATTTATTAGAATTGCCGATTCTCCAGAGCAATTGATTCTTCAATTATCCCACTAATCGGGTTACAGGATACTCTCTGAAATTTGTTTTATATTGACCGTTGTGGTTAGACGCCTATATGATGCGGAAGTATCTCTTTTGTTTTTTTCTGGGTTTAGGATCTCTGCAGGGTGTATGCCAAACACTGGGTTTTTCGTTAACAGACGGCAGAACACGGGTGCAGATTCCTATCGAGATCAATAACAATCTCGTGATTATCCCGGTTGTGCTCAACGGCGCATTGCCTTTGAGATTCATACTCGATACGGGAGTGCGTACGGCAATTCTCACACAAAAGACCTTCACCGACATCCTCAATCTTTCCTATTCCCGAAAATATACGATCTCAGGTCCAGGGGGTGTAAAGCTGATCGATGCTTATGTAACAAACAATGTGTCACTTGAATTGCCCGGCGTCACAGGCCGCGGTCATGCTATGCTAGTGCTGGAGGAAGATTATTTAGAGTTGCGAAACTACCTTGGCACCGACGTACATGGTATCTTAGGCTACGAATTGTTCAGCCGCTTTATCGTACAGATCGATTACGAAAAAAAAATGCTGACACTCATGCTGCCCGAGCGCTTTAAACCGAGGCGTAAGTTTCAAAAAATACCCATTAAAATTGAGGACACAAAACCATACGTCACCGCACCTGTGATCCTTGCTGATGGAACCAAGATAGATGCAAAACTGCTTATGGACTCCGGCGCCAGTCATGGTTTGATGCTTGAACCATCTTCAGATAGGCAAATTCAAATACCTCAACATACCGTGAGCAGCATCATTGGGCGCGGCCTCGGAGGCGAGATCACCGGGAAAGTAGGACGCATACAATCCATTAGCATCGGCAAATTCAAACTAAACAATGCGATCGCCAACTTTCCTGATCCCAATAGTTATTTCGACAGCCTGAAGATAGGATCAACCCATCGCAATGGCGCTATTGGCGGAGAGATCCTCAGTCGCTTTACCGTGATCTTCAACTTTCCGGCTGAAATGGTTTACCTTAAAAAAAATCCGTCGTTCAAGAAAGATTTCCATTACAACCTCAGCGGCATCACGATCAAGGCGAAGGGTTCGCGCTTGAATATTTTTGAAATCATGGAAGTGCGGGACCAATCTGCGGCGTTTAAAGCAGGAATCCTTCCGGGCGACATTATTCAGGCCATCAATGGGATAGAAACCAGCCAACTCGACCTTAACCTGATCAACGGATTTTTCAATTTCAAACCCGGAAAAAAAATCAGGCTACAATTGAATCGTCAGGGCCAAAGAATCAAGAAGGATTTTGTGTTGAGTGATCAGATTTAAAGCCAGTTGCGAGCTTGTCAACCTACCAGACATATGGCGCTTTTTGTGTCGATTCCGCCGGCTGCGAGCTGCCAGGTTCGTGCTTCGAGAAAAAACTCGCAGCTCATAGCTCGAGGCTCGTCGCTTCAATCAACGAACCTTTCAAAAATGTCACGTCATGCATAAGATATTTTAAAACTACACATCGAAGTTGGATTAGCTGCGAGCCGCGAGCATGGCAGGTTGCAAGCGATGAGCTTTGTGCCGGGCATGGCATGCTTCCATGTTGATATTATCCGGGTGGAACCGAAACTCGCTAGTAGCTCAAGGCTAATTTCTCCTAGTGCGCAAACCGCAACAACTGCCCTCTGCGCTTGCGATAAGCTTCATACAGAAACTGCTGAGCTTTTCTGAATTTCAGAGAATTGGTTACGGTTTTATA
>JBMOKS010000512.1:0-3839 GCA_049324355.1 Bacteroidota bacterium
CAAAGGAGCTATGGAACGTGGAACTTGTCTGTATAAGCCTTCAGGGAGATGTCATGCTGGCAGATAATAAATATAAGGACAGTTTTCGGATCAATTCCCTTTTTGTATCCAGAAATATTCGGGAAGCTATCAATGGTGGTCGTGGCGATTACGTTCCCATCTTTCTGAGCGAGATTCCCATTTTGTTCAATAGAAATATTTTACCTCTTGATGTTGCTATCGTACAGGTTTCCCTTCCAGATAAGCACGGATACTGCTCACTCGGAGTTTCGGTGGATATTGCAGCTTCAGCAATTAAAAATGCAAAGACCGTAATCGCTCAGGTTAATCCAAAAATGCCAAGAACGCATGGCGATGGAATAATCCATGTTAAAGACTTTCAGGCAGTGGTTTATGGTGAGCAGGAGTTACCGGAAGTAACATCTCGTTCAAGCGAAATTGCTCTAAGAATTGCCGCGCATTGTGCGGAACTCATTGAAGACGGGGCAACTCTCCAAATTGGCATTGGATGCATTCCAGACGCCGTACTCACAAACCTGATCAACCACAAGGAGCTGGGTGTTCATACAGAAATGTTCTCAGATGGAATAATTCCGCTGATCGAAAAAGGCGTCATTACCAATCAACAAAAAAGGAAACACAAAGGCAAAACTGTAACCTCTTTCCTACTGGGAAGCCGAAAGCTTTATGACTTCGTGGATGATAACCCTTCTGTTGTCGTCCTTGGAATCGACTATGTAAATGACACCGGTGTGATCAGAACTAATCCAAAAGTAACAGCTATCAACAGCGCTATCGAGGTTGATATCACAGGTCAGGTATGCTCCGACTCTATTGGCGCTTATCACTACTCTGGTGTGGGAGGTCAAATGGATTTCATGAGAGGTGCAGCATTGTCAGAAGGTGGCAAGCCTATTATCGCGCTCCCATCAACCACGTTAAAAGGCGAATCTAGAATTGTATCATTCCTGAAACAAGGTGCCGGCGTTGTCACTACCCGCGCGCATGCTCAATACATTGTAACAGAATATGGAACTGCATACCTGTACGGTAAGAACATGCGGCAACGGGCAAAGGCTCTCATTAGCATTGCACATCCCAACCACAGAGAGGAATTAGAAAAAAATGCCTTTGACCGGTTCCATAGCCATGAATTTGAAAGATCTTATTAACCGAAAAAACCTGACATAGATCAGCCGTCTGACTGAGTAAGCACATGGCTTTAACATTCAGCCTTGATATACATTTGATTCATTATCGCCAACAAAAATATCAAGGTTATGAAAAAATCAGAATACAAATACCAGCTATTGCTTGAGCAAGCCACTACCTTGTATAATTCTGAAAAAGAAATATCAGGTATTTTTGATGCCCTCAAAGCAAACACAGAAGATGCAGATTTAAGGAAAGGGATCTCACTTGAAGCTGAAGAAAATAAAAGGCACTGCAATCGACTCGAAGGTCTCCTTGAAGTACTTAACCGGACGCCGTATAAAAACGAAAATCATTACGAGGAGGCCGAAGAGAGTTTCATTCAGCAGTTCTCAATAATGCTTAAGCGCATTGCAGTCAAACATACCAACTTCGGATATAAAACTGCGATATTTGTTGCGCTTGCCCTTGGACAAACCGAAATCGCAAACTTTCTGAAGTGTTGTCTAGGACACGGAAGCTATTACACTTTTAAAGTAACCGTATGAAAAAGAAACTTATACATAAAGCTATTTCCTTCGCTATTTTCTTTGTCATCTGCGCCATTTGTGCCGTTGCCAAAATCATTTAGCCAATCACAAGCAAGTCGAACCGTAACCTGCTGAGCATCGGTAAAAGACGATAATATCTAATCCTGAAGCTACATGCGCTGCGCATATTCATCATTGCAACTCCGCTTTGCCAAAAAGCACAGAGAATTGCTGGCACCACACAAGAACAAATTTGTATTCGTCCAGATTGGGCATTCCTGTGACGTCATAAGACTGCTTCCCGGTTGTGGATTTTAACGCACCGAGGTTGATATACTGAGATGCATTTTCGTCTTTGCTCAGGTAAACTTTGAGATCAGGCCCATTCTGAGAAGAAAACGGATCAAGAACAATTGTAATTTTACTATTACTATCATATGCCTTGACCGTTCCGGAAACTGTATGCCCGACTCCCATCAACGTGCCCTGTTTTAGCAGCGTAGCTTGTCCAGGGTCAAAGTTATCATTGATCGGTGCCGTGGGCGTATTATTTTCATCTTCGCTACACGAAAATGAGATTAAAATTAAAAACGCGATAAATAATTTTTTCATAACATCACAATTTATAAGAGACACCTGCACTAAACATCAGTGATTTATTTCTAAATCTGTCATTAGCTTCTGGTATTTGCTGCACTTCAGAATCTGTTGTGTATTCGGTAAACAAAAATTGTAATCCTGCCTTTAGGCCCCACTTGTCATTTAATAAATACCGGGCAAAAAGTTCGGAGTTGAGGGTGCCCTTATCGTTGTCACTTATCAACAATAAATTGAAGGAAGTCGGACTCCCCTGTTCCATGGCTCCTTGAGACCCATTGATGTAATTACCGGTTATACCTTTACCGAAGGAAAACCCAACCACGTCAATATTAAATCGGAGCATCAACTTCTCAGACACGTTGTAGCCGATGGTGACAAGAAGATTTAAAGAGTTTACCTGAGCCGATTGGATTAGAAAGCTATCCATGTTGGCTTCGATATTTTCCTTGAAGAGAACTCCCGGTCCGGTGCTTCCGGAGGTAAGTCGGGCCGGAGCCGTTACGTAATATTGATTTTTTCCTAAATAGGATGTAAACCTGGCGCCTGCACCAATGACTATTTTATGTTGCTTCCCAAGACCTCTGTCATAGTTCAGCGCAAGGGTAAGGCTACCCTCCGAATCTCCGGCAGCAAGATCGAGATCAACGAGTTTTGTAACAGACATATCGGTCTGAGCAATGGAGTAAGTAGGGATAAAAAAGATCCCTAAAAATAGAAGCGCAAAAAAGAATTTAATCCTATCCATGAACGAAAAAAATTTATTAGTTACTGGGTCGACACTACCGGACAGTTAACTGTTGCTCCAAGGTTCATGCCGGGTGCGGACTGAGCAGAGGACAGGTTGCCCACGTTATCGAATTGTGCATTGTCATAACTATTGACCAGCCAAAGCGGTGAATAACTTCCGTTGGAGGGAATAGTTGCCACAACATTATGCGTCTGCATTGTTCCGGGCTCGACTTTAAATCCTGAAGCAGGTCCACCACCAGCTTGGTCGGCATTAATATTAAAGCACACGTAGATCGGAGACGTTGGTACCTTGCCACTCAAAGCGGTAATGGCTTTCTCCCCGAATGTGAAGTAAGAAACAATTTTTTCCTTGTACCACCCTTTCATTAATCCAGCAGAACCTCCTCCTAATCTTTTCGTTGCAGTCGAACCTTCAGGAACAACCGGGCAATTGACAATCATCGTTGTCGCTTCGATAGCGTATCCCCTGGCCTGAATCTCGGCAAGGCTTGCGACTTCATTGGCCGCGTAATTGGCAGGAACAGTAACCTTATTAACCAGCCAGAAATCGTTATATCCAGTCTCGCCAGGAATGACATCAATAATATTCATCTGATCTGGAACCGGGGAGTCCGATCCCTCTTTGAAAAGAACATAGATCGGTGCCGGATCAACAGATTGCACATCAAAATTATAGTACTCCACATTCTGTCCCGTGGGGCCTTTGCCTTTAGTAATGAAAGGCGCTTGATCGAAATTAATGGCAGCATTAGCAGCAGGTAGCCCGTTGCTGGCGTCTCTGATCATCAGGTGACCCGCAGCTGAACT
>JBMOKS010000512.1:3849-9211 GCA_049324355.1 Bacteroidota bacterium
CATGGATCTTGACCGTGTCCTCGTCATCACATGAATTTAAACCAGCAATTGCTGCAATGTTGATCATTACATAGAGATAAACTTTCACATTTTTCATAAAGGTATTGATTTATTTCCCATGTAAAAATCAAATTCATTTATCACAGAAACATCACGAAAATATAACCCTTTCTATGTAGCGGCAATGGGGAGGTTAAATGAAAAAATTGTATTACCCTGCCCTTCGCTGCGCACATGAATGTCGGTCTGGTGGATTTCCAAAATATTTTTTACAATAGCGAGACCCAGCCCCGTGCCACGGCTTGAATGATTATTTTCAACTTTGTAGTACCGGTCGAATATCTTTGGCAGTTCTTCCGTTGAAATTCCAGGCCCTGAATTCTCCACACTGATGTTCACCAGCCTGTTTTGTTCCTCCATTTTTATACAAATCTTACCTTTCTCCGGCGTATAGTTCAGTGCGTTATCAATAAGATTCTGAAGCACTCTTTCGATCATCGCAATGTCTGCGCATACTACAGACATCTTTGAAGGCAGTTCTGTTTCGAGTTCAATATTCCTCTCTTCTGCCAATAGTTTGTATTTGCGGCCAAGGTCCTGCAAAAGATCGGACATGAAGAATGGCTCCATTTTTGGCTTAATCTGCCTGGATTCCAGTTTTGAAAGTTCAAACAAGTCAGTCATCAACCTTTTCAAACGTTCTGTGCTCTTTATGATTGTCTGCAGGTATTCCTGCTGTTTTTGCGAATCCAATGAATCATGCTTTATGATCATGGTTTCGATATAGCCATGTATGATGGAAATAGGCGTCCTTATGTCGTGTGAAATATTGGCGATCAGATCTCTTCTGAGTTTATCGACCTCTTTTAATTCATCCATGTTCCGTATGATCGTATCAGCCATCGCATTTACTGTAATTGACAATTCGGCAAGCTCGCCTTTTGACTTTACGGGTATCCTTCTTTGTAAATCACCTTCGCTGAACTTTCGCACTGCTTTAATGATTTCCCGGAGAGATCTCATCAGTAGCCAAAGAAGGATCGTACTGATAACAAAGGCCGCAACCAAGGTGAGAATTAAGGATTGAGCCCCTATCTTAAGAAGGTAGCTGTTTTGCAACGTGGCCGCTACGTTTTCAGATTCTTCGCTGGCAAGGATCATATATACATATCCCTGGAGCTTTCCCTTGTCGTATACAGCTGTTGCGGAAAAGATCTTCGATTTTCCGGGGTTTCTCGGATCATCTCCGTAGATCAATGACCGGCCTCTGTCATTAATGAACTTTTGAATAGGTTCAATGGAAACATATTTGAGCTTTACTTTTTTATCGAGCACAACATAGGAAAGGATTCTTCCCTGCGGATCGAGCAGATAGACTTCCAGACTGGGATTTACCGCCATCATTGAATGCATGATCTTTCCCAGTGACTCTTCATTGACTTTGCCATTTACGAACGGGTTCACCTCAAGAAGCATGTGAGAGGCTACGTTAGAATTCAACTTCTGATTGGTTTCGTCAGAATATCTTTTAGCCATCGATATCGTAATGATGGTATAACTGACGCCGAGAAGTATCAGAATCAGAAAAAACAGCGCGGAGATTTTCCAGAAAAGGCTTTCTCTCATCCGGATAAAAAGTTGTTTCTTCATAAGAGCTCAGTGCTGGATATTTTTTCCATTGCCAGTTCGTCATTAAACCTGTAACCAACGCCCCAGGCAGTGAGTATAAAGCGTGGTTTTGAAAAATCTGCTTCAATCTTAGAACGCAGACGGTTGATGTGCGAATTTACCGTGTGCTCATATCCGGAAAATTCATATCCCCAAATAAGATTAAGAAGATCCTCCCGGCTATAGTTCTTCCCCGGGTGTTGCGCAAACAACAGCAGCAAGTCATATTCCTTAGGAGTCAATTCAACCCGGTTTCCATTCAGGAGTACCTTTCGTTTGTCCTGCTCGATCGTGAGATTCTCAATCCTCAGTACATTGCCGCCATGGTGGTCTGTTGCTTTTTCATGAATAGTTTGTCTGCGAAAAATCGCTTTTACCCGAGCTACGAATTCCCGCACGCTAAACGGCTTTGTCAAATAGTCATCCGCGCCAATCTCAAGCCCTAGCACCTTGTCGATTTCTTCAGACTTTGCGGTAAGCATCAAAATAGGGGTGTATATTTCCTGGGCTCTAAGCCTTCGGCATACTTCGAATCCGTCCATGCCGGGCAACATGATATCGAGGATAATGAGATCGAATTGATGGCTGGTTGCAAGTGATAGCGCCGTTTCCCCATTGTTACAATGCTTCAACTGGCAAACCAGGTCGCGGAGGTGAATGGATATCAGTTCGGCTATATCATTGTCGTCTTCTATGATCAGAACCTGACGCATAACGCTGTTGTTTTCCCAGACAAATTACTTCAAAAAGTATCACAAATTTGTCACGACCAGCACAATTAGGCCGTTTTCAAAGGAAAATAGACGGGCAGCTAATTGGATCAGCCGGCTTGCCGGCAGCGTTGCCGCCCTGATCATTTGAAAATAAAACATATAGCCCATGGTGATGCATCAAAAACCTCTCCCAAGAGAGGCATGATGATTTGTGATGTGAGCGGAAATCCAATGGTTGCTGTTCGGGGCCCAAGGGAACTTCTGAAAAAAAATATCCTATTGGATAAATTTGGCTTTGGTTTCTTACAATAATTCAGTCAATAGAAAAAACCAAAAAAGGTATGCATGGTAGTCATGGTTAGCAAAGTTTACTTCATGGATTGAAATGCAACTCGATTTGCCTGCCGTATTAATGCGATTTTTTCCATAACGCTTCGTTTACGTTGCCTGAGTTTTGATCTGATCCCTCCACATGATCCGTGATATTATTAGCGATATTAATGCGATTGAAGATGAGAAAAATTCTCCATCAGTTGCCTTCACCTCGGCAAGAAATGCTAAAATGAAAACGAAGAAAAACCCGGCATAGGCCCACTCCTTCAATACCGCAGATTTATTTGACCATATCGAAACCAATCCTAAGACCTTAGCCATTGTTAACGGTAAGATCAAATATCCCGGATGGCCGAGGGAAACAAACCGCTTGCTGAAGAGTTCATGATTGAACAAGTTGTTGGCCACAAACATCAAGGCAATTACCGTTAGGATACCTGTGGCGATCAGGTAGGCGATCTTCCGATTCTTGGTGCTCATGTCCGATCTATTTTAGTGTTGATAAAAATGTTTCGAATCTGTCAAAAGTAGATCCCCAGCCATTGTAGAATCCCATTTTTTCTTGTTGCATCTTATACTCCTCCGTGGGATGGATCACGCTAAAGGTAAAATTGGTCTTGCTTCCGTTCTTCTCGAACAGGGCGCGTATCTCTACACCTTCTGTCATCGGGCGAAAGTTTGCAGAGGTGACGATCTTCTGAAATTTCACAATTTCAGAATATTGCCCTTCGGAAATGAATTCTCCACCGTTTGGCATCGGCATGACATATTTCCATTTTCCACCAACCTTGAAATTGTGTTCAACGACCGTTAGAGACATTCCTTTCGGTCCCCACCAATGCGCTATATGCTCTGGCTGGGTCCATGCTTCCCAAACTAATTCAATGGGTGCGTCAAAGGTTTTCTTTAATGAAAGTGTCCTTTTTGCGAGATCATTTTCTGTCATTTTTTTTTCGTTTAGATTTTAACTGATACAAATACTTTTCGAAAGACTCAATTTTCTGTGCCCACAGTTCTTCATACTTGCCGATCCAATCCGAAACCTGCTTTAGACGATCAGGTTGAATTTTACAGAAACGTTCGCGTCCCACTTGCTCGATGACAATGATTCCACATTCGTTCAGTATTCTAATGTGGTTGGAAATTGCAGGCCTTGTCACATCGAAATGTTCAGCAATAGAATTCAAGTTCATCGCTTGTTTGGAGAGCAAATCGATAATTTCTCTCCTGGTCGGATCGGCAATGGCCTGAAAAACGTCCCGTCTCGTTTCCATTTAATATGTAAACACCTGCTTACACAAATGTAAAGGTAAACAAGTGTTTACGCAATAGCTGAGCTGGATTTATTTAACTCGAATTTGGCGTTTAAAAACGTGGATTCTCGGCTATTCACGCACGACAATTTGGTCGACAACAACTACGGAATCAACCGCCATAAAGAAAACCCTGTTTTCAAGAGGGCCCTGAAAAAATTTCATGTACCGGACTCTGGCCCGCTTACCTTTTAAAGTATCCAATGCAGACTGATCAAAAGATGTATAGGATTTTAGCCAGTAATATTTTTTGGAAGCTTTGTCATAGATGGCTGTTGCAGGCCCTAAAGACCAAATGCTGTCGATAGCAATGTCAGCCGATTGAAGCTCGTGACGATCACTGTATGGAATTGACCGTTTGATAAACCGAAATATCACTATGCCCAGGGCCACTAATAAGATCGCAAGAATGAGTCGCTTCACAGTAGTTTTATTCATCATATTGATGACAGAAATGTCACCATGTAAAGGTAAACTTGTCTTTGGGAGAAAAAAGTAAATTTTTCTGAAAGGATAAGGGCCTTTTCTCTTCCGCATAACCCCTCTATATCAGATGAAGCTAACGCGTGTTTTTAATTTTAAAACCGGCGGCTGTAATAGTGCAACCCATTGGATTAATGATGGCTTGATGATAATATCCGGAGATTTCATTAATTCGCTGATAACATGAAGCCCTTAGTCAATAAAAACTACAAGCTCGAGAAATTTCCCGGCAAAGGAGGTTGGACATTTGCACGAATCCCCGAAGTCTTGCAAGACAAGCATAGCCCTTTTGGATGGGTAAAGGTGCGTGTGATCATTGATGGCTATGAGATAAAAAAATACCGGCTAATGCCAATGGGCGATGGTCGCCTGTTTCTACCGGTCCGATCAGACATCAGAAAAAAAATCGGTAAGAAGGAGGGTGATATTGTCAACGTAATTTTATACCGGGATGATGAACCGTTTGAAGTGCCGGAAGAATTGCTGTTGTGTTTAAGGGACGAGCCTTCCGCTCTCAAGTTTTTTAATTCGCTGCCAGAAGGCGAGAGGTCGTCGTATATCAACTGGATCTATTCAACCAAAAAGGAACAAACAAAAGTTGAGAGGCTAGCCGTAGTCATTAATCGGCTGATGGAAAAAAAGAAATTTAGCAACAAGCTTAAAAACGTAAGCGCCTCCTGAAATTCAAACAACTCGGCACCGTGCTATGAATGCGTGAGCCATAAGCCTTTTTTTAATGAATTCAGTTATATTTTCATACGACTGTAGTTGATTCGCCAATTGAGTTTCCAGGTCTTGCCACCATCCTCTGATGACTCCCAATCCCACTTGAATGCAGTACCGGTGATGTCA
>JBMOKS010000513.1:0-6082 GCA_049324355.1 Bacteroidota bacterium
CTTTACCGGAAATGGCACCTCGGCCTCTACAGCCACTGTAGACTGGACAGACGCTTCCAACAATGAGGGAGGTTTCGAGATCTGGAGACGTCGCGTAACAGGCCCGTCTACTTACACGCTGTGGGAGATGGCCAAGCTTACGACTGCCGATGTTACATCGCTGAATGATACAGGACTGGAACCGTCGTCAACCTATCAATACAAGATACGCGGCGTGAGCAGCTCGGGCAGATCGAATTATACTCCTTCTTCGGCTACTCAATATCTGATCATCAATACCGACGCCGATACGCAGATCCCTTCCACACCGTTGAATCTTACCGCTACGAAGAGTGGTATCAGAGAGATCACGTTGAACTGGCAAGCGTCTACCGACAATACCGGTATTCGCCAGTACGCCATCTTCTTCAGTGGCGACACTGTATTAACCGGAACACCCACGACCAGTTATAAGCTGACAAACCTGCCCTTAAACACTGTCTTCACCTTTACCGTGAAAGCTATCGACCTGGGAGGCAACTATAGCTTAGCCAGCAACAGCGCGTCCAGCAACTCGTACGTTGCAGGTTTGTACTACGAACATAGTACCGGCGGATGGACTGACCTCGACCTTATTGACTGGAGCGTTGCCGAGTTTAAAGGCACTGTTAATAACTTCACCTTAACCCCCCGAACACAGGAAGACTACTTTAACTTCGAGTTCGACGGTTATCTCTACATCAACCTGGGTGGCAGCTATCAGTTCAGAACCACGTCTGACGATGGAAGCCGGCTTACGCTGAACAACACTGTTATTGTCGACAACGACGGCTTGCACGGTGCTGTCACGGTAACAAGCGGATTCCAGACCTTGTCGGCCGGTCCTCAATTGATCAACGTGAAGTTCTTTGAATACACCGGTGGCCAGAGCCTTACCGTACAATATCGCGGACCGGACACCGGATTCAACTGGGTTAATATCCCCGATGCTGCATTAAAGAGCGGCAACCCGCCACCTCCTGCGCCATCGGCAAACAACCTGACTGTAGCCGAAGAGAGCGCAGAACTGGAAAGCAAACTTCCTGAGAATGCGTTGACCTTAGACGTTTTCCCTAACCCCCTTTCATCATCACAAACCATCAATGTGAGGCTGCAGACTTTCCAAAGCGGCCCTGTGCAGGTGAAGCTGATGGATATGGTTGGAAAATCATTCTACGAGAACACTTTCGACGCTTCTTATCTTTCTGAAGGTGCGGCTATCATGCCTCGCGAAACCCTCAATAATGGCATTTATGTTATTATTGCCAACCAGGGTAAGAACGCCGTAAAACAAAAAGTGATCATCAAAGACTGATCTGCTACTTATAATATCATAAAAAACCTAATCTTGCGATTAGGTTTTTTTTTAACCCAAAGTTGCCGTGAAAATCCTGAGAACCTTCAAAATCATTGCGATCAATGTTTTGACTTTCGCCATCCTGTTGATCATTATTAACTGGGCATGTGGCTTATACCTGAGAAGCCGCACACAAGGTAGCCGCGATCAGTTGCCGAACTTCGCCAACGACCAGCAGTATGCCCGGAAGGTATTTAAAGACTACAATAGCGTGCAGCATGAGTACGAGCCTTTTGTGGGCTGGAAGATGCTTCCTTACAAGGGTGAAACGTTGTTCGTCAACAAAGACGGCTTAAGAATGCATACACCTCCTGCATACGATGCATCGAGAGAAAAGACCGTACGGTTCTTCGGAGGCTCCACCATGTGGGGCGAGGGCTCGGATGATCAGCACACGATCGCTGCACTGTTCCACGATAAAAATCCGAAATATAAAGTAGTGAACCATGCGCAACTGGCCTACAATACCCGGCAAGAGCTGGACGCGTTGATAACATTGTATAGTAAAACCGATAGCGCCGACATCGTGATCTTCTATGATGGTGTGAACGATGCCGCTTTCCTGTGCCCTAAAGACATCAAAGAGCTGCCCGCTCACCGTCTGGTACCCATGTTTCGCGAGAAGTTATATGTTGGGAAATCGGCCTTTGTAAAAGATCTGCTAAAAAAAATCTTCGTTGAAAATATCCTAAAGGCGATCTTCGCCTTTACACACAAGCCAAGCGCTGAAAACTCGCCTTACGACTGCCTGAGCAAGCCGGGAAAAGCAGAAGAGATAGCAGATATATTCATCAAGAATTGGGAAATGGCTCACCAGATCGTGACGCAAAGAGGCGGAAAGTTCATCGCCGTATTGCAACCTGCTGTATTTATCGGCAACCCCAGATCCGACCATCTTCAACTGGACCCGGATTTTGGCAACAACTTCAAGGAAGTTTATAAACATATACAGCAAAAAATAAAGGAACGAAATCATGATTGGATATTCGACCTGACCGACAAATTCGACGGACAAGAATATATCTACATTGATTTCTGTCACGTATCTCCTAACGGCAACGACATCGTTTCTCGCGAAATAACCAACATCGTGGCCAGGGTTGATCAATAAGCATGACCAGGTTTTTACCTTATATCCATAATCTCCGCGGACTTGCCATCCTATTCATTGTTGGCGTTCACGCACGGGCTTATGAATATAACTGGGCCCAACACCCGGAAGGGTACGATTTCTTTGTGACCTTGTTTGACAATGGAACTGTGCTGTTTGTATTTATTGCCGGATTCCTTTTTCAACATCTTAATCATGGGAAATTCGATCTCAAAAACTACTTTCGACAGAAGCTCAGGTATGTCGCACTTCCCTATCTGATCATTTCTATCCCTATACTGATCTTCCGGTTGGTCTACGGTGCCGGAGAACTTCATCAGCTGCCTGAAGGGTTCGACGATCACTCGCTGCTGTATAAAATCTTTTTTTATCTCGCTACAGGCATGCACATGGTACCGTTTTGGTTCATGCCGATGATCTTCCTCATCTATCTGACTTCACCCCTTCTTCATGCACTGGACCAAAAGAAATTTTACCAGTTTGTTTTGCCTGTTATTTTCACCGCGGGAATGTACACCTATCGTCCACTGAATAATTCCAGCCCTGTACTGGCATATCTTCACTTTTTGCCAATTTATCTCACCGGTATGGGAGCAAGCTTTTACAAGAAGGAGATCGTTGCTTTATATAACAAAATATTGATCCCACTCATTTTCATCTATGCCGCCATCTCTGCTGCAGAACTTGCAGACCTGATCACGCTCGACAAAAAGATGAATTTTAACAAGGTATTGAACGAAAGCCTGTTGGTATTCAACGTATATGTATTTAAAGCAATGATCCTTTGCTTCATCCTGATGTTGCTATTCTACAAATATCAAGACCGGAAATTCCGGCTGTTGAATCTGCTGGGAAGCTTCAGCTTTGGAATCTATTTCCTGCACTTTTACTTTATCAGCTTCTTCCGACAGGCGTTGCTCGAGATGCAGGTTGAGCTCAGCTTCACGGTGATCAGCTTCCTGGGTTTTTATGCCCTGATCCTGTTATTGTCTATTGCCGCAGTTTATCTTATCAAGCTCATTTCTGGGAAGTATAGTCGATATTTGGTGGGGAGTTAGCCGTTTTGACCTTTAACCGGCAATAGCTTTCGGCAGCAAACTCCAAAGTCTAATTTGCCTTTTTTCTTAAATGATTTCGCAGGCCGCACAATGAGGTTGCCGCCGAGTATAGCAATATTGTCGGCATTGCGTTAGTGTCTCGAATTAAAAATATGATCGTCCCAATTGCTAGTCCAATGAGCCCATGTCCAACCATAAGTTTTTAGAAAGCCGAATTGAGCTGTCCCTTTTGTAGAATTCAACGATTTCGTTTTTAATATTCACCAAGGCGCTCATTTTTTTATCGTCAATTTACTTTTTGTACTCTTGTCCCAACTTTTGAGTTGGTCAGCTGAGTTACAAATCCTGGTTAAATCGTGAACTTTAAGTTCCACGTGCTGTGCTGCTTGGGGGTACGCTACTTTACAAAATAATAGCATCCTTCACTTCTTAAATATATCCAAGCTACAAAAAATCCTATTGGCAATAACAGGTCGGGAATAAGGGCGATAATCGTAATTGGAGTACGTACCCCCCATTTCGTTTTAGCATCTTTCTTCTTCTCGTCCCTGTAACTTTTATACTTTGCTCGTACTCCCATCAACGTTGCAATGAAAATAAACAACGAAATAAATATTCCTAAATAAGAAATAGCATTAAAATATGGCTCGGGGTACTTGTTATTTTCAACTTTATCGTTCAACACCAAAGCTAAAGCCGCAAAAAGAATTGTTTGGGAACTGAAAAGCCAAGTCAATCGACGGTTGATTAAGTCATGCTCAAATGCTTGACGTTTTTCGAATTTTTCTTTCTTGGCACCCATATAATTCTAGGTTGTAATCCGGGTTAGTTCCAGAACGAGAGAAAAGATGAATTTTAAAAAGAGATAGCGAACAGAAGAAACTTTTGGGTGCCTGTTCAATACCTTATGGATTCTTAACGACATGATTTTTTATTGGCCTGAGGGTCCGTAAGTACGCATAGATTGCTTTGAGATCGAAATCATCCATACCACCGTAAGTGGTCCAAGGCATCACTGAATTATTTTTTCCGGGATTGTACTGATAGGCATCAGCATTTCTAAATTGGGTGAACTTGGCCATGAACACTTCTTCCGTCCAACTGCCGATGCCTGTAGTGGTGTCGGGCGTTATGTTGGCTGAACGAACGATAAATCCTGCTGTACGAAATTCCTGCCCACCTGAAAATGCCTTTTCCATCAACAGATCATTTTTCTCCATGGGTGTATGGCAATCTGCGCATGCAGCGATATTAACCAAATAGCCACCATAAGCTTCTTTGTCGGCATAGGCAGGACGCAGATTTTTTTTTAATTGATCTTCCGGAAGCGAAGTAATAGTTGCACGAATCGGAACACTAAGCTGACGCTTGGGCACTTCGTTCGCAATAGGCTCTAATGTGCGAAGGAATGCCACCAGTGAAAGGGCATCGTGCTGGGTCATCTTGCTGAAATGGATATAAGGCATCAGAGGATAAAGCGTATCACCGTTTTGAGAAATGCCTTGTGTAATCGCCCGGATCATCTGTTCAACTGACCATGATCGGGTGGCCGCCGGCGTGATATTACGGGCATAGACAACACCGGGAATACCACGGAAATTCTTGCCAAACTTTTGCCCACCCATACCTTCGGTTCCACTGATGATGGGTCCTGAAAACCACTTATAATCGCGCTGACTGTGGCAATAGAGGCAGCCCGCTACATGGGTTGCCAGGTACTTTCCCCGGTCTACGAGTTTTTTGACAGAATCGGCGCGGGCTTCTTCCATCGCTTCATCATCCTGTACGGCAAGATCTTTATTCTTACCCCCGCAACCAAGACTTAAAAAAGCCAATATGACAAACCATGATAAGGGCGCTCTGGTCATAATCGGGTCAATGATATGCTCTCATTGAAGTACATTTTTATTGGAAAAGAAGTTCTCTTTTTTCCAACGAGTTGAACTTCGAACCTTGGATTCAGGATTCAGGGGCTATAACACTACACCCCGCAATTAAATCTTCGATTGGATTCGGGATAACATTGGCCGTGCTTGTTGGCGCCAGCCAGCCTAAAGTTTCCGAAGGCTGGTCCCTCACCAGCAAGATACGCACGTTCAAAAAATAGTTGCGTTTCATTGCCTGAACAAGAAGGTCTTGGCGCATCTGTTTTCTCTTTGCGCACCCATGTTGGTGAGAAACATTGACATGGGTGCAGGTTGATAAAAGCATCTCACGTATGCTTCTTTATGGCCCTCAAAAATGGAATGTTAAGAAGCTCGATTAATATAACGTACCAGCACGGTGCTGCCGTCTGCCAACTGTACTTGCAGTCGGTAATCGCCAGGAGGGAATGCCGACGTAGGGTATACATATAAATACTTCTTTCCATCGCTAGAAATTACGGACACGGTACAGTTTATTTCCGAGCCGTTGGAAACATGCACAAGCTTAGCTCCGGTAACATCACTCACCGCGCGATAGACAGTCCAGAAAGAGTTTCCGTTAGCAGGGATGTTGGTAATTGAACCTTTGTAGTCATTGGTAAACAGAATTTTT
>JBMOKS010000513.1:6092-9204 GCA_049324355.1 Bacteroidota bacterium
TTTGAACGATTTTGTGACTCCGGTCTCAGATGTAACCTGGTATGTCACATCATTTGTAAAATCTAATGCCGTTGAGGCTGAGGGAACGAGCGTGGCCCTCTCGGCGTATTGGATCACGGCTGGCACAACATTAACATAGTTCTCTGATGTTAAAATTCGTACCACAATATCTGCATCGTTAAGACCTACTGCCTCTTCCGGGTAAGCTTGATGCGCCTGAAAACCATAGACACCGGTATGTAAAGCAAAACCGGTAAAATGGGCATCTTTATTTCGAATTTTCCAGGTGTAGGTTTGAACTACATTATTAGGCGCTTTTGCGTAAAGGCTACCTGTATTATTCAGATCAATAATGTCGCCATCGGGGGGCGTAAGCAAAAAGCCAGTTTGCAATGCTGCGGTAAAGGTAAGCGGCGTACCCGTGACTTCGCGCGTACGGATGGTGAAGAAGCTAACGTCAGACAGTGCTAAGAAATTTTCATGGTCAAGCGTGACAGGAAATGAAACGTTTCCACTTTTCAAGGTAAGGCCCGTAATGCCATACACCCATTGAATGCGAACCTTATAAACTTGAATTGAATTATCTTCAGCCGTAACTGTGTACTGCACAGTGTTTGTGAAATTTTGAGGCGTTCCTGAAGCTGGGCTGACGGTGGCTTTGTCAGATACAACAATGACAGGAGACAACTGAGTAACGTCCGTAAGCGCTGGTATAGCTATCGTAATCTCATCTGAACCTATCACAACACTATAGTCACCAACTTGAAATGATGTGATAGCCTTTGCAACAGACTGGTAAGTGAACGTAGGACCATTTGCTATTCCGTTTTGAGTTTCAACTGTTACTGCCCCGGTAGTGGAGCTGGGAGCCGACACCACAAGTTGGTTTGAGCTTGCCGACACCACTACCGCGGATGTTCCGTTGAACTTCACGGTATTGCCTTGAGGAGAAGTCGAGAAACCAGAGCCCATGATGGTGACCTGTTTCCCGGCACTGCCGGCCGATGGTTCTATGGAATCAATAATTGGTGCCGGTGGAGTTTCTTCTGAGCAGGCATGCAACAATAAGATCGAGGCAAGGAAAATAATCCTTACGCTAAGCGCTAACAGTTCTTTCATAAATAAGGCCGGTGAATTGTGAAGCAGTTAAAAAATGTGTCGCGGGGTGATTTTTTTTGGACTCAAATATACAATGGGTGAAACAAAGTACAAAATATCCGTTTCAAAGGTCGGGTATGTATAATCTACAGTGAGAGTTCGGTTGTTTTTTTGTTGCGCTGGTGTGTTGTTACACCATGTTGTCCTTGTTGTAATCCAAATAGCATGAAAGTTCTCTTTTGACTAAAGGTGATATTATATTCTTTCGGCACTCTAAAGTTTGTGATTTTTTAAGGGTCGACCCGCCCAAGTCCCATAACATTGAATCTCTTAATCTTATGTCACCCGCCTTTATGTCTTTGTCAATCCTTAATACTTCGTTCAGTATTCTGCTAAAATCATTATCGTTAATCATCACCGGTTTTTGGTTGAAGAAATGTAAAACATACAGGTCTGCTTTAGTAGTTTCTTTATTGATTACAGGATAATCTATTAGTATCTGGTCAATTTTATCTAAATCCATCAAGTGAGCTGACCATCTAATTCCAGCTATTAAAAACTCTTGACCAAATATTTTGTCGTTGCAAAGCTCAAGTGCCTTTTCAAATCCATTTTTTCGTGAGTAGTTCTCAATAAGTAGGCCTTTTAAGCCACTTATTTCATTTCGTGGAGATTTTGCAGGCTTGGCAAGCTTAAGACGTTTCTTGAACTCACCATCGTTTCCGATTTCAGCATAGTGCTTAAGCATTATTCTATGTCCGACATATCTCACAGGTCCTTTTGTCCTCGTCAGGAAGTTCTTGAATCAGCATTTCTGCCAAATCAAACTCTTGTAAATCAATCGACCTTTGTATTAGGAAAATCTTAAACCAGTTTTTCGTGGATTTGTTCTCAATATTTTCAATTAGATTCTTCACATGATGAGTCGGCACATTTTTCTCCTCCACAAAGGTCTTTAAACTCCCATCGGGTGAATAAAACCGATTTAAATGTAAGTCTGTCTTCGAGGACATTATTTGATTTAGCGTCGTCTCCCCGTAAATGATCCTGTAAGCATTAATTGCATCTGGATGCTTATTGAATTGTTCACCGTTAAGTTTGTCGGTGGCGTTAATAACGTTAATGATCAATTCTACTATGCTTAGGTCAGTCATTATATATTGTTTATCGAATCCGTCTCTTGAAGCCAACGTCAGTGTTTATGCAATACGGGGAACTGGAGCACTAATAAAGCGTAGCAAAATATTTAGAGCCCTGCCATGTCCTTGTCCCTGCACAAAAACACTGACGGAAGATAACTAAATTAACGTAAACTTTACATGTCCATGGCGCAAGCAATTGTTGGCGGTTCATTTCAGACTCTTAATATATTCTTCATCCAAAGTGTCTGAAACATTAATTACGACACCGTCCCTGTCTATCGTATAATATTTTGGTATAGCAACAATGTTTAAATAGTCCCAAAGTTTTTTGTTTGTCTCAAGGTCGCCACCGAATACGATTGGCCATTCATAATCATACTTGTCAATAAACCTTTTCATTTTTTCTGCGCTCTTGTCAACCGAAATGGAATAAAATTCGATGTTTGGATTCATCCTTCTTAGTTCAGGAATTTTTTGCATTTCTTTTGCACAAGGCCCGCACCATGTGGCCCATAGTTCAATTATTACAATTTTTTCATTTAATGAACTTAACTTGATGGGTCGGTTAAACTTATCTCGCAGTTCGAAATCTCTAAATTTCTTTCCCAAAAATCTGTATTCAATTTCGTTTTTTGATTCTGTCGCAAGTGATCTAATTCTTTCATTCAGTCCGTTTTGTCGTAATGAATCAATTAAACTGCCTAATAGTTTTTTGTCAACAATTTTGTAGTCATATGATTCTTTATAAAATTTTATCAACTCAATTTGCTCAGCTTCTCCGTTAAATTTTTTTGCGATATCAGAAATTATCTCTCGTGTTCCCGTTGTCAAACCTTTGTTTCGTACATAAGCAGCAACATAGTCCCACTTGT
>JBMOKS010000514.1:0-9188 GCA_049324355.1 Bacteroidota bacterium
TTGGACCCACGGTAGCTATCAATGGTAACGCCGGCAGAAACGACGGTAATTCATTTAACCAGAATCAGGGACGTGTAGTCAATGGTATTTTGGATTTCGCCAGTGCGTCGATCGATGCCAACATGCCTTTGTTCAGGGGATTGAATGTACTCAATACTTATCGGCAGAACTCTAGTTTGTACGAGGCGCAGTTCAATCAGGTGAGCAGAACCAACCAGGATGTGATGCGCGACATTGCCAGACAATATTTGACCTGCCTGCTCGACGAACGATTGGTGGTCATCA
Organism: Bacteroidota bacterium; assembly: GCA_049324355.1. Lineage (GTDB taxonomy): Bacteria > Bacteroidota > Bacteroidia > Cytophagales > Cyclobacteriaceae > Chryseosolibacter. Next base: position 286 of record JBMOKS010000514.1, read on the forward strand.
ACCAGAAGAACGTTGAGACGCAGAAACAACAATTTGATCAAATCGCAGAACAGGTGAATGCCGGAAGTCGTGCCGAAGTAGATATGAGAAACCAGGAGTATCAGGTGAAAAACGCTGAGCTTCTTCTATTGCGTGCCCAGAATACATTGCGTAACGACAAAGCGATCCTGGCCGCGACTTTACTGATGGACCCCGCCCAGGGGTTTGAGATCGAAGAACCTACTTGGCCAGTTACGGTCGACAATCTTACGTTGGAAGAATTGTACGCCACTGCGGCCGAAAGAAGGAGCGACCTGACAGGCGCTCGTCACATCGAAAAAGCCGCACATTTGGGTTATGCCGCAACCAAAGGAACCTATTTCCCAAGTATTACGGCCTTCGCCAGCTACGGCTCAGCCTATAACTACATCCATGGCTTGGGCGACCCAGGCAACCGTACTTTTGAGCAACAATTCACTGAGGACAATACGCAGTTAACTTACGGCGTCACCTTCAGAATCCCCGTGTACAGTGCCTTTCAGAACAGGTCAAATGTGGTCAGAAACCGCATGTTGTATGAGAATGCCAAACTACAAACTGAAAACACAGAGATTGTGGTGAAAACTCAAGTGCAGCTGGCCTATCAGAACCTTAAAGATGCCCAGTCGGCGTTCGACGCAGCACAAGCCCAATTGCAAGCTGCCGAGGTTTCAAACTCACTGGAAAGAGAGCGTTACCAGTTGGGGATCTCAGATATAGTGGCACTCACATTGTCTAATCAGACCTTAACCCGGGCCCAATCTGACTTTGAAAGTGCCAAATACACCCTGATGTTCCAGAAACTACTGGTGAGCTACGCTATCGGAACTCTGAAATTTGAAGACATTCCTTAATAAATACCTTAAATCAGACTTCTAACTCAAAAAGCCCTTTTAACTTTATGATAAAAGGGCTTTTTTATTTGAACTCTAAGCAGATAGCCGTGAATTCGCTGATTTTTAATACCTTTGCAGCCCTGCTCGGTTGAGTAGGGCTTTTCTACCGGAAAAGTCATGTAAAACAAAAATTTGCAGGCCAGGCCCGAACCCTGCATGTATCGAAGGGCAATTTTCATTTTATGGCTAAAGTACAAAGAGGGTCTGATTCCAGACCTAAAAAACCAGCAGGCTCTTCAGGCGCTGCTCCTTCTGGCAAAGCAAAAGGACCGAAAAAAAGCAATGCTGACGACGAAGATCCTATCGAAGAGTTGAAGCGTCTCAAGCGCGAAGAAGAAGAGATCACAACCGAAGCTATTCCTGTCACCGAATTGAGAAAATCGCTGTATGCGAAACAAGTCCCCGGCGAATTCGACTGGGATGCTTTCGACAGCAAAGGTTTCGGAGAAGGCTATTCTAAAGAAAAGCGTGACGAAATGCAGAAACTGTATTCCGGCACCGTGACTACTGTAGATACCGGTGAAGTAGTAAAAGGTACTGTCGTAGGTATCAACGACCGCGATGTTATCTTAAATATAGGTTTCAAGTCAGACGGCCTTGTACCGCTGGCTGAATTTAAGGACATGACCAACCTGAAGATCGGCGATGTGGTAGACCTCTTCATCGAAGAGCGCGAAAACGCCATGGGCCAACTTGTATTGAGCCGCAGAAAGGCCAAGCTAGTGAAAGGTTGGGAATACGTTCAGAAAGCCCTGGATAACGATGAAGTTATCGAAGGTTTTGTGAAACGCAGAACCAAGGGTGGCTTGATCGTCGATGTATTCGGAATCGAGGCGTTCTTGCCGGGTTCGCAGATCGATGTGAAGCCTATCCGCGACTTCGATGTTTATGTGAATAAGTCTATCGAGGTAAAAGTTGTGAAGATCAACTATACCAACGACAACGTTGTTGTATCGCACAAGGTGCTCATCGAGAAAGACCTCGAGCAGCAGAAGGCCGCTATCCTCACCAACCTCGAGAAAGGTCAGGTATTGGAAGGTGTGATCAAGAACATGACCAACTTCGGTGTGTTCATCGACCTTGGTGGCGTAGACGGTCTGCTTCATATCACAGATATTTCATGGGGCCGCATCAACCATCCGGAGGAAGTATTGAAGCTCGATCAGACCGTTAAGGTTGTTGTACTTGACTTTGACGGAGATAAGAAGAGAATTTCTCTCGGTATGAAGCAACTTACGCCTCATCCTTGGGATTCACTTCCTGCTGATATTCAGGTTGGATCTAAGGTTAAGGGCAAGATTGTAAACGTTGCAGACTACGGCGCGTTCCTCGAGCTGCAGTCAGGAGTGGAAGGACTTATCCACGTGAGCGAAATGAGCTGGTCACAGCACCTGCGCAATCCTCAGGATTTCCTCAAAGTTGGCGACGAAGTAGAGGCTGTTGTATTGACATTGGATCGCGAAGAGCGCAAAATGTCACTCGGCATCAAACAATTGACCGAAGATCCCTGGACAAGACAGGATGTTCTTAGCAAATATGCTGTTGGAACCAAACATAAGGGTATTGTTCGTAACCTGACCAACTTTGGTCTCTTTATCGAATTAGAAGAAGGTATCGACGGCCTTGTACACGTGTCTGACCTCAGCTGGACCAAGAAGATCAAACATCCTTCTGAGTTCGTAAAAGTGGGTGAGCAAATGGAAGTACAGGTCCTCGAATTGGACGCCGCTAACCGCAGATTGGCGCTGAGCCATAAGCACCTCGAAGAAAATCCTTGGGATACATTCGAGGGTGTATTCACCATCGGATCAGTTCATAAAGGTACCATTATCAGCAAAAACGATAAAGGTGCAGTTCTTGAATTACCTTACGGTATCGAAGGCTTCAGCTCAACCAAGAACCTCGCTAAGGAAGATAATTCCAAGGCTGAGAATGGCGATACGCTGGACTTCAAAGTACTTGAATTCTCCAAAGATGACAGAAGGATCGTGCTTTCTCATAAAGCCACGTGGTCTGCCGAAGAATAAGTTCAGGCTGCCAAGAAAAAAGCGCCGGCATCAAAAGGTAAGACTATTCAGAACATCAATCAACAGACAGAAAAATCAACCCTGGGTGATATCGAAGCTCTCAGCGCGTTGAAAGAGAAAATGTCTGGCGGAAGTGAGCCAAAAGCTGAATAAGCGACCTTGATTCTATATAAGGAGAAGGTGACTTTTTTAGTCACCTTTCTCTTTTAATAACGTTGTAATAACACCCATTTTTTTTAGTTTTGCTGACAGAAAACGTTAGCTGTATACGCCAAACTGAAAATGGTCTCGTGGCCGAGCGGCTAGGCAGAGCTCTGCAAAAGCTTGTACAGCGGTTCGAATCCGCTCGAGACCTCATGAAAGCCTTCAGATCGAAATGATTTGAGGGCTTTTTATTTTTTTTTTGTACAAACTTTAGAAATCGGTTCACTTAAAAGCCAAGTCTTGGGCATTGGTATACCCAGGGTAGACGAATCAAGCGGGTGTAAGGAGACGCGTCAGCAATATCTTCCCTAGCGAGTCAGGAATCGAATTGCATCGCTGATAGAGTCAAACGCGGAAATTTGTCGAGGATAGTGTAGGTTAAATTCTTTAAGAATCCATTGTTGAACGTCTGATAAACCAACAATTGCCTGCCTTTCAATAAATCGATCGACATCGGTCACTTCTTTTTTTATACATTCCATAAACTCAGCTGACAAAATCGAATCTCCATCAAAGACGTTTAATACCCCCAAAGGAATTGGCTCGTTGCTAATCACTTTTTTGGCTAATCTGAAAACCTCGATTAACTCAGATCCGCGCTTGCCGGAGAAATCCACAACCAGAATTCTCTTTCCAAAATGGTTTTCTATTCTTGCCGAGTTTATAAGGAGTGGCATTGAGATCTATTGTTTCGGGACATCACCCTGGTCAATGGTTTCCAATTCGCCATTGATTCGTCTGATGACCTCATCAATCTCCAATGCCTGACTACGGACTTTTTCAAAAAAGAAATCTTCATCTGGGTATTCTTCCATTTTTCGTAGCGTAATAAGTCCCAAAAGACGAGCCACCGGACCTCGCAAGTGATGGGCATTCACCCAGCTATATTTGATCAACTTTTCCGTTTTCTCTTGCAGTTTAGCGTTTCTTTCCCTGACTTTTTGTTCAAGATTGTCGTTCAGGCTGGCCAGGCATTTTTGGGCAAGAATCAGTTCACTGTTTTTTGCGTTTACCTGTTCCGTTTTTAAATGCAGTTCCGAAAATAACTCACGTAGATCACGAATGGCTTTATCGTACCGAACCTTCAAAACACGTGCTGCAAAGGTTAGAATGACATAGAGAATAGAATAGGTGACCGAAATCGTAATAATATCGTTGCCCGCAAAAGGCAAATTCATGACGGTGTCACGGAATTGAATAACGAAAACTGAATTCATCGTAACGAAAACCATGACGTGCGTCGCCCACATTAATTTTCCCTTTAAGATCACAGAGACAACGAATCCGACAATCAATAGAATCGAGATTGAAGTCGTTGTATTAAAAGGCACCGACAGGCATTGGTAAAACATCGCAGCGGTGACTACGATGGCTACAAAAAGGACGGAAATGTTTTGATATCTGAGCCGGATCCAATAAGCAAAAGAGCTTGCCAGCAAGATTGCAACATCTATACTGATCGAAATCAAGTCTGTGGGAGAAAAGATAAGATCAACCACTAAGATTATCAGGACTCCGCCAAGGGTGATCCTTAACAGATTCGTCAAGAAGAAAACTTCTATCTTTTCAGATTCAAGAACCGTGCTCCTTGTCATAGCGGATACTAAGTTTAAATGCACACTTAGCCTTTAATTGGATGCCGTGCAATACTTGACTGATGTGGAGGGACTAAACCTGTAATGTCTATTAAGGCGAAACGGGCATTCTAAATCCAAAGATAAGCTAAATACATTTATTTAGTGCAAACGTACTGTTGCGAAAAACCAGTGGTCGGAAATAGCACCTTTTGACAATATTTTGCACCAATCCTCTTCACCAAGGTGACGATTCTTGTAATTCTTAGAAGGATTAAGCAGCATGTCTGTGATGGGTTCCGGTGTTTCGGGACCTAGAAGTAGTGAAACGATCAAACTAGCCCCCGGGATATTGTGAGTAACATCTGGCTTGATGGTCACACCTTCCGTTTTTAATTGCCTTACCGCCATGAATGGTCAGTGAGCCATATACGACAGGAAAAATTTCCATCGCATCGCGCCATGTGCTTTTGTTTTCAGGTCGTGGCCGAATGACGAAAAAGTGCTGATTATATTAGTTTTTAGTTGGCTTGCCACGGCTAGTTTAAACTTTTAGCATTCTGGCATTCAAGGCTACTACAATGGTACTCACACTCATAAGGACTGCACCCATTGCCGGGCTAAGCATAATTCCGGCATTGTATAAAACCCCGGCAGCCAGTGGCAGCGCGACCACGTTGTAACCGGTCGCCCACGCGAGATTCTGTATCATCTTCCGGTAAGTTGCCTTTCCAAATAAAATAAGATTGGCAACATCTTTTGGATTGCTGTTCACCAGCACGATGTCAGCGGTTTCGGCAGCAATGTCTGAACCGGATCCTACAGCGATACCAACATCAGCCTGTGCAAGTGCAGGGGCATCGTTAACACCATCACCTGTCATAGCGACAAAGTTTCCCTGCTGTTGCAGATCCTTGATCTTTTCGAGCTTCTGATGTGGGAGCACTTCGGCGATGAAGCCATCCATTCCGAGAGATTTCGACACTACTTTTGCTACCTCCTTATTATCACCTGTTAGTAAAAAGGATTTTATGTTTTGTGAATGTAGAACGTTGATTGCTTCAGCGGACTCAGGCCTGATCTCGTCTGCCAGGGCAATAAGCCCCATCACTTTGTTATTGAACAAGACATACACAACTGTCTCCGCATTCGATGACTCCGTTTGATCTATTGTGATATTATTTTCTTTCAGATATCCGGGACTAACTACTTTAATGTTATTACCATCGACTTTCGCTTCGATCCCTTTTCCGGTAATTGCCTTGAAATCGGTAAGTTTTGGCAATGGAAGATCAAGTCCTTTTGCTTTTCTAACGATACCCGAGGCAATAGGATGTTCCGAGTTTTGTTCAAGGGCGGCCGCAAGTTGAAGCACTTGTTCTTTGCTGGACCTACCATCAAGAACTCCATACCTCACTACATTGAATTCACCTTTGGTGAGTGTTCCCGTTTTGTCGAAAACAAGCATGGAAATTTTCCTTGAGTTCTCAAAGGCTGTGCGATCTTTAATTAGTAATCCGCTTTGCGCTGAGATGGCCGTTGATCTTGCTACTACAAGAGGAACAGCAAGTCCTAATGCATGAGGACAACAAATCACAATGACAGTGACCATACGTTCCATGGCAAAGGCGAGATCTTCGCCAATCACCAGCCAGACGATAAAAGTGACTGTTCCCGACAGGAGAGCGATGATCGTTAACCATTTTGCGGCCTGATCGGCCAGCAATTGCGTTTTTGATTTTGCATCCTGCGCAGCCTGAACAAGCTTGACAACTTGTGACAAGTAAGAATCTTTAGCGCCATGTGACACCTGAATTTTCAAAGATCCTTCGCCGTTTATGGAGCCAGCGATGACTTTGTCACCCTTGTTTTTTTCTGCCGGCATTGATTCACCGGTAAGCATGGACTCGTTAAGAAAACTTCTCCCCTCCATGATAATTCCATCGGCCGCGATCTTTTCGCCAGGCTTTACAAGGATGATATCACGCGCTTTGAGCGAATCGGTTTTCACATCCATGATATGGTCACCGTGAACGAGGTGTGCTTCCGATGGCATAAGCTGGACAAGAAGCTCAAGGTCTTTCGAAGCGCTCATGATTGATTTCATTTCGATCCAGTGACCGAGAAGCATAATGAGAATAAGGGTGGCGAGCTCCCAGAAGAAGTCCATTCCTTCGAGACCAAGTACGATGGCCACACTGTAGACGTAGGCAACAGTGATGGCTACCGCTATCAACGTCATCATCCCAAGCGATTTAGATTTCACCTCTGTAACCAGACCCTGCAGAAAAGGCCAGCCACCGTAAAAAAACACGATAGTCGAAAGCGCTAATAGCACATAGCCCGATCCGGGAAACATCGAATCGACGCCCAGCCAATGTTGAATCATGGGTGAAAGTGCCATGATTGGTATGGTCAGGATAAGGACGATATAGAATCGTCTTTTAAAATCATCAATCATTCCCGCGTGATGCGCATGCCCGCCAGAGGTTCCGTGATCATGGTCGGATGTATGATGTTTTGGCGCATGTACCGAATGGTCATGCGTTTCATGGTCGTGTTTTGGTTCGGCTTTCTTTGCCGGTTTTACGGGCACGAGATTCATTCCGCATTTTGGGCATTGGCCAGGAGCATCTTTAACTACCTCCGGATGCATAGGGCAAGTGTATTGTTCATGATGTTCCATGGTCGGATTGTTATTTTGGATTTTCTTTATTCAGTGTCAAGGAGATTGATATATCGACATCGTCATATACAAGCTTGTCTCCAAGGTTTTCAAAGAATGACTGTGAGCCGAATTTTATATCATACTTACTTCTATCAAATGTCATTGTTGCTTTGGCTATGATTTTTTCGTTCTCTCTCAGTAGTTTGGCAAGAAAGGTTATAGAATTCGTTTTGTCTTTAATTGTCAGATCTCCCGTTATATTACATTCATTGTCTGACTTACAGCTAACGGAAACAACGGCGAAGTGAGAGCGGGGATAACGTTTGACGGAAAAGAAGTCTTCAGATTTTAAATGGTCGACAAGTCGTTTGTTCGACTTCACATCAGTAATGTCGGTACAGTTTATGCTGGCCATGTCCATTTCAAATGAACCTCCTGATATTTTTTGTTTTGTAAAGATCAATTCGCCAGAGGCAAGTTTGATCTCACCGTAGTGCTCGCCGGTCAGCTTCTTACCCGTCCATTCAATCTTGCTTGTTGTGGGATCAGCAACATACTTTATCTGTATATCTTGTGAAGACACAACAAATGAGTAGGTGGCGGCGAAGAGCATCAATATTGATTTCATTATTTTTTGGATTTCTTGTTACTCCAATCTTGCACCAGCTTTTCATTTGCCTTCAGAATGGGTTCTAGTTTTTTGGCTTTTGCCAGTTCAGTGGATCTTGTTAACGTAGCTAACGCCTCCCTGATGCGCCCTTGCGATGCTTCAATTTTTGCCTGAAGCTGGAGGTATGCGGCATCCTGCGTTTTTCCGTTTGCAACCTTGATCCATTCATATGCCTGATGGAGATCTTTGCTTGAATTGAAGTAGTAAAGACTAGCCTGATAATACAGACTCGGTTTTTCCTCTTTTTTGATGTTGATCCTTTCGGCTATTTCAGCCATTACTTTCTGATCGGCATAGCTTTGGATTGAAAACTTGGCTTGGGTGTTTTCCCATAGGAGATATACATAGGCTCCTTCTTTTGTGAAATCATTGATCTCAATAGTGAAGGTCTCATAGAAGCGAGGGGATTTTTCAGACTTTACTGTGAAACGCAACTGATCATTGTCTTGCGAGTAATCCGAAGTTCCGTGCATCTCGGCAACTTTATTAAGGATGATCGTCCATTCATTTTTTCCTGGAATGGTAAAGAGGCTGAAAGTATCAGCGGGAATGTTTACACCGTTGACTTTGACGGAATCGGAAAACCATATTGTAGTGGCATCGTGAGCGCCGGTTCGCCATATTTCATCAAAAGGTACGAGGTCACCGAAGATGACGCGACCCCGAGCACTGGGCCTTGAATACTTCACTGCCACGTCGGTGAACCCGATTTGTTGTTTCAATTCCTGGTCCGGGCTTGCATTTGGTAGATTGAGCTGCGCCTGAGCGAGTATCATGTTGGCGTAAATCAGCAGAAGTGTCAAAAAGGATTTCATTTACTTTTTTGGATTACTTTTTTCAATGTTC
>JBMOKS010000515.1:0-9161 GCA_049324355.1 Bacteroidota bacterium
CAAAGAGATCAAACCTATTTTTGACGAGATCCGTGATCGTGAAAAAACAGCTGCACTCAGCAAATTTGTTGAAAACGGTGGAAGCGCTGATGACTTTGAATATAAGGGCGATGAATTGGATATTGCCTTCGATGCCAATTTTAAACTGATCAAAGATAGAAGAGCGCAATACTTTCGCCAGCAGGAAGAGCAAAAGCAGGATAACTTACGCAAGAAGGTAGAGTTGATCGAAAAACTACGTGTACTGGTCGACGCCCAAGATAGTACCAATCAATTCGAAGAATTCAAGGCACTGCAGAAAGAGTGGAGATCCACTGGTCCGGTGCCGGGCGTGCAAGCCAAGACGCTGTGGGCAAATTATCATGCGCTGGTCGATCGATTTTACGACACGCAAAGCATTTATTTCGAGCTCAAGGAACTGGATCGCAAAAAGAATCTGGAATCTAAACTTGATATATGTGTGCGGGCAGAGCGATTGGCGGACATAGAGATCATTAAAGACGCGATCCGCGAATTGAATGAACTGCATCATGAGTTCAAACATATTGGCCCTGTACCCATCGAAGATAAAGAAAGTGTTTGGCAACGATTCAAAACAGCTTCCGATAAAGTTTATGCGCGACGCGACGCTTATTTACACAAACTACAGGAAGACCTTCATCAGAATCTTGAGCAGAAAATAAAGCTCGCCGATGACGCTCAGGCCTTTGCCACTTTCCAGACCGACCGCATCAAGGAATGGAACGAAAAGACCAAGGAGATTCTCGATATCCAGAAACGATGGGAAAATATCGGAGGCCTCCCTCGTGTGAAGGCCAAGGAGGTAAACAAGAAATTCTGGTCAGCGTTCAAAACTTTCTTCAATAACAAGAATAACTTCTTCAAGAAACTCGACGAAGAGCGTGAGCATAATCTTCAATTGAAGAATGAACTTGTTCGTAAAGCACGAGAACTAAGAGAAAGCCAGGATTGGGATAAGACTTCCAACGAATTAAAAACACTTCAGCAGAAGTGGAAAGACGTTGGCCCGGTGCCCGAAAAATTCAGAGAAAAAGTCTTCAAGGAATTTAAGGAAGCGTGCGACTTTTTCTTTGAGCAGAAGCGCGGCCAACAAGGGAGGGTAGAGCAGGAGCAGCATGAGAATTTGCAACAAAAAGTGGCCATCTGCGAAGAGTTGGAGAAGCACACCCAGGAGGGAACGGCGACTGTTGATATTCTCAACGACTTACAGGATCGTTACAACGCCATCGGATTTGTGCCACGAAAGGATATTAATACGATCAAGACCCGCTATTCCGAAGCGGTTGATAAATTCGTTCAAACAATACCGCACCTCACCGACGACGAAAAGAGCCGCGTACTACTGGAGAATCAGTTGAACGACCTACGCAAAGATCCTATGGCCGATCGTAAAATCTACCATAAGGAGCAAGCCATTCGTAAGAAGATCAGTAAAGTTGAGAACGATATCGCGCTTTGGAGAAACAACCTCGAGTTTTTCTCGCGCTCGCAGAATGCCGAGAAAGTGCGCGACGAATTCAATGACAAGATCAAAAGCGCCAGCGATCACCTCAAACAATTGAAAGAGCAATTGAAACTGCTCAAGACGGTTTAAAAGCTGAAAGCAAAAAGCCAAAAGCGGAGAACACCGGCTTTCAGCTCTTAGCTATTACAATTTATACTTTCAGCTTTCAGCTTTTTTGCTTTTTGCTTTCAGCTTTTTTGCTTTTTTGCTTTCAGCTTTTTGCTTTTTTGCTTTCAGCTTTTTACTTTTTGCTTTCAGCTTTTTGCTTCTACAGCCAGATTCGCCTGAAGTGTGACGTTGGTATTCAATAATTTAGACACCGGACAAGTTTTCTTCGCTTCTTCGGCGCAAGTCTGAAATTTCTCTTTGCTGATGCCCGGTACTTTGGCATGCAGAACCAGCTCTGACTGTGTTATGGTTCCGTTGTCGATAGTAATGGAACAATCGGTGGTCATTTCTTCGGGTGTAAATCCTGCTTCTCCTAAAACGAAACTCAATTTCATGGTAAAGCATCCTGCATGGGCTGCGGCAATCAGTTCTTCGGGGTTGGTTCCCTTGCCTTCCGCAAACCGTGAGTTGAATGAATATTGAGTTTTATCAAGGATGGCACTTTGGGTGGTGAGGTGGCCATTGCCTTCTTTGCCTGATCCTTTCCAGACAGCGGTTGCTTTTCTTTTCATGTAAAACAGTTTAAAGGTGATTATTACTTACAGGTCCCCGAATTTAATTAAAGATTATTGCATTTCAGTACGTGTGGAATTATTACCGCGCACAAGAGACCTTCATCAGACGGCAGCTGTGGCGATGTTGGCGTGATTTTCTTATCTCCATTTCATAACCAATGACTTTGGACTATGAAACTAATACTTGTTCCTACCGACTTGAGTGATATTGCTGAACTAGGATTGAAGCTGGCCATAGAAATAGCCAAGCGTTCAAAAGCCACGATCAGGCTTGTCAATTTCATGAAGCATCCCTTGGGAAAAACATTTACGGCCACAGGCGATGTTAGTCTTAAAATCGATGGGGAAGAACAACGGTTTACGCTCTCCCTGCTGCATGCTAACAAAGAGCGGCTGGAAGAACTGGTACACCAATATGCACATGAAGGAGTGACCATAGAATTTGCCTTTGTTGACGATAATTTTAAGAGTGGCATTGACGAATATTTAAAAGCTCACGACATCGATCTCGTGGTGATGGGTACGTCAGGAGAAGAGAACGCGCGTGAGGCGTTTGTCGGCAACCATACGGAACAGACTATTAAAACTTCTACCTGCCCGGTGTTGTCTGTTCGCGACGGTTTCGAGATAGAGCATTTTAAAACTATCGTAGTAGGTGTAGAGGTGATCACTGACAACCAGGTGGCCGGGGGCCTCAGTTTCATACAAGACCTGGCTGCGTGTTTTGAATCCGAGATCCATCTCGTGCATGTGCGCGACAACGCTACCGATTCAAACATCCTGCTCGATGAATACTTTACGCAAATGGCGCAGATCGCTCAGCTCAGGCGCTTCAAAGTGGTTATACTTGAGGCGTACGACAAGATGGAAGGTGTGATCCAATACGCCAGAAATGTGAGAGCTGGATTGGTGGCCGTATTGCGAAATCACCGAGGCGGGATATTCAGGATGCTCTCGGGTCATCTCTCTGATCGTATGGTGAAAGAGGAGGGGCGCCCAGTGTTTACAGTCAATTTACGAAATACGGAAGCCGCTCACGACAGCTGAAGCCCAAAGGGAATATCGGCCTTGTGGCTGCCCACGCTGGGTCTTTTGTTTCTCCGGGTAGCAATCTTTGTGGCCTGAACCCTTAGCGAAAAGTCGGTCATGATGTTCATATAGTTGATGAACGCTTCGTAGGGAGACGGGTATGGACTGAAGTAGTTGTGTAGGCCGCCGTCGCTACCCTTTTTAGTCGACATGTAGTATAAGTGATCGCTGGTTTGCAAACATCGCCACAGGTGAAGCAGCGTTTTGTCATGAATGTTCTTGAGTTCAGGTTCTATACGGGCGAGCGAGCCAAAGGCATCGCGTTGCATTTCGTTGCCCAGCCATGCAGAAAGGTCGCGTTCCTGATCGGCCCATGATATTGATTCTGTAACAGAAAGCGCACCGCAAGGCTTCATGCGCCGAATTACTTCTGTAGGCGTGGCCATCTGGATGGTTTTTTCTTTGTTCAATTCCTTTAATAATCGTCCCAGGAAGTCGATGATGCCCGTTTCTTTTTTCTGATGCTCCCCAAAAGTTTCGTAGTCCATGGCCAAGGTCACCAGTTGTTCTTCCGGTGGCAATTCCTTTAACCATGTGAGGTATTTCTCCGCAGTTAACGGAGTGCCGTATTGTGAAAAGCGGAAGGCGATATCGTCGCTCAATAGGTAATTTCTTAAGAACAGTCTTACATGGGTTTCTTCCGGATGGTAGTATAAATCATTGGCGTTGCGTTGATCGAGAATGCTATTGACGCCGTCGATCAATACGCCGTTGAAGCCCAGCATGCCAACACGTCGTCCAATATTGTTGTTATAGATCAATTCGGTGTTTCTGAACACGGATGGTCTCACGCCAAAATATTCGTCGATGGCAGCTACGTGTTTCAAAATTTGTATTTCCATTTCGTGCTGCGAAAGCATGAAAGACAGTGAATGATAATAGGTTTCTCCCAACAGTTCTACAGAGCCAGTAAGCACCAGGTCGCGAAAACTTTCCAGGGCTTCGGGAGCGTATAATGCCATTTGTTCCAATGCCACGCCCGAGATGGAAAAGGTGATTTTGATCTCGGGATGTTTGCGGATGAGTTTTAACAGCAACTTGTTCACAGGGATATAACAATTGCGGCTCACCCGCTGCATGATGCTCCGATTAAGTTCCTCGTCAAAATAATCGGTGCCCGAACCGATGTCGAAGAACGACACGGTGGCCAATCTTTTGGGCTGATGGACCTGAAAGTACAAAACCAGATTTCGGGTGTTATTGGAAGGCGAGGTCATGGTAAAGATTCGTTAGTTGTTTGGCGGCCTTTTCCCAGGTTACATTTTTGATTTCGGCGCGGCTATTTTTCCTGAGCGTTTTAGACAATCCTGGGTATTGTAAAACACTGCAGATAGCTTGGGCTAGCGCGCTGGTATTCCAAAAATCTACTTTTAGCGCGTGGGGCATAACTTCGGCAACACCCGACTGTTTCGAAATGATCACAGGCACGCCGGCCTGGATTGCTTCCAGGGGTGCGATGCCAAATGGTTCGGAGACCGAGGGCATGACATAGACCTTCGACATTGCCCAGATCCGTTCAACATCGTGGCCTCTCAAAAAACCAGTGAAGTGAAAATGCGACGACAATTTCAGGCGGGCTGCACGTTCGATCATTAGGGGAAGCTGATCGCCTGCTCCGGCCACAACAAAATGCACGTCTGGAAGTTTTTGAAGAACCTTCTGTGCAGCTTCAACAAAATACAGGGGGCCTTTCTGGTGAGTGATCCTTCCCAGGAAGGTGACGATTCTCGATCCCATGCCGTGAATTTTGGCATGAGGGGCCGGAATCTTTTTTTGTATGCCGTTGTGAACCACTTCTATCTTTTCAGGAGGAATACAATATCTCGCCATGGCAATTTTTTTGGTCCACTCGCTCACCGTTACAATTCGATCGGCAGCCATCATACCTTCGTATTCAATGGCATGTACAGCCCGACTCCCGTGCTCCCCGCATCGATCAAATTCGGTTGCGTGCACGTGCACGACAAGTGGTCTTCCGCTGACTCTTTTCGCCGCAATGCCAGCGGGGTAGGTCATCCAATCATGCGCATGAATCACATCGAAAGAGTTTTGCTTGGCGATGACCGTCGCCACAGCGGCATAGAGATCAACTTCGTTCATCAGGTGTGGACCATAGCTTCCAGAAAAATTATAGGTCTGGCCCGGCTGAAAATTGCTTTGGTCGGACTCGCAGCGTACGGCTTGAAAGTGTTCGTGATGCTTGCCAAATTGATAATTCCATCGTGTTATCTCGTTGTATTCCCAGCTCTCCATTTGTTGATAGGGAGAGAGGGCAGATTCAATATCTATTTGTGTGAGTTCTCCTCCTTCGAAAGTTCGTGTGGTATGATATAGGCCTTGCGCCGGAGATAATGTTTGTATGCTTTTTTTTGGCGTGTGACGTCGCCGGCTTTGGGGAATCGCAACTTTACTGGCACCGAGAAAATGGGTTCGGCTGGCAGATTCGCCTCCGTGCAATTTGGGCACTACAAACAGAATATCGACGTTTTCCCGACTGAGTGAGCTTGTTAGTCCGTGACATGCGGTGCCAAGACCTCCGGATATGTGCGGTGGGAACTCCCACCCAAACATCAATACCTTCATGCGACGTACAGGTTTAGTCGGTATAGATCGAGTTGGTTTATTGTTACATGGTGCGGTGGCGCACCAGGATTAACGTCAAGCGGAAGTTGTTAGGGAATTTACATCTAAAAATGTTATGCCCGAACACAGCTTCGTCGGATTTATTCATCAAAATTTAAAAGTATTGTTGGTCACGGTAAATGAATGACTGATTCCGCTCCAGTCGCCTTGTCAGGCTTAACAGATAAGAAAATTTGCCGCCCGAAAGTTTTTAAAAAGGATCACCACAGACTACCGATCTTTTTTGACAGGCGTATGTGACTGAGGAAAGCGATCCCCAGGATCGGGCATTCGCCCTGGGAGGGAAAGATGTGAGTTACATCATCTTTCTATAATAGCTGTTACACCCATACCACCTCCTGTGCAAACAGAGATAAGCCCTCGGCCCTGTTGTTTAGACTCCAGTAATTTAGCCAGGTTTCCTGCTACACGAACGCCGGTGGCTCCAAAGGGATGGCCCAGAGCCACGCTTCCGCCTTTTATGTTCATCTTGAGCGGATCAATGGCGCCCAAGGGGCGATCTAAGCCAAGCACTGAGTTGCAATATTCAGTGCTCTCCCAGGCTCTGAGGGTGCAGAGCACCTGGCCCGCAAAAGCCTCGTGAATCTCATAAAAATCAAAGTCTTGTAATTTTAGATTATTACGCTTGAGCATTCTTGCCACGGCCAGGGTAGGAGCCATAAGCAGTCCAGCGCCATGTACGAAATCAACCGCCGCTACTTCGCAATCCACCAGATAAGCCTGGACAGAAAGGCCGTTTTGACGAGCAAATTCTTCAGATGTCAGCAACATAGCTCCGGCGCCATCTGTAAGGGCGGTGCTGTTTCCTGCAGTGAGCGTGCCAGCCGCACTCCGATCGAAAACGGGTTTTAGCTTTCCTAATTTTTCGAGTGTGGTATCCGCTCTGACGATGGTATCCCGGGTCACGTTTTTAAATGGTATCACCAGGTCGTTGTAAAATCCATCGCGATAGGCGGAGGCCGCCTTCATATGGCTTTCGTAGGCGAACTGATCCTGTTCCTGACGTGTGATGCCCCATTCTTTAACCATTTTCTCGGTGTGCTGGCCCATGGAAAGTCCGGTACGGGGCTCGGTTATTCCCGGGTATGCTGGCCGCAGATCGCCGGGCCTAATTCGCAATATTTTTGAAAGCTTGCCGCCAAAATTTTTAGCCTGATTTAAGTCGATAAGCTTCCAGGCCAGGCTACGTTGTATCATGATGGGCAGATCGCTGTTCGTGTCGCTGCCCCCGGCAATACCAGATTCAATTTGGCCGGTGGCGATCTTCAGCGATATCAAAGAAATGGTTTCAAGGCTTGTGCCACATGCGCGTTGTACATTAAATGCAGGGGTGCGCGGATCCAGACTGGTGCCCAATACAACTTCTCGTGACAGATTCCACTCAATGGAACTCGTCATCACAGCGCCCAACGCTACGTCGCCCAGCAATTTTCCCTTTAGATTATATTTTCTCACCAGCGCCTCGATCGAAGCGGTGAGCATTTCCTGGTTGGTAGTGCGACTATATTCTTTGAATGAACGCACAAACGGAATGCGCTGACTTCCAACGATCGCGACGCGCCTGTTAAGATTATACATCAGTTTGTTTTTTTTCAAGTAAGATACTTATTTGAAGTTGTTAAAGGTGTCAGGCATAATATTTTTCCGATAAAAAAACGTCAGTCATCGTTGCAATAGATGAAAGGAAAAGGGCTGTGGGTGAAGAAACTATAGCTCTTTTTTATTGGTAACCTCCGTCATATTTTGCTGCGTTGTGTCAATCACGGGCAGGATAATATTGAAAGTCGTTCCTCGGTTGGGAATGCTTTCGATTTTGATCTGTCCATGCATGGCTTGAACGTGCGACTTCACCAAATAAAGTCCGAGACCTTTGCCTTCTATTTCAAGGTTGAATCTTTTGTAGAGTCCGAAGATCTTATCGCCATACTTTTGCAGGTCTATGCCAATGCCGTTGTCCGAAAACCGGATCACGTAAGTGTTGTCTTCATGCATTGACTGGATGGAAATAACCGGAGCACGCTCTGGCGAGCGGTATTTAATGGCATTGCTTATCAGGTTGTAAAATATACTGTCGATATAGGTGGTGATGCCGGAGATCAGCGGCGCGTTATGAAAGTCTGCAACAAGGGTTGTATCGGTCTCTTTAATATTGTTTTCCAACATATGTGTGACCTTGCGAAGCCTCACCTTCAGGTCTACCGGTTCGGTAACGTGCGATTCCGATCGCAGGTCTAGTATCCTGCTAAGGTCCTTAATAACATCGTCGAGATTGAGCGAACTTTCTTTGATCTTCTCCAGGATATATTTCTGATCGGCGGCGCTGGCGTAGTCCACTACGTTGACAAGGCCCAGCAAACGGGCTATTGGTGCGCGCAGGTTGTGCGAGATAGCATAGGTGAATTTTTCCATTTGTTCGTTGTAGTCCAGGAGTCGGCTATTATTTTGCATGATCTCTTTGGTTCGCCGTTCTACTTCATCTTCGAGGTTTTTGTTATAGAGGCGTAGTTTATCATTTTGTTCGCGGATAATTTCCTGTACGCTGGCCATTTTTAAGTTCTGCTCATGCAGTTCATTGGTTCGATCGTTCAGTTGCTCATTGATCGACACAAGTTCTTCATTTTGAGTGGTGATCTCCGTGTTCATTCGGCTGATGGTGGCATTGTGTTGGGTAAGAAGTTTATTCCGTTTATTTCGGATCAGGTAAAGTTGTATGGCCACCATCAACAATAAGAATAATAAGATGCTGATGGAGATATTGTAAGTTTTGATCCTGCTGTTTTGTTGCTTTTCTCTTTCGAGTTGGAGGATGTCTTCTTTTCTTTTGTCCAGTTGCAGTTGCTGAACGATTTTTTCCTTTTGCAGAAGGTCAATCTTTTGCTGTTGTTCGACGGCCTTTTGCTGTTGTTCTGCAGCCATTGATTTTTGTTTCAGGATCTCGAGCATCTGCGCGATCTGTCGGCTTTCCAGATCCTTGTTCCTGTATTTTTCATTTTGAAGTTCGTTTTCCTTTTTTAGTATGGCGAGCTGGCTTTGACTGAGTTCAAGCTCTTTTTCTTTTTTCTGTTGCTCCAGGTCCGCTTGTCTGAGTTTTAGCTTGCTTTGTTCTTGCTCCGCCAGCAGCAGGCTGATTTCGTTTTTTGTCTGCTGCATTTCCAGTTGCCGGTCCATTAGCAATTTATTGCGGCGACGTTCCTTCTGAATAATCGATCCTTGTTCACGGG
>JBMOKS010000516.1:0-2471 GCA_049324355.1 Bacteroidota bacterium
TCCAATGTAGTCAACTCTATGCGGCATTGTGCCATTGGACTGTAAGAGTTGAGTTAATTTGGCCTCTAAATGCATCAAACCGTAGTTTTTGTCACTTGTAACATCGTGGCTTCCCTGATCACCAATCCGATATAAAATCCAAATTCGTTTTTCTAGAAATATCTCGTCTAATTGGCCCGCTCTGGTTAGGAATTCTTGGATAAATGTTTGAATTGTTGATCGGAACAGGTCAATGACCACATTGTTCGATTTTGTCAGTGGAGGTAATTTTACGCTCAAATTTTTCTTCCAGACGGAAATCTCCTTATCAATATCGTCAGGCGCTTCAATACTTTCTCCTCTCGCAGCTTTGATATTTATTTCCAGCGACCATACCAATTGATTGCTGATGTATTCCACAAAAGCATTTTCATCGCCGGTATCTGCTTTATTCAAAGCGAACAAATAATTCTTCTTATCAGCCGATTTAATAATGACAGGCGGGTAGTCATTTTTCAAGAGCACATAATTCATCAGCAACCGAGCTGTGCGTCCGTTGCTGTCGTCGAAGGGATGTATTCTTACAAACTTATAATGAAGCAATGCAGCTATTTCCACTGGATGTAGCTTGTTCGCTTCAGTTACGTTGCGATACCAATCCAGCAAGTCCCGCATTTTTATCGGAGTTTCTTCGGGTGAAGCATAGTGAAATATTTCACCATTGGATAACCTCACTGAATTCGGCGAACTTTTATAATTGCCTGGCTCAATTAACTTACGAGTCGCTTGGCCATCGGGTGTTATGGCCTCCTTCCAGAAGGGTTTCACCAAAATCGTCCTATTCCATTGCCTGATATCCGACTCTGTAAGATCGCGCGTTTTATCGGCAGCATACTCTCTAACGAGCTTCACTATAGCATCATGGGCCTGCATTTCCTCCAACTCGCGCACTTCATGATCGCCGCTCACTTTGCCGAACATCAGGAGCAGTTCAGTCTCGCCGTAAGTCAGTGTATTTCCCTCCATGTGATTGGAGTTAAAATTCCACTCTAACCTGAATTTCTTCCAAAGCCGTTCTTCATCCTCTCTTTTTAGAGGCCGTAGACTTTGAAGTTCATTAAAGAGGGACTCGATTTCTTTCAAAAGTTCAGGAACCGGCATACGAAGATTTTGTCAAAAATAAAAAAAGCGATTGTTCCAGCCTATTTCTTTTTCTTCGCCTTCGCCTCGCGGATAAGTTTTAATTCGATGTTCTCCTTCGAAATTAATTCGAAATGGCCTTTTCCGAGTGTTGCCAGTTTTTCAAGATTTTTGGCGGGGCCACGGCCCTTTCCAAAGTCGAAAATGGTAAGAAAAATATCGTCGCCAGAGAATTTCGCGATCAACCGAATGGTCTCTTCGCTCACCGGGAATTCGCCATCTGTAGCCAGAATAATACGGTTGTTGCCACCCCGGATATAATTTTCATCGGCGACCTTATAGGCCATTTTCAGCGCCGCATTACCGTCGGTCTTGCCTGACGATTTCAAATCATTGATCGCCCTGCTGATCTTCTCTTCTTCTTTAAAAGAAGTCGAGTTGAGTAGCACCTTCGGTTTTGCTGAAAAAATTACGATTGAAATTTCATCTTCCTGCCGCATCATCGATAGCAACTCAAGAACCGACTGTTTCAACAGCGGCAATTTCTCTGGCGAGTTCATCGAGCCAGAGATATCCAATAGCAACACCATGTTGTTGGTGGCATAACCTTCCATTGAGCGCAAATTATCGTCCGCTTCGGCGACATAAACCGTATCTCGTTTTTCGATATAAACTGTATCATGTAAAACTTGGGTATCGCGAATGATCTTCGTTTGTTCATGCGACGTCTCAACAGCCACTTCATCGCGCCGCAGTGTTGGCGAAACAACCGGTTGAGTGTCGGCAGGCTTCAAAATCTCTTCTGTCGTTTTCTTTTCCGGATATTTTATTGTGAAAAGCTCAGGTTGCTTGATCGTCTTTAACAAAAAAACACCGGTAGACAGGTCGCAGAATTTATTGTGATCGTCTACGATATCGTTATAGAGATAAACCATCGTATGGTACGGATGACTATAGCCTGCCAGACTTTTAGCTGGTTTCAACTTCTTAAGCTCCTCGCTCAGCTGTTTCGACGTTTCCGGAAGGTCCTCATAGGGTGTATACGGACAAAGGCCGTTGTTGCGCCCGATCTTTTGAATGCCTTTCATATTGTCGTATTCCCTGGCAATAACGTCGCGCCAGGCCTGATCTATCTTATCTGTAGAAATCGCAATGCTGGAGTCGCCTTGGTAGTACTTTTTTGCCAAAAAGAGTGCGTCGTGATCCAGTAAGGAGAGCGTCCTGAGAGCTGTGCCGGAAATGTACCAGGAACTAGCGGCGTTGGATGGCGGAAAAGCATCGTAAACCGCGCAAATGTCGGCGTAAAGTTGTTCTTTTCTTTCGTCCCAAACCCCCAGCAATTTTTTCTGCCT
>JBMOKS010000516.1:2481-9138 GCA_049324355.1 Bacteroidota bacterium
ATCTGATATACTTTTTCGAGCCGGTCTTTTTCATAACGCCGTTCTTTTACTTCATTTTCCAGCAGCGCACTTTGAGCTTCTATCTCCTTCAAAATATTGAGCAGTACTTCAGCCTGTTCGTTCAACGATTTCATAGCTGGGGGTGGCAACACTTTACTATCGGTTATAGCCTTCTGATAGTCAGAAAGGGGAACCTGATAATTTTTAAAATCGAACGACATGCCCGCACGCCGTTCAAAGGACTCCAATGTTTTGTAATACGCGGCGCTGCTGCTGAAGCTCGAGAGAACAGACTGCATATATTGTATTTGGCGCCAGCTCTCGTTAATGAAGTCGATATAATTATTCAACGCGTCATAAGCTGCTTTGCTGATGGCAGTCTTCTGCCTGGCCAGCACCACCGGTGTCCGGGGCGCGTCGTTAAACGGTTTTACATCGACCTGAATAGTTTCTGATTGCGTGCGGATCTCGAACAGCGGAACATATTTAATTGTCTTTAATCCATAATACTTATCTCGTTCAGAGAATTGCACGAACGTATTGTAGTCAGACACTAACGTTCCGTTGAAATAATTGATCAGGCTTAAATAAACATCGTTGCCATGTACGTCAGTTTTTTTTGCCTCCACATTATATTCGTCCAGCGCTTTTCTTTTAATTTCTAAAATCGAGGTGAGTGAGCTCTGAAATGATGTCCACATGCTGCTGGCCGGATATTGCAGTGGAGCCTTATTTTTTTTCAAAATACTGACCTGAGCGTCCGTCTCCAAAATGCTTTGCCCGAGTTTGTCTACTGGCCACCCGGTATGGATCTCACTTTTGAGATTGAACGACAACAGATCAAGAAAACTTCTTTCCCGCGCCACCTGTTGCGCCATTTGAACATCGGCTTTGCGATAGACACTCTCGGCGGAAATTAATTTTTTAAATGCAGCTTCAAGAGAAGTTTGCAGGCCCGCTTGGCAATTTTTATAATCCACCAGTAACAATTGAAGTTCGTTGATCAGGGCCTCGGCTTTGGCGAAGTTATCCTGCTTATAATCCTCGAGCTTGTGATAAGTATCGAGCACCTTACATTTTTCATCGATCTTTTCGGCAGCGGTGCGCAGGTCTTTTAGTTTTTGGTTGAGATCAGGCGAAATGGTTGCATTGGACTTGCTTTGTCCCCAGGCTGTATTCCAATAATACTCATCCATCTGCACGGGGCAGATATAACGCAGCGTGCCCCACGAGTTTTTTTTATGCATCTTCGGATAATATTCAATTATGCTTTTGACAATACTGGTAACTTCCTCCGCAGACTGATTGGCATAATCGACGTAACTATTAAGAGCTTTTTGGCGGACAGCAGAAACCTGGCCAAAACTTGTTTGAATAATTACCAGCAAGAGGGCAAGTAATCGCATCTTCGAACTTAGTAAAAAGCCCGCAATCATGCCCGACAATTTTTCCTTCCACTAGCGTAAGATCATTTCAAAAGAAGAATTTTCAATGAGTCCATGGCGGGCAATCTTTCTCTTTAAGTTTTTTTTCAGGCTTGCGAACGATTGGTCGTGTGTGCACAACGCAAATTAAGAACAAGGAACAGGTCGCCCTAATCAAAAAAACTGTGGTGGCAGTGTTAGTTTACAACAGTCGTTTGAAAAGGAATATTTTTTTGTTTACTTAGATGCCAGGAGCCCTATGAATTACGCAGCTATCGAAGACCACGAATTACTAAACCTGATTGCAAGTCATGATGAGCATGCGTTTCGTGAGGTATATGTTCGCTATTGGAAGAGTGTCTTTCTGCTTGCTTATAAAAAAGTTCACAGCAAAGAAGTAGCGGAAGAACTAACTCAAAATCTATTCATCAGCCTCTGGGAGAAACGCCAGGAGAACAGGATACTGAACCTTCAGCCCTGGCTCTTCACCTCGATCCGATACGGCATCATTAATTATTATAAGTCGCAGATCGTCCATGAAAAATACCTGAGCTACATCCAGGGTAGTACCGACGAATTCGAGCACACCACCGAACAGCTCACTTTATTTCAAGATCTTTCAGAGGCAATAGAAAAAGGTATAGCGTTGTTGCCGCAGAAAACACAGGAAGTGTTCAAGCTCAGTCGTGTAGAAAATAGGTCGGTAAAAGAAATTTCACAGGCTATGAACATTTCCGAAAAAGCCGTAGAGTATCACATCACCCAATCACTCAGGCTGATGCGCATTCACCTTAAAGATTATCTTGTCTTCAGTTTGCTTTGGTCAGGGCTTCTCTGATCCTTCCATTTTTTAAAATATTTTTTTTGATGGCACTTTAGGGGTAAAGCCCCGCAGGCTTACTTATAAGGTATAAACCCTCTTTGTAAGCCATGAGCAGAAAAGCTTTTCACCATTTGTTAAAGCGTTACCTGGCCGGAAAATGCAACGAACAGGAACGTAAAATTGTCGAGCAATGGTATGGCATGCTCGACGACGACGATTTGCAGGATCTTCAGGCAGCAGAGCTTTCTGCTATTGATGAAAAACTATGGAATACCATTACTGCCAAGGTTGGTGAGCAGAAAACTCCAAACGAACGAACGAAATCGTTGAAACCTGACAGGCCGTGGAAAAAACTTGCCGTGGCAGCATCGCTCATCGGCATTCTAGCCATTGCGCTATATTGGGCGGGGACAAAAGAAAATACTACGGCGGAGTTCCTAAGCCTGGCAGAAACCGATCAAATTACAGAGGCCAACCACACCGCGCAATCGCGAAAACTTCAGCTCGAAGATGGCAGCGTTGTAGAACTTAAACCTGGCGCAGCACTCAGGTATCCTAAAAGCTTCACCGAAAAAAAACGGGAGGTATTTATCACCGGTGAGGCCCTCTTCAATGTTAGCAAAGACCCGTCACGTCCGTTTTATGTTTTCAGCGATAACCTGATCACACAAGTGGTCGGTACCAGCTTTATTGTTAAAACCAGCGGCGCCAATCATAGGAGCGAGGTCACGGTACTGACCGGCAAAGTGATCGTATCGCGCAACGAATATCAGCGCAACCTGTACCATGACCTTTTCAATGGCCGCGAGAGCAAAGTTGAGCTCACCATGAATCAAATGGTCACCTACCACCAGAACACCAAAGACCTTATTGTATCGCTAGTAAAAGTTCCGCTTCCGATCACATCCCATGGCATCAACGAAGGAAGCAATTTCATTTTTAACGACACGCCGCTTTCGCAGGTGCTGAACGACATTGAGACTACGTATGGCATCGAGATCTTTATGGAAAACACTGCCCTCAATCATTGCACGTTCACCGGTGATATCAAAGATCAGGACCTGTATTCCAAGCTTGAAATTATTTGCCAGTCTGTGGGAGCGAACTACAAGATCGAAGGCACAAAGATCCGCCTCCAGGGCGGAAAATGTTGACTTAAACAATTAAACCCAAATACCAATGAAATCGAGAAATACTTACCGCATAACGTAATTCAAAAAAAAAGCTGACAATGTTGGAGCATTGCCAGCCTTATACACCCGAAAAACTCGGGGTGTTTTGTCCCGGAATTCAGTTCGAAGAACAAAACTTTCAAAGTTATTAAAAATAAACGACTTGTTGCTTTCGTCAAATTAGCAATGAAGATCACCATTACACAATTCATCGTAGCGATCACCTTTACCTGCGCAACACTCGCCAGGCACGTCGACGCTCAGGTATTGGACAAGGAAATTTCCCTGTCGGTGAATCACATGGAGATCCGGCAGATCTTACGGCAGATCCAAAAACAAGCCGAAGTAAAATTTGTATATAGCCCCTCGGCCATCGGTGTAGACCGTAAGATCTCGGTTCACGTCACCAACGAAAAACTCAGCGAGATCTTAGATGACGTCCTTCGTCCACTCGACATCCATTACAAGGTAATTAACGATCACATTATCCTGTTCAGAAAGGAGAACAATTCCTCGTCTGCACTGCCGTCAGAGCTGAACGAAGAGCATTGGGCGGAATTTATGATCGAAGGAAGTGTCTCGGATGAGACCGGCGTTGGACTTCCCGGCGTCAGTGTCGTTGTGAAAGGTACCAGCTTGGGAACGACCACCGATAGCAATGGACTATACAGGCTTCTGGTTCCCGACGAATACAGCACTGGCACACTGGTATTCAGTTTTGTAGGTTATCAGCCAACCGAAGTAAGCATCCAACGGCAGAGTAAAATAAATGTGCAACTCACGCCCGATGTTACATCGCTGAATGAGGTAGTGGTAGTTGGTTTTGGCGAGCAGCGCAAGATCAGCGTAGTGGGCGCCAACTCGTCTGTGCGTGTGGCGGAGCTCAAACAGCCAGTGGCCAATATCGGCACCATGCTCGCAGGACGCGTGTCGGGAATTGTGCAGGTTCAGCGAAGCGGCGAACCCGGCCGCGACGCCGCCAACATCTGGATACGCGGACTTTCAAGCTGGCCTCAATACGGCGGTGTAAGCCCGCTGATACTGGTCGATGGTATAGAACGCAGCCTCGACAATCTTGATCCCCAGGACATCGAATCTTTCAATATCCTGAAAGACGCCTCCGCTACCGCTGTCTACGGCATGCGCGGGGCCAACGGTGTGATTCTCATCACTACCAAATCCGGCAAACCCGGCAAGACAAAGATTGATTTCAACTATAACCAGGGCATCACATCCTTTACCCGAGTGCCCGACCTCGCCAACGGACCAACGTTCATGCAACTGACCAACGAAGCGCGAACTACCCGTGGCGAGTCTCCCATCTTCACCGACGAACAGATAGCCAAAACTGCCAGCGGTGAAGACCCTTTCGTATATCCGAACGTGGACTGGTTCAGGGAAGTGTTCAACCGTTCTGCTGCCAATCGCAGGGTAAACCTGAATGCCAGCGGCGGCGTAGACAAAGCGAAGTACTATGTTTCATTGGCCTACTACGACGAAGAAGGTTTTTTTAAGACCGATGGCCTTGAGCAATACAATTCCACCACACGGTTTTCGCGATACAACTTCACCAGTAACATCGACTTCGATCTTACCCGCACGACACACCTGGATCTGGGCATACAGGGATTTATCTCTAACGCCAACTACCCGGGCGAGCTGTCGGAAAACGTTTTTGGGCAGATCATGGAAACTTCTCCGGTGGCCTATCCGGTGATGTACCCGGGCGGATTGGTTCCTGGGCGTGAAGTCAACGGCAGTTTCCGGAATCCTTATGCCGACATCACCCAACGCGGCTATC
Organism: Bacteroidota bacterium; assembly: GCA_049324355.1. Lineage (GTDB taxonomy): Bacteria > Bacteroidota > Bacteroidia > Cytophagales > Cyclobacteriaceae > Chryseosolibacter. The sequence goes on from JBMOKS010000516.1 coordinate 7,702, forward strand.
GCAACCAATTTCGTAATCAGGTATATTCCAATGTACGCGCCACACAGCAACTTGATTTTATTACCAAAGGGCTGAGCTTCACCAGCATGTTCAGCTTCGACGCTTGGAATCGCCACGACATCAATCGTACTAAACGCAAAGACACCTGGTTTGTAAACCCCAATGCACCCCGTCATGCAGACGGCACGTTGAATTTGAACCGCACGTTTTCTTCTACCAACGTTACGTTGGGCTATGGCAGAGTCACCGCCAGCAACCGGCGATTTTACACAGAGAGCGCGTTGAACTACAACAGAACGTTTGGCAAGCATATCGTGACCGGCATGCTCCTGTACAATCAAACCGATTTTACCAACGTAGTTCCCAGCGACGTCCCGGCAACGAACCAGGACGGCGACAATTTTACAAACTCTATACCTTATCGCAACCGGGGGTTAGCAGGGCGGGCAACCTACTCCTACAACGATAAGTACTTCGTCGACGTCAACTTCGGTTACAACGGTTCGGAGAACTTTGCGCCAGACAGGCGATATGGCTTCTTTCCCTCCTATGCGGTGGGCTGGCTGCTATCGGAAGAAAATTTCTTTGCCCCTGTGCGCGACTACGTACAATTTCTGAAGTTTCGTTTTTCCGATGGGCTTGTGGGTATTTCGGGCGGCGGAAGGCGCTTCGGCTACATCACGCTCCTCAGCAATGAAAGTCGCCCGGGTTACACCTATGGTCAGCAAGGAACGCAACAAACTTTCGGAGGCATCGAGATCACCGACTACGGTGTGGATGTGGGCTGGGCCAATGCACGTAAAACCAATCTTGGCATTGATCTCAACACGTGGAACAGCAGGCTGTCGCTCACGGTGGATCTTTGGAGGGAAAGACGCACCGATGTTTTTTTGCCGCGAGGCGTTGTGCCTGACTATGCAGGTCTTTACAATGCGCCCTGGGGAAATCTCGGCATTGTAGACAACAAGGGTATCGACGTCGGCCTCGAAGCGTATGATATCACTTTTGGAAAAACAAACTGGCAGTTGCGGGGAAGTTTCAACTACAACCGCGACGAGGTCATTGAAAACGATCAGCCCGAGCAGCCCTATCCCTGGATGGAGCGTCGGGGCTCAAACGTACTTGCGTATTGGGGGTATGTAGCGGAGGGATTGTTTGAAAGCCAACAGGATATCGACAACCATGCCGATCAGCGAACATTCGGCGACATCAGGCCGGGCGACATCAAGTATCGTGACATGAATGGAGACGGTATCATCGACAACTCTGATCAAATCAAGATAGGTACCGGCGATGTGCCACGCATTACTTACGGCTTCGGCTTCACTGTGAACTGGAAGAACTTCGACCTTGGTGCCTTTTTTCAGGGTACGGCCCAGGCCGACAGGCGGATCTCCGGAATGGGTGCCCTTCCCTTCTCGGGAGTCAGCGGCGCAG
>JBMOKS010000517.1:0-9105 GCA_049324355.1 Bacteroidota bacterium
ATAGCATAGCTGTTGAATTTAGCAGCACCTATGCCGGGAATCATTTTTCCGCTTCCCACAATGTACATCGCAAACGTGATGGCACAAGCAAAGATGAGCGCAGCGCCCAGGTAAAAATCAGACGTTGCTCCTTCGAGATTCACTTCGCCCCAGAAAGCCATCAACAAACCCATATAGGTGATGCCAACGGCCAACCATTGACGTTTGCTGATTTCACCCTTGAATACAAACGCAGATATTAACAACACCAGCGTAGGATAAATAAACAGGATGAGGCGTTCGATGCCCGCAGAGATAAATTGTAAGCCGAGAAAATCCAACAGACTGCTCACATAATATCCGAGGCAGCCGATCACAGCGACAAACATCCATTGCCGCGATGTAAATTTTACATTGTCGCTTTTTTGCGACGATATAAACGCAGAGACCACAAAAAATGGAAGAGAAAAAACCATACGCAAAGCCAGTAGCGTTACGGCATCTACGGGCGTATCGCGGTAGGCCAGCTTTACCAGGATAGCTTTAGTGGAAAAGCAAATCGCACCGAACAAGCATATGACAATTCCGCCAATGAAATAAGAAGATGATTTGCCGTGCAACGAATTAACGGGTTAAAACTTTTACCAGTTTCTTCAGATCGTTTTCGTCGTTGTAGACATTGGGGGCAACACGCACAGAGTCGCCACGCAAAGACACAACCACCTTGTTTCTTGCGAACGATTCCTGCACGGCTTTCAGATCCGTTCCTTTCGGCAGGCGTATGCCAAACAAATGTGCTCCGCGAAATCGCTCATCTTCGACCCAAAATCCGCGTTCGCGTAATTTTTCAATGGGCCCGCGTGTAATCTCAGCGCAATACTGCTGAATGTTGTCGGTACCCCACCGCTTTAGCTGTGAAATGGATTTTATCAGCATGGGCACAAGATTAAAATTGCTGTGTTCGCCCACCTCATAGCGAAGGGCACCGGGCTGGTATTTAGGTTGATAGTTGACCAGGGCAGAAAAGTCTTCGGCATTCAGCCTATTCATCCAGCTCTCTTCAATGGGCTTACCATCGTTAAAATATTCTCCGTAGTAGGCAAGCCCTGTAGAATAAGGCCCAAGCAGCCACTTATAACCGGCACAGACCAGCGCATCGGGTTGAATTTTTTGAATATCGAAACCGAGCGCGCCTACCGACTGAGTTCCATCAATGATCAATAACGCCTTCACCTCTCGCGTGCGTTTACGAATGGCCTCGAGGTCAAATTTAGTTCCATCAGCCCAATGTGTGTTGGCAATGGCCACTGCCCTTGTATTGCTATTGATACTTTCCAACATACGTTCGTTCCATTTTTTTCCACGGTCTTTCAGGTCTTGTGGCGGTTGAATGGATTTGATCTCGGCTCCCGTTTCGTCGCAGAGGGTTTGCCAGCAGTAATAGTTACTGGGAAATTGTTCGGCTGCTACAATGATGTGCTGCCCTTTGTTAATGTTGAGGTTTCTGGCCACGGTAGCCATACCATAAGAAACCGAAGGGATGAGTACAATTCTTTTCGGATCGGGAGCATTGATGAGTTGCGCAAACTCTTCGCGCAACGTTTCCATTTCCGAAAAAAAATCTTGGGCTTTAATGTCTGCGGGATTTCTTTTAGCGCGCAATGCGCGAATCCCCGCTTTTTCTACGCTTTTCAGCATGGGCGACATATAAGCACAGTTGAGGTACACTGACCGCTCTGGCAACGAGAATTTGGAGTATTTACAGGTAAGCATTCACAAGTATACTGATGCCTGGTAATTCTTGTTTCAATTTGGCGTAAAATGTTTTAAGACTAACTAATCACCGTTTGTATTATCCCCAACATCTTCAGGAAAAATTGCTCCGCAGGTTAGGCAGATTCTCGCAGAAAAAAGTCAAATCAATCCAGACCAAGCGAATCGCGGAGATATTGAAACTCGTTTTTGTTCTTGGTCCAGTAATCGACATACAAGGTTTTGTCGAGTATGCCGGAGGTGCGTTGTATGTTGCCATGCGCAATGATTTCCTCTTCCCACGCTGTGATCTTGTGCGGGAAACCCTTTTCAAAGTGAATGGTGAGCTTTCGTTGCTGGTCTATAAAATTGATTGTATAAACAAATCCACCGGCGTCTTCACTTTTTGATGCGTGGGCTTTTTGATTTCTCAGTTGAACGTGGTTCAATCGGGTGAAGAACAAGCCCGGTATAATTTCAATTTCGCCGGTAGGCAGGCTGGTGTGATCGATCCGGATGGTGTTCCATATCTCATCCTCCAACAAAACTTTTTTCAGTGAAATGTCGGTGTCACCGTCCTTTTCGAAATAGGAGTACGAATGAACTTTGTATTTTTCACCTTCGAGATTCATTTGTGTGAAAACCTGCCCACACCATTCCTGCGATGACATGGTGACTTTTAACGAGGACGGGAATTGATGTTGATTTACCGGCTTAAAAACCGAAAGCATCATGGAATACGGATAAATGCCGGTTATAAAATTTTTGGTAAAATTCATTTTGAGCACACTGACTTTATCGTCTGCAGATTTATCAGGATCATCGAGTTTCACTTGTTTTTTCTTCGAGAGATCTTCGGTCACGAAGATGAGAACCGCTTCGCCTTTGCGTTGTTCACCGTAACGCGATTGGCTGAGGGTATACGAATCAATTTCAGCTATGCCACTATACCAGTATTTCTTAAATGCGGCAGTTTCGTAAGGCATTTCGTCGCCAGACGGTGACGGAGCTTTTTCATTACAGCAGGTCAACGCAAGAATGGATAGCAAAACCAGTTGCGAAACAAATGCATTCATATCTATTGAACCTCGCGTGAAATGAGTGGAATCTTGATCACCCGTTGTTTAAGCTCCCCGCTGGCTTCATCCCGGTAGGTTTGTTCGCCGATAATAAAATTATTTTTTGTCCAGATCAGCTTGTCGGCACCCCAGTCGTTGATGATCAGCTCCCAAAGTCGCAAAGGTTTGTTGTTTTCTGCGCTCCAGAGCTGGAATCCGTTTGGAACAAAGCCAGCCTCCAGGTCGACTTGGCTGGTGATAAAATATTTTTTATCTGGAGAGAACACGGGCTCTCCCCAAAGGTGATTTTCCGTTCCATCGTTCTGGTCGACCAGCACATAATCGAAGCTCTCGTAATAAGATGCCATGACGAGCCATTGGTCGACATCATCCAGGGTCCTCACAAAGGTGTAGGCCAGGTAATCGTCACCGTCGGTTTGTTTGTTTTCTTTCAGAAGTTTTACTGTATTGTTCCTTAACCGAAATTGCAAACCTTCGGGTATGCGCTTCACGAGACTATCGGTTTTGAGGTTATTTTTTTCCCAGATGTTGATATCCTGTGGAGGAGGTGGCGTTGTAAACTTTACGATAGTATCGTCGGGTTCGTAAACCTTAAGATGCGCTGTGTCTAGCTCCAGCCACGCAGTCGATGAAGTTTCATGGAGGGCCGTAGAGTCTGCGGTGCCATTTTCATTTTCGCCCGGCTTCGTGGAGCAGGCCAGCACGAAGGTGAGGCTAGCGAGTAACATGTAGTTTTTCATATCACCTGAAGGTAAGGAGTGACAGAAAGTTAAGTGAAAGTAAGCACAGCCGGAAGCGAAACTTGACAGACTACCGGTTTTTCCATTCCAACGTATTGATCAGGTGCATGATGTCTTTCTTCATGTACTCGATGGCGGGCGCGAGCGAATCGTTTTGTACCTTGGTGTTGAAGTACAATGCTCCGCGTAGAAAATGCGTAGTTGAGTCGGTGATGGTAAACTGGAACTGGCTGGGCACTTCGCCCTCCAGGTCGGCAATCACGGCAGTTTTACCGCTTGGTGTTTTAGAGATCACCTCGTTGATGGCGTACGCTTTTATTTGATGTTTGGCCGTGAGGGTATAGGAATCGTCGAGATATTCTTTCAGCAATGTTTTACTGTTATATAGCGGCTTGTAGGTGACATGCACGTTCGACTTCAACTGCGGATAATAGATCTCGATCCAATATCGTTCGTTGATGGCCGAAGTGTCGTCGAGCAGCTTGGCATGTTTGGAATACTCAAATGAATATGGCAACGAGTCTGGCGATGCCTGGTAGGCCGGTTCCGGCAAGACCAACCGGTTATAACCCAACGGTTTCGGCAAATACTGTCGGTCGCAGCTGATGAGCACCGCACAAGCAATAACAAAAAAAATAACGCTGATGAATTTCAAATTTCCGATTTCAAATAATGTTCAAAAAGTTCGATGTCCCCAACGCCAATGTCCAACGCCCAATCCCTAATGCCCAACCCCCAATCCCTAATACCTAATCCCCCATGCCTAATACCTAATTCTCTTTCGGTTCAGCAATTTTTATCCTGATCCTTTTCACCCTCTTGCGGTCCACAGCTTCAACGAAGAACGTGTACGGATCCAATGTTACCATGTCGCCCACTTTTGGCAACTCATGCTGCAATTCAACTACTAGTCCTCCCAAAGTTTCATCTTCCACCTTGATGGCATTGAGAAATGACGAATCTATTTCCAGTGTTTTACAAAAATCATGTAATGTGGTCTTGCCATCGAACACAAATGTGCGATCATCTATTTTCTTGTAGTTAAATTCAATTTCTTCCATTTCGTCGTTGATATCACCAATGATTTCTTCGATAATATTTTCGAGCGTGATCAATCCTACGGTGCCGCCACGGTCGTCGACCACCAGAGCCATGTGAACGCGTTTTTCCTGGAAGTCCTTGAGGAGCATGTCGATCTTTTTGGATTGTGGAACGAAATAGCCGGGGCGCAGCAATTTTTGCCAATTGAATTGAGGGGCTTCATTGAGGAACGGCAGCAGGTCTTTGATGTACAACACTCCCTCGATGCGGTCTAGTGTATCATAATAAACCGGTATTCGAGAAAAACCCGACTGGTTGATAAAGCTCATGAGCTGATGAAAATCGAGCCTGATGTCAACAGACGAAATTTCAGAACGATGCCGCATCACTTGTTTTACCGTGAGGGTGCCAAACGTGACGATACCTCGTAAGATCTCTTTTTCTCCTTCGGTGGTTTCGGCTTCGGTGGAAGCGAGTTCCAGTGCGTGACTGAGTTCTTCTACGGAGTTTTGCTCGGTGATCTCCTCCATACGTTTTTCAACACGAAGACTCACTTTCATCAGTGGACTATACAGCGGCCGCATGACTTTGATCAGCAGCCTACAGAATCGCGCTGAGTGACGCGCGACAAAAACATTTTGTCGAGCTCCGTAAACCTTCGGTAGAATTTCGCCCACAAAACAAAACAGGGCGATGGAAATCAACAAGATGTCCAGTGAACCAATGATGTTTCCGGCCACCCGCATTAAAATAAATCCCGACAACAAGGCTAGGCCCATCAGCAGGGTATACTTGAATGACGTGAGGGCTGCCAGCAGAAGCCTGGGTTCTCTCAGTAAATAAACTGAAATAACGGCAATGCGGTCACGATGAGAGCGAAGGCCTTCCATGTCGGTGGTGGTGAGCGAAAAAAATGCAGCTTCGGCTGCAGAAGTCCATGCCGCCATCACCAACAGCACTGCCGCACCTAGTAAATACCACAATGCGGGTTCTGAGAAAATCGTTGCCAATAGGCTATAACTGGGAGGCTCGTCCAAGCAAAGTATAAATTAGTGAAACATCAAAACGGCAGATCATCCGTGCTGCTATCGGCACCTGCAAAGCTGTTTTCCGGAGAAGTACGGTCTGCCGTGCTCCGCGAGCTATAATCCCCACCGGACGAACTACCACCACCACCGCGTGATCCTAACATGGTCATGTTGTCGGCTACAACCTCGGTGGTATATCGCGTCACGCCATCTTTTTCCCATGAACGGGTGCGAAGTTTTCCTTCTATATAAACCAGGTCGCCTTTGTGCAAATATTTCTGAGCGATCTCGGCAAGGCCTCTCCACAACACGATGTTGTGCCACTCGGTTATCTCCTTTTTTTCACCGGTTGTACGGTCTTTATAAGATTCTGATGTAGCTACTGTAAAATTGGCAACAGTAGCGCCATTGTCGAGATTACGAACTTCCGGGTCTTTACCCAGACGGCCAACTAAGATCACTTTGTTAACTCCTGACATATATTATTATGGTAAAATTGATTACACTTTTATTTTACTACAGTTTTAAATTGATAAGGCAATCTAAAAGATTCGGGCAACTACAAAAATACCAATTCTTTGTCTAACTATAAAAGTTGTTGTTCTTCAAGGAAGCGGGTGATGAGAACAGGTTTTGGCAACGAGCCAATTTGTTTGGCCGAATAAAATTTCAGCCTTTCATCAAGGCTTTGAAAACTTTTATCGATTTCAACACGAATAAAACGCGCTGTGATAGTTTGGTGGGTGAGTACATGCTTGTAGGGTGGTGATACATCGACCTTAGGGTTCTTGTTAGGCCAATTTTTATGGCCATACTCGGCGATCAGTTTTTCGATTTTTACTGGCTTATTTTTTTCAATCAAATGAAAATCGAATAAACCTTGCCAGATGTCTTTTTGATCTCTTTTTTTCAATGCCAGTGATTTCCGATGCTGGAGCACGAAATAATAGAAGTATCGCTTGCGACTGGATTTCAGTTTATTTTTAACCGGCAATTGCTGTTGAAGTTGATGCCGGCGGGCAAAACAGGTCGATTTAAGAACACACTGTGCACAATTCGGGCCTTTAGGCGTACAATACAACGCCCCGAACTCCATAACAGCTTGATTATGCAGGTTGGGCTGGCGGGTTTGGAGGAGCTCGTTGGCAAGTTGTGTAAATTTTTTCTTGCCTTCCGGCGAATTGATGGCGGTGTCTATTCCAAAAACACGTGACAATACCCTGTACACGTTGCCATCTACGACCGCTACAGGTTCCTGAAAAGAAATAGAAGCGATGGCGGCGGCGGTGTAATCGCCAATACCGGGCAGTTTACGCAAACCTTCGTAGTGTTCGGGAAAAACACCGGAATGGTCATTCACAATTGTTTTGGCGCATTTATGAAGATTGCGGGCGCGGGTGTAGTAGCCCAAACCTTGCCATAAGCGGAGAACTTCCTGCTCGGCGGCGTCAGCCAGGGCATGCACGGTCGGATATTTTTCAATAAACCGCAAGTAATAGGGAAGGCCCTGGCTAACGCGGGTTTGTTGCAGAATGATCTCCGAAAGCCAAATTTTATAGGGGTCATCGGTATCCCGCCAGGGCAGGGAACGCTTGTTTTCATGGTACCACTCGGCGAGTTTTTCTGAAAAATAACGTTTGTCCATCCCCTTGATAATCAATTTTTTCAATATTAATTTTTAAATCTGGAAGGGCAAGCTAAATTTGCCCTCCCGAATTTTTTTAGACCCCTAAAAATATAACACAGTGACCAAAGCAGACATCATTAATGAAATCGCTGAAAAGACCGGTGTAGATAAAGCGGACGTTACAGCCTCTGTTGAAGCCTTTTTCAGCGTTATAAAGAACTCGATGGCCAGCGGCAATAATATATATATCCGTGGTTTTGGAAGTTTCATCAACAAGAAGCGAAAGAAAAAAATTGCCCGGAATATTTCGCGCAATACAGCTTTGGTAATTGATGAACATTTTATCCCCAGCTTTAAGCCCGCCAAGATCTTCATTAACAAGATCAAAAACAGCGATAAAGTGAAACAAATGGCGGAGAAGTAATCATTAGATGATCAAGTAAAGTCACTTACATCGCTGGTTTCATGCTTTGTTTATGTTCTTTCCTTCACCCGGCATGTTAAAGACACGCATTATCCTGATTGTAGTAAGCGCGCTGGTCATCTGGCTGATCTTTCTATTGCCCAAAGTAGTAGTCGAAAATGAAAGTGATCGCGGCCCTGTCAGCAGGGCGGATTCTATTTCTGGCAACATGGATGCCCATGTTAAAACCTCTGAAACGTTAAGAAACAGGATCAACAAACTCCGTCTTCAATATCATAGCCATACGGAAAAAGAAAAAAATGCTATCTTTGCCGACTCTTTAGCAAACCTATACGAGTCTGCCAATCAATATGATAGCGCAGCGTGGTTCGCCGAAGAAGTTGCGAAGTTCTTTAATACTGCTGACCGATGGATCAAAGCCGGGGACTATTATTACCAGGCTTATACGCTTTCCCTTAATCCGGAGAAGCAAAACAGGATGGCCGCCAAAACTCAGGAGATCTATGGCAAAATCCTGGAGGCTAATCCCCGTAACCTGGAAATAAAGACAAGACTCGCCATGACCTATATGAGTTCTTCCAATCCCATGCAAGGTATTGGGATGCTCAGGGAAGTGCTGGCAGCTGATCCAAAAAACGAACTTGCCTTATTCAATTTGGGCATGTTGTCAATTCAGTCGCGCCAATACGATCTGGCGATCGGGCGGCTGGAACAACTGTTACAAGTTAATCCATCGCATGTGCAGGGTCATTTATTGTTAGGCATCGCCTACATGAATACCGGCAACAAGCGGCAAGCGCGGGAGCAGTTTGAAAAGGTGAAACAGATGGAAAAGGATCCTGCTGTACATGCTACGGTAGATTCTTACCTGAAGGATTTAAAATAATTGTTGTACCAAACCCCCGAAAGTACGGAGGGTAAAAAATCTAAAAACTACATATGCCAAGCGGAAAAAAAAGAAAGAAGCACAAAATGGCAACGCACAAGCGTAAGAAGCGTCTCAGAAAGAACAGACATAAGAAGAAGTAATCCCGCCCTGGGTTATTTCGTCTGTTTAGTCCAGACTATACACATTTTTTAATTTAACCATTTTGCGTTTTGAGCAATGAACTTATTATTAGTGCAACTCAAGACGGATGTCGTATAGCCCTTCTTAAAGACAAGACGCTAGTTGAATTTCATCAGGAGGCAGAAGGCAACAAATTTACCGTAGGAGACATTTTTCTGGGCACCGTGAAGAAAGTGGTGCCCGGTTTAAATGCAGCGTTCATTGACGTTGGTTACGATAAAGATGCCTTTTTGCACTACCTCGATCTTGGCCCGCAGTTTAGTTCATTGCAAAAGTTTACCAAACTGGTCAGGGCTAAGAAGATCAACGGCATAAGGCTCGATAAATTCAATGCTGAACCGGATATCGACAAGCATGGGAAAATAA